>JBBQCI010000017.1:0-50814 GCA_038318565.1 Planctomycetota bacterium
GCCGCCGACCCAGCGTGGAACGCCACTGCCCGCACGCGTCTGCGCTCGCTCTCCTGGTTCATGAAGTGCATTAACGAACGCCTCGCCCGCCGCGCCAGCCGGGACGACGGTTGCACCGGCCACTTCTGGGGCGAGCACGGCAGGATGCCGCGCGCAGCCTGACCGACGAGCGCAGCGAGAGCAGGCCACGGGCGTGGCCTGCGACGGTCAGCCGCCCAGAGTCGAGGCAGGAGCCGAGGCGCAGGGAGACGCTTCCGATCGGTGCCGCTGCTCGACCAGGCCGCCGTCATCGCCGCTATGGCCTACGTCGACCTCAACCCGATCCGCGCCGTCCTGGCCGAGACCCCCGAGGCCTCCGACTTCACCAGCGTGCACGAGCGCTGCGCCGCCCGCCAAGCGCATCGCGCCGCGCACCTCGTCCCCGCCCTGTCCGCGACCCCGACAACGCCGGAATCCGACCTGTGGATTGAGCCCATCGTCCGCGCTACCATCGACCAACCCGACGGCTGCGCCTTCACCGCCGCCGTCACGCTGGACGAATATCTGACCCTGGTGGATGCGACCGGCCGCATCGTGCGCGGCGACAAGCGCGGAGCCCTCCCCGCCAACCTCGCACCCATCCTCGACCGCCTGCACATCAACCGCGATGCCTGGTTGTCGCTCATGCGATCCAGCGGCCACTTCGGCCTCGGCAGCTTCGGCGCCCTCGCCAGCCGAGCCAGCGAAGCCCTACGGCGTGGAGCCAAGTGGATCATCGACACCACCGCCGGACTCTACCGCGACGACACGCCGCCGCCCGAGCCTGACACCGCGTAGCGGCCCACGCCGCCCCTCGATCAGCACCACGACACGCCAGCGGCCGAGAGGCCGCCGGGCCCGCGTCGAGCAACGGCACGAATCGACCACCGCCAAGCGCCTCGCAGACCACTACGACGACAGAAGCCGGCCCAATCGGGCCGGCTTCATGCTGTCGCAGATGGTTCGTTGACCACTATCGTCCGTCAGGAGTCGGTGGACGCGCCAACACGTGCGTGTCCACCTTCGTCATCCACCTTCGTCAGCCAAACACAAGCGCTTCGCTCGCTCCTGCGCCGTGCCGCAGCCGGCGCTGACGCCAGCCTTTGATCCGCTCACGGCCTTCGCCAAAAGGTTCTGAGGCCAGTCCAGTCGATTACACCACACCCAATCCCAAGCGGCTCCCCCAAGCTCTCACGGCTGGCTTCGGGGGCACGGGTGAGGTTGGGGGTTGGGAATCCGTCCAGCCGCGTCCCCGGTGAGGGCTGAGTTGGCTGGGGAGAGAGGGGCGGAACAATCAGGGCTTCTTCTGCTCAGGCTCTGGCTTCTTCCGCGCATCGGTCAGGGTCAACTTGGTCAGTTTAGCGGGATCAAGTTCAAGACTACGAGAGCCATTTGGATTCAAGAGCGCCTCGTCGATCCGGACAATGACCCTCCCCTGTTCTATACGATAGTAGTTTTCCATGCCAATATACATCTTCAACCGACCTAAAATCCGTCCGTTTCTGAGATTAACAAAACCCGTAAATGGAATACCGCTAGTTCCACGATCAACGGTTCTGGTTGGGCCATCAATAGAACGGACCTGAAATTCGGGAACGGTAATACCCATCAAGCCGGCATAATACTCTGACGACTCTCTCCCAAGAAATGGAGCCACCGCACCGTTGGCAACATCCATAGACACCTTATACGGGAAAGCACCAAGATGATCTGCCGATGCCCTACGCGCCACCTCGTCTTCAACGGCACTCACCCGAACACGAAAGTCACCACCATCATCAACTATGAGACCAGCGACGAGATCAATCCCAAACTCCTTGCCTGAATATGCCGAGCGAATTTCCCCCGTCAGATTTATCAAGGTTTGCGCGCCCTCCTTTTTCCATGCCGTGATTATGGTTGGACTCTCTTTTGTTCCGTGCTCAAGCCAATACAGCTCACTTCCATTCTTGCTGTACTTTACAAGAATTCCCTGCGCCTCTCTAGGTTTCTTCCTCGTGTCGCCAAGAAAGTATTTATCATCGTCAATCGACAAACGAAGATAACCTCCACGTTCTCCACCAATGTGCAAATTGCCATCGGCGTCAAGCTCCATCACCCCGAGATCTTTTTCTGCGTAAAACGACCCGCTTGGTTCACGGCACCAAATGTTTGCGCGAATCCGGATTCCCGAGAGGGGCGCTCCAAGCTGGTCAACAAAACGAGCGTGAAGCTCAATGAGTTGCTCCTCTGACAACCGCTGTAACTGGGGTATCGTTAGCTCAACGCACGAAACACTGCAAACGGCTGCCCAAAGACATATGATTGAACCGAGTAAATGTGGCATGTTGACGAACTCTTTCATGGCAGAGCGTTCACAACTGATCCACGACAAGCCTCGATAACTTTCTTCCAGTATGCCTTTTGTTCTGGCATAGTCATACGAAACTGACCGCTATGCCAGCGATGACCTGAGTAATCATTTGTCGACGACTCGCTTGTTGGCAACGTCTTGGTATCCGGAATCGGCCAGAGGGCCTGCAAGTCTACCGACGAAGCGCGCGGCATCGACATTTGGAAAGATGCACCAAGCGGATAATTCCGAGACTCTGAAAGATACGCCATCGTGTAATACCTACTGTATGTATTCGCATACTTACCATCTGGAATAAATTTACTGAGCACAAACGTATCAAGGGCGTCTTGACTCACCACGCCATCACTCCAAAGGAAAATATTTACGTACTCTGGCGACCGCGTATCTATTTCATCCTTATGTCTTCCCGTGTGATAGAAAAACCGATCTCGAAAGATAGGCTCGTCCGCATCATAACCATTTGGACCACCAACGTAGCCGCCTCTTCCGGAGTCTGGCTTGAGGGCCTGATTAAGTCCAGAAATGTCCCGTGAAAGTGCTAGGTCATTTGCGTTGTGGAAGTTCGCAACCCGCAAGTTGTTGCGTATGTCGGCCAGCAATCCTGTCTTATAGACTTCTGGTGTGTTCCATCCAAGAAGCGGTGCCGGCCACGAACGACATCCGTCGCCTTCCCCATTTGGTGCAAAAAGCCTTCCTGGCACCGCCGCCTGACTTGCAATATACGTCCCTACAACCGCCGATTGCCCCTGCTCCCGAATTCGAAGCAAAGCGTTACTGACAACAACATTGCCCATGCTGTGCCCAATCAAGTCTATAGCAGCTCCATGGTTGCGCTGGCTTAATACTGGCAGCCAGGTCGCTAAAATATCTCCAGTCTGCCAAGCAGCCATTTCACTTCGGTCATAATGCTGAGCGTCCAATAGACTCTCGATTATATCTTTTGATCCGCAGGCCGTTGGCCAACGAAGCATCCCGATTTTTCCAGTGTAACCATTCCACCACATACGCTTGTATGCTGTTGACGCATAAGAATCCTTATCGAATGCATCCATGTTCCAACCATGGACATACAATAAATATCGGTCTTGATCGAAGTATTTATCGGTGTCACTATACTGGAAAGTGTGCGCCGGATTTTTTGTTGGAACCTGATAAGCAAACTGAATCGGCACATCCCCAGGAGGCGTATCCCCCAAGGTCCACTGCTCGTAAAATTGATTGATGTTTCTAAGGTCCATTACTGCCTTCCCATGGCCTACTATCACACGCGTGCCATCCACATCAATACTCACGCGCGCCTCTATTTCCCCAACTCCGCCAGTGACTCCTTCAACCAGGAGAGCCAGCACGCGACGATTCGCGTCAGCCGTATTGGCGTCCGTCAGCCATGAAGACGCAAGTGTTCCACCCTGTATAGTCATTGTCACATAGCCCGATCCGACAACAGACGTGGCCGAAGAGCTAAACTTCACCTGGCCGCCGTCAATCGACTGCTGACGCCCAGCCCCATCGTAGTCAGTAAGATGGCCTAAACCACCAGAAGGGTCGGCTGCCAGGAATACCCGTATGGACGGGGTCATCGAAATCCGGCGGACCCTAAACTCTACGCTGGTGTCACTCTGGAGTAGGCGTGCCCCCATCACACCTTTATTGCTAACCGCTATCCAAAGGCGCGTAAAGTCCTGTAGATCACGTTGACAAGATATGATCCCGTCCGCGCTGTCAGCGATCCCGTCATCCACCTCGTCTTCCTCCTCGTAATTATATTTTGGCCAAAACTTAGTTCTAATCCGAGCATCGTGATTGGAGTTCAACCAGAACCGATAGGGATTGACCACCGAGGTGCGATCCGCCCCATCAAAGGTGATGTGCTGGTCACGACTGGCATCAACGCCGGCCTCCACAAGAACGGTAGTGAATTTGGCATCCGTGGTATCGCCCCCGTAGTTCTTGGACGCCTTGATGCGAACGCTGAGGTCATCAATGGCCGCCGACGGATCGCCATAGCCCTGCGTCCATCCCTTCGTCGTGCTCTCCGGCTTGAAGGCATAGGGCTGCGGTAGATCGCCGCTGTCGCCGCTGGTCAACCAATACTCATTCTGCGGGTAGCCGTCCGGCGAGATTCGGGCGCGGCAAGCCCCTTGAGCCTTCACGTCCACGCCCACATGGACGTTGACGCCCACACCCTCGTCGAGAATGCGCTCCAGCTTTGTTTCTGAGCCATATTTGTCGTCATCGGCTACCGGGGTCACTGTCCAGGCCGTCCCGTCCACAGACTGGCTGTAAACGTTGATGGTATGGATTGCAGCAGTACCAACCAGAGTCGTCTGGTTGTTATAGGTGCGATAGACCTTCAAGGTCGGCTTGTACTGGCCGGCGTGGTACTTCACGGTGACGGTGGGCGTACCACCCGTCTGACCGCTGCCAGCAGAACCAGTCGTCACCTGACCGCCGCCCAGATCCCAGACTACGGCATAGGTGACGCCTGTTTCACCAACAACAACTGGGCTGTCGTACTTCGCCGTGAAGCTCCAGACGTTCTTGTCGCCCTCTTCGGTTCCGACAAGGCTGCAATCGCTGACACTCTTGTCGCCACCGCTGGTCATGATGATGACCGGCTCGTCGGCCTTCCCGCTGCGCTTCTTCAAGCACTCCGCGAACTTCGGCACGGTCGGCACGACATCCGGCTTGAATACCTTCAACGCCTCCTTCATCCGATGCGCCCCATTGCCCCCGGCATACTGCTGGCTCAACTCATCCGGGTAGGCGTGAACATCCCCGCATGAGATACTGATGTCGTAGAGACCAACGCCAGTGGCAGGATAAGCGGCAAGATCGATGGTGAGAGTCTGGCACAATGGCGCATTGGGGCCGTCAGTAGTTAACCTGGTTCCGGTCACGGTCATGCCGTGATGCTGAGACAAGGACGTTTTTCCTGCGGGGCGCATGACGCTGGAGCGAGCGGCTGACATGGCACCGATTGTCGACCGTCCAGCAGTGGCGGTGACAACCAGCCCGGATGCCTGAAGAATGAGATCCGTCTTCAACCATTGCATCGGTATCACCATGGCATTCGCGGCCGTTTCCCAGGCTGCCATCTGGGCCAGGCGCGACTGGTAGGCGGCCTCCCGTTCATCCCAGGGGAGATCGCGATGCGAATCCGCCCATGCCGTCAGATCGGTCATGTTGTGGATGCTGAAAGTAGGCATTTGAGCCTGCTCACGGTTCTGGTTGATATCCGCCAATAGGTGGTCAACCCAAGGGCCTAGCGGGACGAGCGATGGCGGAAAGCTCAGCTGGGGCAGTGCGTCGACACGTGCAGCAATGGCGACGAGCAACTGGCGACTCGCGTCCATGCAGGCCGCATGCGCCGTTAGCGTCAGGCGCAGTGATGTCGCCTGACGGTTCAGAACTTCACGCTGCGCCAACCAAGGCTGCGCAGCCAGGGTGCTTCCCGTGGGATCGGCGGCGGCAAGAGCTGACGCCGACCGCCAGGACGCCACCGCCGCCGTGACCGTGGGCAGATCCGCTGCCGTCTCTGCCCAGGCCGCGTCCCACGGGGTGTGCTGCAAACGTGTCGTCAATGCCGCCAATGCGCTCGTTGGGCTACCCCCGGCCCAGCCTACAGCTATGGATGCCATAGCCTGCCAACGAGCGGCTTCGTAGCGAACTGCATCGCGAGCTAGCTCCTGCTCCTGGGCAGGATCGTCACCAAGGGCCGCACCCGCTGAGGAGATGACCGTCCAATCAGTTCCGAGGTCAGTCTCTACAGCGAGCATCGCCTGCGCCAGCGCAGCATACGCAGCAATGACGGGACCTCGTTGTGCCACCGGAATCGGCAGATTGCCTAGCGCCGGTGTCAGCCGTGCCGCGGTGGCAGTCCAGGTCGCTGGTTCATGCAGGCTCACCTGGGCGCTGACGGCGCTGACGGCAGGCAGGTAACGCTGGAAGCCCCCACGGATGCGCACGTGCATCTGATCCGCCAGCACCACCACATCATTGTCTACGAGGACTCGGTTCACCTGGTGGAATCCGGCATAACTGCGCAGAGGCCCAACTGTCTGATCGGGACCTGGGCTACGGGTGGTCACCAGATCAATCAGAGTCGCCGCAGACGGAAATGGCATACCAACACCGACCAGCACCGAACCGGTGGCGTCGTTGAGGAAGAGCCCCCCAGTGTTGTTGAAGTAGCTGTGCTGCGACCCACCCGGCAGTGGCAACGTCGTTGGACGCAGCCCTACCGATGTCGACGTTACCGTCCCCCCGTCGCCCTGCAGCTGGATTCGCCTGAAGCCTGCGCCAGCCGCACGATCGTCGCCGATGCCGCCGACTAGCCGAGATCCCTGCTCTGCTGGCGAGGCCACCCCGGTCCAGCCGATACGACCATCCACAACCGATTCGATGCGCGCCTGCCAGGACGATGCACCGGGCCTAATCTCCGATGGATTGAGATATGCCAACGCCACCGTCGGCGTACGCCACGACGCATGCGCAGCCACCACCTGTGGGCGGTCTGTCCAACCATGCCACCATACCGGCGTTGCGCGCGCATCCCGATCGAGAATGGGCGCGCTCCATTGCACCTCCATGCCGTAAATGCCTAACCACCGGATACGCGTGCCTCGATCATAGCGAGCGCCCTGGGACGTGATGTCCCAGCCATTGAACGCAGCAATGCAGCCCTCGCGATCGGACAGGTATTCCGCCATGCCATCCAGCGCCCGGTGTGAAAGATTATCGAAGCCGAGGGATGCGTACGGCGATACCCCGTTTCCACCACCGCTGATCAGCGCTTCCACCGCCACCTCGGATTCTTTCCACGCAACGCCACTGGCAGCGACATAGGACTCGCGCTGGTCGAGGTCATACTCACCGTGAACCACAGCGAAGCCCTGGCCACGAAGCAGTGATTCGAATACCGGAACCACGGCAGGCTGCGGCGTCAGACGTGTCACCTGACTGATGGTAGTGGTCAAATTCCATGGCCTGATCGTGTCTCCCGCCCACCCTGTTGGATCAAACCGGAACAAATCCCTATAATAACCTGACGATGTCTGCCGCTGGCTGCTTTGTGCATTAAGATCATACCTGTCGTCCGTCACCGCGCCGCCATACAATGCCGGGTTCCACTGTACTGATACAGTTGCATCCACACGGTTGCCGGCGACGTCCATCAGGTTCACGGCAATGTTTTCCGACACCGGCATAAATGGATCCGTCCGTGCGGGCATCGGCACCGGGTGTGCCAGGCGCCACGCTACCGGCGCAGCGCCCGGCAGATCTGACATCTCAGGCGGACTGGAGCTCAACCGCTGGCAGGGTGAAACGCCCTGCCACACCGCAACGACATCGCTTGCGGTGACGATCATCATCACCGGCGAAAGGTCCGTTCGGCCATCAGACGATACGCTGATATGATCTGGAAGGTTACTGCTATTGGAAATGAATCCCAGCTTGGCTGTTGGCGTAACCGTCTGCATCCACAAGCGACCGAGCGTTGTCGATGCTCCCATGTTTCCACATCGATCGATCGCCTTGACATGCATGGCCCATACTCCAGGTGCTCCACTCGATTGTTTGAACAAACCAGGCCCATCAGTTGCACAGCTTTCGCCTAGGGCACGCATATCAGAAACCAGCCAGGATTCTCCGTCTGCCTTCAGTGGCAATACGATGTCTGATCCGTGCTGCGGCATGAACACCACAACGGGTGGCACCGCCAAGCCACTCACGTCCTGACCCTCAATACGCAAACCAGAGTCGGCAACCCCATACACTCGCCATCCCATCGACATGCGCAGCGTTGCATTTTGAGGTTCCAGCATCCCGTTCAGGCAAGTCAATGAGGTCGGTGCTAGTGGCTCATGTCCGATTATCGCCGTCATGTTTGGCATGGTCCGATCAACAAGAACGACTGTAGTGGCCTCCGTAGCACCGCTGGTCTCCAGACCAGCGCGCCGCGCCACCGCTGATGCGCTGATCTCCACCCGCCCCTCATCTGGCAGCGGCACGCTGGCATCCGCGCCTGGAGCCACCGTTACTGACTGGCCCTGCGATGTCGTGATCACCACGGCATCGACCACCCCGTTGCTCGCGGCGAGTGCGCGCACCGTCACCGTCGCCGACTTCGTGAATGCCACCTGATCGCCCTGCCAGGTGCCATGCTCATCGCCAGTCAGACCGCCGACGATCTCCAGCGTCACCACCGGCGCCGATGGCGGTTCGCCGCCGCCACCCGTGCCGCTGTCGATGACGTAGCTCGCCGTCGCCACCGGCCCCGGCGTCCAGCCGGCGCGGATGACCCGCGCTGTGACGGTCGCGCTGGCGTCCAACGTGATCGGCCCCGTGGGTACGGCGTCGTCGCCGGTGGGATCGCGCGGCGTGCTGCCGGCGGCGTTCACCACGTAGCGGATGTCACCATCCGGCTGGGCCTTGCCAAGCGTGATCGTAACCGGGGCGGTGAACGAGCCGCCGGACGGGTTGATCGTCGGCGCCGGGAAGATGACTTCGACGCTGGCATCAGCCGTCAGGCGCAGGCCTTGCGCATCGCGGATCAGAGCCCGAAATGCATACACGCCGGGACCCGGCACCGTCGCGGTGATCGCCCGCGCTGCGTTCGTGTTCTGTGTCGCACCGCTAAACACCACGCCGCTGGCCAGCGTGCCAGTAGCCGACCACGTGTAGCGCAAGTTCGCCGCGCCGCCGTCATCGGTGCCGTAAACGCGCAGCGGGATAGTGGCCGCCACCGTGGGATTTGGGCCCGTCGTCCCAGGGACCTCAGTCACCGTTGGAGCGGCATTGATGCGGATGGCGGCTGTCAGCGTGCTCGGCGGATCCGTTGCGATAGCCGCTGTGACCGTGGCGTCTCCTGGTGTCAGGCCGGCGACGAAGCGACCTGCGGCATCAATCGTACCGCCGACGGCGCTCCAAGTGACAGATGGAATGAAGGCACCGCCTATGACAGCCGCGAACTGGTCGCGCGCCTGCACCGCGAATACCTTAGCAGCTTTCGGATTCAGCACGGTAGTGGTCGCATTCAGAGCGTGACTGCTGTGCGTCTGTTGGACGGTCACTTGCAGACTGCTGGTCGTCTGCAGGCCCTGCCTGTCGGTGATCATGGCGGTGATCGTGTAGGTGCCGGCTGCCGTGAAGGTCGCCGTGGTCGACTCAGCGGTAATGCCACTCCTGGGGATGAAGGCTACGGCCTTCGGACCAGTTGCCGTCCAGCTGTAGCTCAGGAGGTCGACGTTGTCGTCATCGGCACCCTGGACAGTGAATAGAGCGGTCGTGCTGGTGATGGTCGGGGTGGTCGTGGTCACCGGGGTCGCCACGGTCGGGGTGGCGTTGACGCGCACGGCGACGGAACCGGTGGCAGCACCGGACGAGACGGTGACGGTCGCCAGCCCGGGGGCGCCTGCGAGGTAGATGGCATCGCTGCCGACACTGCCTGTTCCGGCTGTGATCGCCCACGCGACTGCGGGTTGCGGGACCATGATGGCCTTGAACTGATCGCGCGCGGTAGCAACGAAGGGCTTGGTCAGGCCTGGGTTCACGACGACTGCGGTCGTGGGGGCGATGCTCAGACTGGTGGCGATGGGCAGGACGGTGACACCGAGCTGCGAGGTGGCACTCAAACCCTGCTTGTCGCTGATCACCACGGTGACGGTGTAGGCGCCGATGGCGGCAAACGTGGCGGTAGTCGTTTCGCCCGTGACGCTGCTGCGCGGGGCGAAGGGCACGCCCTTGGGGCCGACGGCCGACCAGGTGTAGAGGAGTTCGTCCACCGGCATGTCGTCAGCGCCGGCGGCGGTGAAGACGGCCGTCGTGCCGGTGATGGTCGTGGTCGCGGTCGCCACAGCGGCAGCCACGGTCGGAGCAACATTCACCCGCAGCGTGCGGCTGATGCTCTTGACGCCCACGGTGGCGGTCACCGTAGCGGCGCCGGGGGTGGCGCCGGCGGTGAACAGGCCGGCCGCATTGACGGTGACGGTGCCGGTGCCGGTGGCTGTCCAGGTGACCGCAGGCTGCGGGTCCAGAGCGACGCCGAACTGGTCCTTGGAAATGATGGCGAAGGGCACGGCTGTACCCTGGTTGACCACGGTCGTGCTGGGCGTCAGGGCCAGTGCGGTCAGGACTTGGTCGACCCTGACATCAACAGACGACGAGACCGACTGGTTCGCAGCATCTGTGGCCGTCACGGTGCAGGAATAACTGCCCGGCGTTGCAAAGGTCGCCGTGCAGACTTTTCCGGTCGCTGTGCCATTCGCACTGCTGAACGTCACTGTCGCCGGAGAGGCGCTCCAGGTGTAGACAACCGGTGCTGTCCCCCCGGTCGTGGCTACCGTCAACCTGGTGGTCTTGGTCTGAATGGTGGCGGGGGTCGCTACCGGACTCGCAATGACCAGGTCGGCGGCACCCAACAGGGCCACGCAGCACAGTAAGATGGCGGCACGACTGGTCATGGCTTCGTCTCCGGCACAGTGGCCTGCGGGGTTCGTGACGGCTGGGACTGACGTTCGCTCAGGATGCGCCGCAGTGCGGTCGCACACAGAACAAGGCAGGTACGCATGGGACGGCTATCCAGGTGGGGCAGGCAACCTAGGGCGCATGGGGGTGGATCAATCACCAGGTGCGCCGATGACAGAGAAAAGAGAGCGGATTTCCATGGCGATTTCGCAAAAATTGATTCATTCGTTATATTCGTCCAACTGCTACTGGCATGCGAGATCCGATGGCCTGGAAGCGGGTGGGCCTGACGCCCCTTGGGAAGCTCGTCGGCGCACTATCCGAGAGCACGGCGGGCGGCACCACGGCCACGCGCTGGCCGCGCGGGGCGGGACCAGCGAGCAAGCCGCGTCAGTTCTTCCCTGTATATCACAAATACTCCCACGCCGCAAACCGATGGTACATAGTGAGTAAGCAGCCAGCACCTTGTCCGGCTCCTGTCCTCTCGTGTCCACTCCCAGCCGCAGCCCCCGCACCCTGCCATTGGGGGCTGCCGCCCCTGCGACCCTGGGCCATTCTGTCGCATTCCCACGCATCGGTCTACCGCTAGCGTCCACGCATGCTGTCGCAATCGGTCGAAGCGTGATCAAGGCGCTGCTCATCTGCGTTGCGATCGTCCTCGGCACCGTGGTGCCGCAGTTGGTCCGCGCCGTGCCGGCGCTGCCCTACGTCATCGGTCTGCTACTGTTGGTTTCCTTCTGCGCGCTGCCGCTCGGCGGATCGCGTCCGACGCGCAGGCACTGGTGGTTGATCCTCGCTTCGTGGGTGATCGGTGGGACGGCGTGCGCCGTGCTGTGGCCGGTCGATCGCGCGCTCGCCCTCGGCGCGCTGCTGAGCGGAGCTGCGCCCACCGCCACCGCCGCACCGGTGGTGGTCGCGGCGCTCGGTGGTGATGCGGCTTTTGCCGCGGTTGCCGTGCTTGGCTCGAACCTGATCGCCTGCCTGGCGTTTCCAGCGTTGCTGGCCGTGCTGCAGGGGGCCGATGCGCCGGGCAGTCCGTGGCAATTGCTGCTGCGGGTGGCGCCCGTGGTTTTCACGCCCTGGCTGCTATCCCGCGCTCTGCTGCGTTTGAGGCCGAGCTGGGCCGCTGGCATCGCGGCACAGATGGATCGTTCGTTCCTGCTGTGGCTGTGCGGGTTGGCGGTGATCAGTGCCTCGGCGGCCGATCACTTGCGCCACGCTGGACTGCACGCTCTGCTGCCGCACGCCCTAACTGCCGTGGTGCTGTGCGTTACATCCTTCGTGACCGGCCGATTGCTGGGAGGCGCCAAGGCCTTGGAATCCGGCCAGTCGCTTGGCCAAAAGAACACCGCTTTGGCGACGTGGACGGCGTTGGCTTGTGCAGGGCCGCCAGCGGCGCTGGTGCCGGTCAGTTACATCTTGGCACATAACGTATGGAACGCAGTCCAGTTGGCGCGCCGGCCGCGACGTTCGGGCACTGGCGCTCATGCCAGCCCGCCCTAACCTGCCGACATGCCACGCACCATCGAAGGTCAGGTCGCCGGTGACGGTGTCCGTATCGCCATCGCCGCCGCCCGTTTCAACGGCCACATCGTCGAGAGCCTGATCGCCGGAGCGATCGATACCCTGGTGCGCCACGGTGTCACCGCCGATGCGATCACGCTGGTGCGCGCTCCCGGTGCTTGGGAGCTGCCGCTGGTGGTGCAGAAGCTGGCCAGGTCGAAGGCCTACGACGCGGTGATCGCGCTCGGCTGCGTCATCCGCGGCGAGACCCCGCACTTCGACTATGTTGCCGGCGAAAACGCCAAGGGCATCGCCATGGTCATGATGGAGACCGGCGTGCCGGTGCTCAACGGCGTGCTCACCTGCGACACCACCGAGCAGGCCCTCGCCCGTGCCGGTCTGAAGGCCGGCAACAAGGGTTCAGACGCTGCCATGGCAGCGCTGGAAATGGTCGGCCTCCTCGAACAGCTGTAGCTCCGTTCGTCCGGCCGGCCGGACGGACGTCGCAACCACCCGCTCTTTGGAAGCCCGATGACCACTTCAGCCATTCCAGTCATTCCTGTTCCTGACCCCCGCCGTGCGGCCCGCGAGCTTGCCGTGCAGGCGCTGTTCTGCTGGGACCTCTGTCGTCATGCCGAGGGCGAGTTGTTGCTGCCGCCTGATCACGCCGACGGTACTCCCGCTGGATCGGCCGAATTGGCAGCCGAATTGGTGACTGGCGTGCGGGCGCAACGCGTTGCCCTGGATGCTGCGATCGACCAACGGCTCGAGAACTGGACGGTCGGCCGCCTCGCCGCCACCGACCGGGCGATCCTTCGCCTCGGCGCTTTCGAGATCCTCTATCGGGCTGATGTCCCGCCACGCGTCGCGATCAACGAAGCCGTCGAACTCGGCAAGCTGTATGGCAGCGATGGCAAGACTGCGCGCTTGATCAACGGCGTCCTCGACCGTCTGGCCCGCGACCATCGTCCGAGCGAAGTGCGCAAGCCGAAGCAGGGCGCTGGCGCCGAACCGACCGCCTAAGCCATGGACGACCGGATGGCCGGAGGGTCGGACGGCGGGATCGATGTGCGATGGATGGCCCGCGCCCTGCGGCTGGCCTCGTTGTCGCTAGGCATGACCTGGCCCAACCCGGGCGTCGGCTGCGTGCTGGTGCGCGACGACGAACTCCTCGGCGAAGGTCGCCACCGCCGTTGCGGCGAGCTGCACGCCGAGACCGCAGCGCTCGCCGACTGCCGCGCCCATGGCTATGATGCCCGCGGCGCAACCGCCTACGTCACGCTGGCTCCGTGCACCCGTCAGGGCCGTCAGCCACCCTGTGTCGCCGCGTTGATCGCCACCGGCGTGCGCCGCGTGGTCGCCGCGATTGCTGACCCGCACCAGGACGAAGCCGGAGCGCTGCTGCGCGCCGCCGGCATCGCCTATGAGATCGGCTGTCTTGGTCACGTTGCCCGCTATGTGCACGGTGGCTTTCTCTCCCGCGTGATCCGTGGACGACCGCGCCTGACCGGCAAATGGGCGCATTCGGCCGATGGATTCATCGCCGCTGCGCCGCACACCCGCACCGCCATTTCGTGCGCGCCGGCTTACACCCTGATGCGTCGCCGCCGGCGTGCCTGGGACGCGATCGTGGTCGGCGCTGGCACCGCCGCGAGTGATGACCCGGCGCTGACTGCTCCGCGGCCACGCCGACATGGCGATGAGGCCGGACCGCTACGCATCGTCCTGGCTCGCGATGGGCGGGTGCCCGGGACCCGACTGCGCGATGGCTCGGCCCCGACCTTGGTGGTACATGCCCGCGGGTCGGTTCCGCCGAGCGGGATCGCCGGACTGGCAGTCGCGGATCCACATGATCCGGCCGAGGTCGCTCAGGCACTCGGCCGGTTGGGCCTGAACGACGTGATGGTCGAAGGGGGGGCGCTGGTCCATGCCGCCTGGCTGCCGTTTTACGACCGCTTGGAGATCTATGTCGGTGCGGCCCGGCTGGGCGATGGCGTTCCTGCCCCGCCGCCCCCGGACGACGCCTGGCTGGCCGAGGGTGCGCCGGATGTGGTCGGCCGGACCGGTTTCGAGCGCTGGACGCGCCTGCCCTAACCGCACGATCACCTCCCGTGCTCGACTGGCTGCGCTTCATCCGTGTCTCTGGCCTGGCGACCATCGCCAGCAACTGCGCAGCCATGGTGCTGTTTGCGTTCTACACTGGCGAGGTGCTGGATCCGAAATGGATCGGGCGCCTGCTGACAGCTGATCCGGCGCGCATCGCTTGGCTGCTGCTGGCCTCGACTCTGCTCTATGCCGCCGGCATGGCGTGGAACGATCTCGCCGACGTCGAGCGCGATCGCATCATCAACCCCAAGCGGCCGCTGCCGTCGCAGCGCCTGCATCTGCCCACCGCGATGGTCGGAGCCGCGCTCATGGGGGTCGGCGCGCTGGTCGCGGCCCTGATGGCCGAAGGACCACTAGGCGCGCTGGCAGCCCTGACCGTGCTGACCCTGGCGCTGCTCTACAACTTCGAGGCCAAGCACATTCCGTGGCTGGGCTCGATCGTCATGGGCCTGACCCGGGCCTCGCATGCCTGCTTCGCCCTGCTGATCATCGGCCCGGACGCTTTGCGCGCCGCGCTCATTGCTGACCTTCCGCCGGGTGGACGCCACCTCCTCATCTATCCATTGATCCTGTTCCTCTACACCAGCGGCCTGACCCTGGTGAGCGAACTGGAACACCGCGGTGGCCGCCGCTGGGAGTTGCTCTGCGGCGCCGCACTGATGGTCGCTGGCGTGGTGTTGGCGCTGGCGCAGTTCATCGGCGCACCGTGGCAGCGGGCGTGGATGGTCGCCGGCGGACCCTGGCCGTTGGCCCTGGCCGGCGCAGTCCTGCTGGTCGGTGGTACAGCCGTCTATCTGGTCTGGCTGGTCGGCAAGCCGTGCTACCTGGCCGTCGCCCAGGGCAGCCGCGCCCAGGTCGGCCGGACCCTGATCGCTGGCCTCGGCGGCATGATCCTGCTCGATGTCATCGTCGCCGGCGCCGCTCATCCGCTCGGTGCCGTGCTGGTGTTCCTGCTCTTCCCGCTGTTCCGCATGGTCAGCGGGGCGATCCGCATGGATTGAGCTGCTCCTTGCTGGCTGCGACTGGTACCGCCGCGTTGAGCAGCTACCGTGTCGCCCCTCATGAGCCTGCAGCGCATCAAGCCCTCCGACACCCTGGCCAAGGTCCGTTACGAGATCCGTGGACCGCTGTCGCGGCGGGCCGTCGAGCTGGAACGCCAGGGCTACGACATCATCAAGCTGAACATCGGTAATCCCGGCGCCTTCGGTTTCCGCGCCCCCGAGACGATGCGTCTCGCAATGATCGAGAACATCGCTCAGGCCGATCCGTACTGCCACCAGAAGGGTATCTTCCCGGCCCGCGAGGCGGTGGTGATGCAGCAGCAGTCGCGTGGCGTGATGGACGTCACCGCCGACGAAGTATTCATCGGCAACGGCGTCTCCGAACTGATTCTGTTCACCTTGCGGGCGCTGCTGAATCCCGGCGACGAGGTGCTGGTACCCAGCCCGGACTATCCGCTGTGGACGGCCGCGGTCACGCTGAACAGCGGCACCGCGGTGCACTACCCGTGCCGCACCGAGAACGGCTACGTTCCGGATCCGAACGAGGTCGCAGCGCTGATCACTGAGCGCACCCGCGCGATCGTCATCATCTCGCCGAACAATCCGACCGGTGCGGTTTATCCCAAGGCGGTGCTCGCGCAGTTGGTCGCCCTCGCCGAAGAACGCGGGCTGGTCATCTTCGCCGACGAGATCTACGATCAGATCACCTATGACGGCGCCGAGTTCGTGCCGGTGGCCACGCTCAACAAGCGTACCCTGTGCGCCACCTTCGGCGGTCTCTCGAAGGTCTACCGTGCCTGCGGCTACCGCGTCGGCTGGGTCAGCTTCAGCGGCCCGAAGGAACCTGCCAAGGACTACCTGCTGGCGCTCGACCTGATGTGCGGCCTGCGGCTGTGCAGCAACGTGCCTGGACAATGGGCAGTGCAGACCGCACTTGGCGGCCGTCAGTCGATCTACGACCTGACCAAGCCCGGCGGGCGGCTCTACGAAACGCGCCGCGCAGTCGCTGAGAGCCTCGCCACTTCGAAATATCTGGAAGCGGTCACGCCGCAGGGCGCGCTCTATGTCTTCGTGCGCGTGCGCGCTGGCGCCATCCCGCACTTCGATGACCAGAAGTTCGCCCTCAATCTGCTTGAGAAGCGCCACGTCCTGATTACTCCGGGTCACGGCTTCAACGTCCCCTACAAGGACGCCTTCCGTATCACCCTGCTGCCCGACGCCGAACTGATGGCCAAGGTGCTGAAAACCATCGACGAGGCCTGCGCCGAGTACGTCCATGCCTGATATGTCGCAGATCGCCGAGGCGAGGCGACTGTTGGAACTGCATCATGGCGATGCCGCTCGCACCTATGATGTGGTGCGCCAGCAGTTCATGGTTCTGCAGCAGCGCAGCCAGCTGCTGCTGACCTTGGCGACCATCACTTTGACCATCACCGGATTCAGCGGCCCCAAGATGGTCCAATCCGGCGTCTTCGCGCGTTGGGCCATGGGCATTGGTTTGACCCTGGTGCTGGCCTCGGTTTTGGTCCTGTTGCACGGGCTGCGCGTAAAATGGTTATCGCAGTTCGATGCCGGCAGTCCCGAGGCGACCCTGGCCGAGGCGATCGCCTACCGTGACCGCAAGACTGCGCGCTATCAGGCGGAGATCGCCCTGCTGGCCGTCGGCATAGCCAGTTATGTCGTGGCAGTCATCGCCTATCTGATGGTGGCTTAGGGTTCCTACGTAGACGATCATCGGACCCAATTATCCGCTTTGCCACGACGTAGATTAGGTCAAGATGGCGTCGTGATCTCGCAAACCGCCGAATACGCCCTGCGTGCCATCGTCTTCCTTGCCGACAATGCCGGCGAGGCCCACACCACTGAGGAAATTGCCCGGGCCACCAAGGTGCCGGTCGGCTACCTCGCCAAGATCATGCAGGGCTTGTCGCGCTCGCGCCTGGTCAACTCGCAGCGCGGCCTGCACGGCGGCTTCACCTTGATCAAACAGCCGGCCGATCTGACCATCTACGAAGTGGTGCAGGCGGTCGATCCGATCCTGCGCATCGATAGCTGTCCGTTGCAGCTGGAAGGCCATGGCGACGAGCTCTGCCCGCTGCATCGTACGCTCGATCAGGCGATGGGCCAAGTCGAGGAACTATTCCGCAAGACCACGGTCGACCAGATGATCAACAAGCCGGGCGCGAACCGCCCGCTGTGCTCGTTCCCGCGCAATCCCGGGTAACTCAACGGCGGGGAATTCACTTGGCCTAGCTGAAGTCCGTCCTTTCGGGTCACCCGCGGACGCGCTGTGCCAGCCCGACGGTCCGCAAGGCAACCAACGTGTACCAACCGACGTCGATCTGCCGCCAATTCAGGCCCAGGCGCGCGCGACCCGGTTCGCGGTGGTGGTTGGCGTGCCAGTTCTCGCCCTGCATCAGGTGGATGAAGGCCAGCCAGGCGACATTGTGGCCGGTGCCGTGTTCTTCGCGAGCTCCGAGGTGGCACACGCTGTTGACCGTGCACTGGGTGTGCAGCGCCCACACCAGGCGCACTGGTCCCAGCCACACGCAGGCGGCCAGGGCATGCTCCCAGCCGATCCACGGGACCAGCAGCAGGCCGCCGCACAGGCTCAGCGCCAGGGTCGGATACAGCAGGGTGTCCCAGATGCGGTAGCGGATCTTCATCATGTCTGGGGCGTAGGCCTTGGTGTCGACTTTGTCTGCCTGCCATAGCCAGCGCAGGTGGGCCCACATCATGCCGTGATCCGGCGAGCTGATGTCCTGATCGGTGTCGCTGTGGCGATGGTGGTGGCGATGGAAGGTGACCCAGCTGCGTGGGGTTCCGCTGCCGTTGAGCACGGCGAAGAACAGCAGCGGCTGCTCGACCAGAGCGTTGAGCCTGGCGCCGGCATGGGCGAGGCTGCGGTGGTAGGCGACCGTGGTGCCCAGTCCGCCGAGGAACAGCAAGGCACCGGCCAGGGCCAGGATCGGCCAGCTGGGCAGGGGCAGCAGAATAATGCCGACGACCGCGGCGACGTGGATGCCGATGATCCAGGTCAGGGTCGGGATTTCACCACGGGAACACCAGTACCACGGGCGGTTCCACGGGCGGATGGCTGTAGCGTTGGCGATGGCTGGGGCGTCGGCGGCTGATGTGAGAGTCGACAGGGGGAACTCCGTGGAAGCCTCTCAGTGTAGGAACGGGCAGGCTGCGAGCCATCGCGAGAACGCGATTCGTGCATCCGGTTTCCGCCGTGTCACGCGCCGAGGGGCTTTAGCGGTCGCTTATTCTGTCCCATAGCAGATCATCCTTCCCCCATGGCCGACGCTCCAACTTCCAAGCCTTCCAAGACCTTTGCCGAACTTGGCCTTCCCGCCGCAGTCGCTCTGGCCCTCAATGCCCGCGGGATCGTCAATCCGACGCCGGTGCAGGCTGCGGTCATCCCGTTGGCCCTCGGTTCCGGCGATATTCTGGCTCAGGCGCGGACCGGTTCGGGCAAGACCTTGGCCTTTTTGCTGCCGTTGACCGCGCGCATTGCAGCCGGCGAAATCCATCGTGCCTGGATCGTCTGCCCGACCCGCGAACTCGCCCAGCAGTGCGCCCGCGAAGCGGCCACCGTGCTCGGTGAAGGCAAGGCCGCCGTCCTGGTGGGCGGTGTGCCTGCCTATCCGCAGGTCCAGGATCTGCGTCGCGGTGTCCCCCTGGTCATCGGCACTCCCGGTCGCATGTGCGACCACCTGACCCGCGGCGCGCTCAAACCTGACGCCGAGATCATGGTGCTCGATGAGGCCGACCAGATGCTCGACCTCGGCTTCGCCGAGGATCTCGAACGCTTGGTCAAGGATCTCGGCGAAAGCTGCGCCCGCTGGTTGTTCAGCGCCACCTTCCCGCCACAGATGCAGGCCGCGGTCGGTCGCTGGCTGGATAAGCCGCGCGAGGTCCGTCTCGACAGCGGTTCAGCAAGTACGCATGTACGTCAGCGTTTCGCGATCGCGCCGCGCGGTGGATCGATCCCGTCGCTGGCCCGACTGCTGCACGCGCTTGAGCCGAGTCGGGCGATGGTCTTCGTGCGTACCCGTGACGAGGTCGAAGGCGCGGTGCGCGCGATCGTCTCGGAAGGCATCGAGGCAGCCGGCATCAGCGGCGAACTGGCCCAGGATGCTCGCGAACGCGTCCTCGCCCGCTTCCGTGAAGGCAAGTTGGCCGTGTTGGTCGGCACCGATGTGGCCGCCCGCGGCATCGACGTGCCTGGCGTCTCGCACGTCTTCAACCTTGGTTTGCCAGTCGGCGTCGAAAGCTACACCCACCGCATCGGCCGTACCGCCCGTGCCGGCGCCGATGGCGAGGCGTGGACCATCCTGACCAGTGTCGAGCGCGCCCGCTTCATGCGCATGGCCGGAGCCGCCCGCTGCAAGCCCGAAGAAGCGCCACTGCCGACTGGAGCGCAAATCGTCGCTGCCCGCCGCGAACGCCTGGCCAAGCGCCTGTCTGATTCGCTGGGCGAGGATCTGCCTCTGCCCGAGGCCTTCGCTACCCTGATCAAAGAACACAGCGCCGAAGCGGTGCTTGCCGCCCTGGTCCACCGCTTGGTGCCCGATGCGATGCCCGAGCGCGCGATCGATCCGGGCAAGCAGCAGTTCGCGCCGCGCGATGGCGAGGCGACCTCGCTGTTCATCGGCCTCGGCATGATCGACGGCATCAACCCCGGCACTCTGGTCGCACTGCTCTGCCACCAGTGCGGCATCCGCGGCGGCGAACTCGGCAAGATCAAGCTGTTCGAGCGCCACGCCCTGGTCGAGGTCAACTCGGCCATTCTCAAGGCCGTGATGGATCATCCGCTGAATCACCGCGGTCGGCCAGTGCCAGTGCGCGTCGATCGCGGCAACGCCTACGAAGCCGGCCCAGGCAGCTATGGCCCGCCGCGGCGCGATGGCCCGCCGCGGCGCGATGGCCCCCCACGTCGGGATGGCCCGCCGCGTCGGGATGGCCCGCAGCGCAGCTACGGCCCGCCCCGCCGCTGAGGCCCGCCCCGCCGCTGAGGCGAAGGTCCGCGCCGGAATGAACCTGACATAGAGAACCGGAGGACCGGAATAGAACCTGACTCGTGGCGGAAGTACGGGTTACCAAGGCGGTGTCGCCTCCGTTGCTTCGGTCCTCTAGGTGATCCAACCGCCTGGTCTGGGACGAATGGTCGAGCTGGATTTAGACTTTTGGAGCAGAGCCGCCCGATTCGCGCCAGCTCATGGCCAGGCGTGCGAGTTCGGTGCCGTGCTCGATACCGAGCTTCTTCTTGATGTTTGCCTTATGCGCTTCGACCGTCTTTTCCGACAGGGTCAGGCGCGAGGCGATCGCACGGGTCGGCAGGCCGTCGCCGGTCAGTTCGAATACTTGCAACTCGCGATCCGATAAGCGCTCGATCGGAGGGCCCCTGCGCGGCCCGTCGGACAGGGTGGGGCTGAGAAAAGTGCGGCCATCGGCGACTGCGCGGATGGCGGTGGCGATCAGGGCCGCCGCCTCCTCCTTCATCAGGTAGCCTTTGGCGCCGAGCTTGAGGCAGCGCTCAGCATACACCCGCTGGTCATGCATCGACAAGACGAGGATGGCCAGATGGGGGAAGGCAGCGATCAGCGTAGCGATGCGTTCCAGTGCCGAACCATCCTTTAGTTGCAGATCGAGGACGAGGACATCGGGATCGTGCTCACGCAGCAGCGGCTCGATCTCGGCTCCGGCAGCGCACTCGCCGACGACGATCAATCCGCCATCGGTGGCGAGCAACTGGGCCAAGCCCATGCGAACCAGTTGATGGTCGTCGACGAGCAGGACACGGGGGCGGGAGTCGATAGCCATGTTACATGGCGCAGCATGCAGGAAGGATTACCTGCTGCCAGGGGGCGTGTCTGCTGCGTCATGCTACGGCAGCACGAGTCGCACGGCCCAGCCGCCTCCGGGCAGCGGGCCGGACTCCAGTGTCCCGCCCAGGCGGGCAGCGCGGGTCCGCATCGATCGCTGGCCAACCCCGTCGGCGGTGGCGGTTCCACCCTGCCCATCATCGATCACCGCCAAGGTACGTGGTCCACAGCGCACGGTGAGGTGGCGGGCTTGGCCATGGCGCAGGGCATTGGTAATCGCCTCCTGGCAGATGCGAAACAGGTCGCCGCCCGCGGCTGCCGGCGGCCCAGGAGCCGTCCACTCAAGGATGCATCCAATCCCGGTGGCGCGCGCCGTGCTGTCGGTTAGCTCGCGCAACGCCACTTCCAGACCGGCAACCTGGATCTCGACCGGGGCGAGACGCCGGGCTTGCGCGCGGCATTGCGCAATCGCCTCGGCCAGTCCGCCGGCAAGCCCGGTGGCCGGAGCACCCTGTTCGACCGCCTTGGCCTGGAAGGACAAGGCGGTCAGAGTCTGACCCAGTCCATCGTGCAGATCTTGGCCAATGTTGCGGGCGGTCTCGGCTGCGACCTGGAGCTCGCGATTGGCGAATGCCTGCTCGCGCAACAGCTCGCGATCGCGAATCGCCTGGCGCAGCCGGGCCACCGCTGGGCGGAATACCACCAGCGCCTCGATCACCAGGACGATCAGCAGTAGCGCGCACAGACTGAGTTCGAGGGTGATCAGCCGGTGGACTCTGGTTTCGGCCTCAGCGCGATAGAGCTCCACCACGCGTTCCATGCCGGGCAGGAACTCCCGCTGGGCGTGCAACAGCCCCGCGGCATCGATCGGTTCGCAGGCGGCGGCGGACATGGCGGAGAACGGTGCGGTGATGGTATTGAAGGCCTCACGCACGGCGGGACTGTTGGAACGTCCGGCATTCGCCAAGTCAGTACCGACGGTCAGCCGGGCATGTGCGGCGGTCCACTCGTCCAGGACAGTGGCGACGGTGGCGTGAAAGACCGGATCGCGATCGGTAGCTAGGGCGGCCATGGTCAGGCGCTGTGACAGCATGCGTTGACGGCCAGCCAGATTGACCACCGCAGCATCGGAACGGGCGCGATGCAGCGCCAGCTGCACGGCGATCTGCGCGGCGATGGTTAGCAGGGCGACGAGGCCGAGCGCCAAGGCGTAACGGCGGGTAAAGTCGCGGGCCGTGCTGCGATCGAGCTCATCCATGCTGGAGATGCTAGGCGCCTGCCGCCGCGGTCGATCCCGCGCATAGCTTGACCACTTCGGGCCGGCACGAACCGCAGCCGGTGCCGGCACGGGTTGAGCTGCACACCTTGGCGACATCGCCGCCATGCGCCTGGGCGGCTTTCAGGATAGTCCCCTCGCCAATCTGCAGGCACGAGCACACCAGCCGGCCTTCGACCGCCCCGCCTCCGCCGCCTGGAGCGAGCAGTCGGTCGCGTAGTTCGTCGAGTTCGACGCCGCTCTGGCAGAGATCGAGCAGCTGCGGCCACGGAGCGAGGTCGCCTAGGCAGATCGCACCGATGACACGATCTTGGCGTACTACTGCTTTCAGATAGCGCCGGCGGCGCGCATCGTGCAAGCAAATCACCTCATCGCCGTCGCGCTCTTCGACTTCACCAACTGCGGCGAGCTGGATGCCATGGACCTTGAGCAGGTTCGGCAGGGGCATGGGCCGCCAGCGCGCCATCGGATCGCCTGCCAACGCGGCGGACAGTACGTCGGCTTGAGCGGTAGCGCCCGGCGTGGTGCCGACGCGATGGAGCGTCCTGGTGTCCATCATCGCAGCGCATTCGCCAATCGCGCTGATGCGGGGATCGGAGGTGGTCATCTGTACGTCGACCAGCACGCCGCGCTCGCAGGGCAGTCCAGCCGCGCTGGCGAGTTGATCGTTCGCCTCGGTGCCGGTCGCGACGACGATGCGGTCGGCCGCCAGGCGCGTGCCGTCCGTCAGCACGACGATGCCGGGTTCGACTCGCTCGACCCGGGCGTCGAGGCGGATGTCGAGGCCTTGCCCGCGCAGCAGGGCGGTCAGGTGGAAAGCGGCCGTGGCATCGAGCTGTTTGCCCATGATGCGGTCGCTGCGTTGCAACACGGTGACCTGCATGCCGCGCTGTTGCAGGGCGACGGCCAGTTCCAGCCCGAGCAGTCCAGCCCCGACAATCACCGCATGGCCGTGATCGTCGGCGATCGCCTCGGCGTCGGTGCGGCTGCGCAGGGCGAGAACACCGGGGCCGCGCACGGTCATTGCCGGTCTACTGCCGGTGGCGAGGACGAGGTGGTCGTAGCCCAGTCGGCTGCCATCGCTGGCCACGATCTGGCGGGCGTTGCGATCGATGGCTGTGATGCGCGCGCTGGTAATCACGCTGACGCCGTCAGGGAAACGGCGACGTAAGCTGTCCCAGGTACGTTCTTTGGCGATCAGGTGCGGCAGCTGGACGCGGTCGTAACCGGCCTCCGGCTCATCGCCGAGGACGGTTATGCTATCGGACGGGCAGGCAGTGCGGTGAGCCCGGCAAAAGGCCAGCGCGGCGGCACCGCCACCGACCACCACGATGCGTCGTGCTGGCGGAACGAAGCGCCGCAGTTGCACGGTTGAAAGCTTCAGATCGGGCTCTTTCGACACCGGATCCAGGCGATCGCTGACCACCACGTTGACCCGACCTTCCGCACCACCCAGCAGCGGACCCCAGTGCATTGGCATGAACACAACGCCGGAACGGATGCCGGTGGTCAGCCGCGCCCGTACCCGGCACGTGCCGCGATGACTGGACAGCTCGACCAGCATGCCGTCGACGACGCCACGGCTGGCGGCGTCATCGGGATGGATCTCGCAGAACGGCGCTGGCTCGGTGCGGTTGAGTTTGCTGACCAGCCCGCTGCGCGTCTGGGTGTGCCACTGGTCGCGGATGCGGCCGGTGGTGAGGATGAGTGGATGCTCGGCATCTGGCGTCTCGGCGCGATCCGTTGGTTCGCCAATCCACAGTTTGCATCGCGCATCAATGGTCGGGAAGCGTCCATCGGCGAACAGCCTGGCGGTGCCGGGGTGATCCGGCGTCGGACATGGCCATTGCACGCTGCGGCGCTCGCGCAGTAGGGCGTGCGACAGGCCGCTCATGTCGCAGTCGGTACCACGCGTGCTGGCGGCGTGCTCGGCGAAGACCGCTGCCGCGTCGGGGAAGTCGAAGGCGGTACCGAAGCCCATCGCCTGGGCGACGTCGCGCAGGATCCGCCAATCCGCCCGCGATTCACCGGCTGGCGGCCGGGCCTCCTCAACCAGATGGACGCGCCGTTCACTGGTCGTCATCGTCCCGCATTTTTCCGGCCAGGTTGCCGCGGGCAGCACGATGTCTGCAAATGGCAGGGTGTCGGTGGCATAGGCGTCCTGCACCACCACCAGCTCGGCTTTGCGCAGGGCCTCATCACAGCCGAGCGCGGCCGGCAGGCTGGCGACTGGATTGGTGGCGATGATCCACACTGCCTTGCAACGACCCTCGCGCAGGGCGGCCATCAGCTCGACCGCGGTCAGGCCGGGTGCTGCCGGGATGGTACCGCGCGGGACGGCCCAGAAATCTTCGACTGCGGCACGGTCGTTGGGGGAAGCCAGCGATCGGTGCGCCGGCAGCAGGTTGGCGAGCCCACCGGCCTCGCGGCCACCCATCGCGTTGGGCTGGCCGGTCAGCGAAAAAGGGCCACAGCCCGGTCTGCCGACCGTACCGGTGATCAGCGACAGGTTGATTAGCGAGGCGACCTTCTCAGTGCCGCTGCTGCTCTGGTTCAGACCCATGGTCCACAGACTCATCCAGCGTCGTCCGGTCAACCATGAGGCCGCGGTGCGGATGTCGTCGGCGCGCAGGCCGCAGGCGATGGCAGCGCGCTCGGGGGTCCAGGATTCCAGCAGCGGCCTGAGATCGTCCCAGCCGTTGGCGTGCGCGGCGACCCACGTCTGATCGACCGCGCCTAGGCGCAGCAGCTCGTGGCCGAGGGCGAGATGCAGGGCGGTGTCGCTGCCGGGACGAATGGCGAGGTGCAGGTCAGCAACCGCGGCGGTGTCGGTGCGGCGAGGATCGACTACGATCAGCCGGCGCGATGGATCGTCGGCCTTGGCCGCTTCGATGCGGCGGAACAGAATCGGATGTGCATAGGCCATGTTGGCGCCGCAGACCAGCCAGGTCTCGGCCAGATCAAGGTCCTCATAGCAGCCCGGTACGCAGTCGCTGCCCAAGGTCGCCTTGTGTCCGGCGACCGCACTGCTCATGCACAGGCGCGAATTGGTGTCGATATTGTTGGTGCCGAGGAAGCCCTTGGTCAGCTTGTTGGCGAGATAATACTCTTCGGTCAGGCACTGTCCGCTGACGTACAGCGCCACGGCGTCACGCCCATGCTCGGCTTGGATGCTGCGAAAACGCGCAGCCACTTCGCCGATCGCGTTGTCCCAACTAACGGTGCGTCGCGGTTGAGCACGGGTGAGGCGCAATTCCGGTCGCAGCAGTCGAGTGTCTTGGCGCAGCGCAGCGTGTAACAGAGTGCGCCCCTTGCTGCACAGCTGACCTCGACTGCCCTGATGCGAGGGATCGCCGTGCAAGGAATTGCCCTGCAGAATGATGCCGCAGCCAACACCGCAGTACGGGCAAGCGGTGCGAAAGGTGGGTTCAGTTGTCCCGATGATGCCGGCTTCCATGCGAACGAGCTGTTGCACATTACATGCCAGGCTCCGGGGATGATTTGCTGCGTAATAAATGAGCGCGGCGAATGGGTGCGCGAGTCAGATCAGCGGTTCCCCTAGTGAATCATGATGCAGGCGTGTGCAGGGAACGATTGGCACGCCTGCGCTTAGTGAATCGCACCAGGAGCCACCGATGATCCGCACTGCCATTCTTACCGCCGCAATCGCGGCAAGCGTTGTTGCCGCCGATTTCACGCCTTATGAACGAGTCAATCCAACCCCGGACATGAAGAAGGCGATCGCCAACAAACTGGAACTCAAGCGCCCGCTGAAGTTCGGCATGATCAAGCTGACCGACTGCGCTGCCATCGTGGTGGCCAAGGAACTCGGCTACTTCGCCGCCGAAGGCATCGCTGCTGACGTTATCGTGCAGCCGAATTGGCAGGCGGTACGCGACAACCTCGTCAATGGCGACCTGGATGGCAGCCACATGCTGTACGGCCACCCGATGGGTGCGGCGATCGGCATCGGCGCCCAAGCCGATATCGTGGTGCCCTATAATATGTCGATCAACGGCATGGGCATCTCACTGTCGAACGATGTGTGGAACCGCATGGCAGCCAAGGATCCGGCCCTGGCCAAACCCGGCTACCCGATGCCGCTGTCAGCTGCGCCGCTCAAGGACATCGCCACTGCCTATCGCGCTGATGGTAAGACGCTGACCATGTTCATGACCTATCCGGCTGGCAGTCACAACTTCAACCTGCGCTACTGGCTGGGCTCAGGCGGCGTGAATCCTGGATTTTACGATGGACCGCAGGATGCCAAGGGCGTGACCGGTGCGGATGTGGTGCTGCAAGTAAATCCCCCACCTCAGATGGTCTCGGCGATGAATCAAGGCAACTGCCAAGGCTTCTGTGTCGGTGAACCGTGGAACATGAAGCTGACCATCGCCGAGAAGACCGGACGTCTGGCCATTCCCAGCAACTACGTTTTCGATGGCAGTCCGGACAAGGTGTTCGGCATGACCAAGAAGTTCGTCGACGCCAACCCCAACACCACCAAGGCGGTGGTACGTGCGCTGATCCGCGCCGGCCACTGGCTCGACGAAAGCATGGATAACCGGCGCAAGCTGGCCGAGATGCTCGCCAATAAGGATTACATCGGGGCCGCGCCCGGGATCATCGCCGAATCGATCACCGGCACGCTGGTCTATGGGGTTGGCGCCGACGGCGCACTCGACCGTCGTCCGGAACCGCAGTTCAATGTCTTTTACAAGCGCTTCGCCAGCTTCCCGCTGACCAGCCATGGCGTGTGGTGCCTGACCCAGATGCGCCGCTGGGGCATGATCGCCGAGGACAAGCCAGACGCTTGGTACCAGGAGACCGCCGCCAAGGTCTTCCGCACCGACCTCTACCGCGCTGCTTTCGCCAGCCTGCAGGCCGAAGGATTGGTCAAGACCGAAGAGTTGCCCGAGAAGGACGGCATCAGTTACCCGGCCGAGGCCTTCATCGACAAGATCGCCTTCAACCCGGCCAAACCGAACGACTACATCAAGCAGTTCACCATCCGTAAACCGTGATCACCGCCGATCCCGATCATCAGGTCGTCTCGTGACGGCCTGATGATCGGGATCGGTCGATCGGACGCCCACATGCAACGCTTCGCTTCTGCCCTGGACATCTGCGGATTCGGCTGGTTCGCCCCACTGGCGCGCCTGCCGAGTTCACCGGATCGCAGGCATGAACTACGCCAGTTCACCCTGCGCGTCGGGCTGCCGATGATCGCAATCTCCACGATGCTGTTTTCCTGGCACGTTGTGGCGACCAGCGTGCAGGTCGGTGGCATGGTCCTGCCGACTCCGGCCCTGGTGTGGGAAAAGGGTATCGAACAGGTGCGCGAGTGGCGCGAGGATGGCGTGGCCCGCACTGCCCATAGCGCCCTAATCGCCAAGACAGCCGCCGATCAGGGCATGACCGTCACCGAGGTCGAGCAGTTCATGCCGTTTCAGGGCAAGCGGTTGTTCATCAGCCAGATCTGGTTGTCCCTGGAGACCGTCTTTCTTGGCGTCGGTATCGGCGTGCTGATCGCCATCCCGCTAGGCATTCTGTGCGGTCTGTCCGGCACCGTCTTCACCATGGCGAATCCGCTGATCCAATTGTTCAAGCCGGTCAGTCCGCTCGCCTGGTTTCCGGTGGTGTACATGATCATCAACAAGGCAGTGACCAGCCAGGACCCATTGCTGCCCAAGAGTATGGTCATCGCAGCCATCGTGGTCGCCTTGTGCAGTCTGTGGCCGGCCCTGGTCAACACCGCTAACGGCGTGGCCAATGTCGACAAGGATCACCGTAACGTGGCGCGGGTGCTCAACCTCGGCTGGTTCCGTACCGTCTGGTCGATCGTCCTCCCCAGTGCGATGCCCGCGATCTTCACTGGCATCCGCGTCTCGCTGGGGGTCGGCTGGATGGTGCTGATCGCGGCCGAGATGATGGCGGTCAGCCCCGGCATCGGCGGCTTCGTCTGGGACTGGTATCAAAGCTCCAACGATATCGCCTTGGCCTATCTGGTGTTGGCGGTCATCGTGATTGGCAGCATCGGATTCTTCCTCGACCGCCTGTGCATCACCATCCAGCTGCTGCTATCACGCGGCGCCATTGCCCAGGTTAGGTGATCCCATGCCCCATCAGAAATTCCTCGAACTGATCAAGGTCGGTAAGACCTTCCGTACCGGCGGCAAGAAGCCGGCCGAGATCCTCGCCAACATCGACCTGGAGATCGCCAAGGGCGAGTTCGTAGCCATCATCGGCCACAGCGGTTGCGGCAAAAGCACGCTGCTCTCGATGATGGCCGGGTTGGAGGACGCCACTGAAGGCTCAATCTGCCTGCGCGAGCACGAGATCACCGGGCCAGGCCCGGAGCGAGCTGTGGTTTTCCAGCACCACAGCCTGCTGCCCTGGCGCACCGTGCTGGGTAATGTAATGCTGGCCGTGGATGCGGTATTCACGCGCGAGCCGAAGGCCGAGCGCCGCGCCAGGGCCGAGAAGTGGATCGAGAAGGTCGGGTTGAAGGAGCACATGTGGAAGTATCCGCACGAGATCAGCGGTGGCATGAAACAGCGTGCCGGCATCGCTCGCGCGCTGTCGATGGAACCCGAAGTTCTGCTGTTGGACGAGCCGTTCGGCGCGCTCGACGCTCTGACTCGCGCCCAGCTCCAAGATGAGGTTCTGCGCCTGCATGCCGAAAACGGCCTGACCGTCTTCATGGTCACGCACGACATCGACGAAGCGATCTACTGCTCGGACCGCATCGTCATGATGAACGTCGGCCCGCGTGCCCAGATCGGCCAGATCCTGACCGTGCCGTTCGCCCGTCCGCGCGAACGGATCAGCCTGATGGAAAGCGCCGCCTTCGCCAAGGTGCGCGCGGCTTGTGTGCGATTCCTGTATGATCAGAAGTGGCGTTCGGCGGCAGTAGTGCCACCTGTGACGGCACCGCCTGCCCCCATCGAGGTCGGCAGCGCGGTGGCGCCGGCCATGGCCGGTTGAATTTCAGAAGCCGATGCCGGCACCAAGGGCGTAATAGGCGCCCTTGGTGGTGAAGTTAAACTCAAGTTCGACATTTGGCAGCCCTTCTACGGAGCTCTTGCTGAATGAGGCGTGGTTGCTCAGCCAGCCCATCTCGCCGTAGACTTGAAATCGACCGAACTTGCCGACCGGGCGGGCGACGATTCCGTATTCGACGTAGGTACCCCCCGAGGCTTCAAAGGAAATCCCCGTGTCGGTCTCCTTGTAGTTAGCGCTGCCGACACCCAGTGGGACGCCGAGTTCGAGGCTGAATTGCGGGTACAGGTTCAGTGAGACGCCGGGTTCGACGAAGATGCCGACCTCTGACAGCTTCTGTTCGTAGGTGTATTCCGTAGCGGAGAATGAACTCAGGTTCAGACCGACGCCGATATTGAAGGCGACGGTTCCGCCGGTGTTGTGGAATGCCCCGACCGATAGCCGGCCAGCGCTTTCGGTCCAGGTATCCGATTCGGTCGAGGAGACTGATACATTAGTCAAGATATTGGTGGTGGTCGACTCCACCTCGCCTTTGTCGGGCAGGGCGACCAACGACAGGCGAATCGAGCTTACGTAGTCGCCGTCGGCGGCGGCAGCCTGGGCAGCGACAAGTAGTGTGATGGATAAGGCGGAGATGAAGCGCATGGTTGCTCCAGATGTGGTGATTCAGCCTGGGCTTGAGTCGTAACTGTGGCAACACGCACAGCTGTCCTAATTTCCAGACCGCGCTCTACCGCCCGATCGATGCCCCGACGAGATCCGCTTGGGTCAGCCGCTCTCCGCCCAGCCAGCGCTCGTGGATTTCGCTCACCAACGCTGGCGGGGCGTGGCGGGCAAGCCAGGCGTCCCAGTCGGCGGGCTCGGCCCAGCCGAAACGATGGGTATCGGTCCAGTCACGGATGGCGGCGAGGAATCGCTCGTTACCCAGCTGGACGCGCAGACGTTGGTACATCAATGCACCGCGGCCATAGACCACGGCGCCATAGGCCGTCTCGTCATAGGCGCCGGCCCCGAGCGTCATCGCCAGCTGACGCCGATCGGTCATCGCGGTGAACAGGGACAGGCCCCAGACCGGTCCGATGCTGGTGCCGTATTCCTGCTCCATGACCCAGGTGCCGGCCCAGTTGGTCAGCGATTCGTCGAGCCAAGGTGAGCGCATGGTGTCGTTGCCGACCATCAAATGCCACCACTGGTGGCAGGTCTCGTGCGCGCTGGCCTCGGTCAGCATGCGTGCGGCAAAGCCGATCGGCGGTAGGGACGGATCGAGGTCGCCAGTCATCTCGCAAAGATCCCGGCCGATCAGCACCAGGCCGCTCGCTTCGACCCCGCCGACCCCACCTTCCAGCGGAGCCTCGACGGCGTCGAATTCGCGCCAGGGGAACAGGCCGAACGCAGCCGAGCAGTGGCGCATGGCAGCGGCGCAGGCATTGGCCGAACGCTCTGCGGCGGCAGCGACCGCTGGTCGATGCCACATGCGCACCGTAGTTTCGCCGACCTGGCGGGTGCTGGCGACCAGTCCGGTGCCGACTACGACACAGAGGTTCCGCACCAGCGGGGCGGCAAGCACGACCTCATCACGACCGTCGGCCAGGGTTGTGCGGGATAGTTCGCTGCCTGGACCCGCGACCACGCTGCCAGTGGGGACCCGCAAGCGCAGCAACCAGTGGGTGATGTCGGTGCGCAGCGCGTCAGCCATGCCAGCGAGCGGTTCGTTGCGCCAAGCGCCATCGCGGCGGACATTGACCTCAGGGGCAAAGGCGCTGAATACCCAGACCCCGTCGGGCGAGCGGGTCATCAGTCCGTGGTAGCCTTTGTCCGAGATGGTGGCGGTCAGGTCGGCACTCAGGCGTAGCGACGCCCCGGGTGCCAACGGCTTGGGCAGGATCAGACGGAGTCGCTCGCCACCATCTTCGGTGAGTGGTTCAATCGGCTTGCCATCCAGCAAGCATCCAGACATCGTCAGCGAGGCACCGAGGAAGAGTGACGCGTTGGGCCAGCAGTTGAGCACGATATCCGGTATCGGGTCGGGACCAGTATTGGTCCACAGCAGACGCAGGCTGCCACGCAATCCGGGCAGCGATTCGTCGAGGCTTACATCCAGTTCTCCCCGCGCGGCCTGCGGGACGCGGAGTAGATCGCCCTGTCCAGCGGCAGTCAGGGCGGGACGGAGCTGATCCAGCCAGGCCGGCGAGGCGAGGTCGGCCGCATCCAGACCAGTGATCAGGAAGGCAACACAGAGGAGCCTCAGCATGGCTGACAGTCTGCAGCTGCCCTCGCTCGCGCCATCGGCTAGTCTGTCGGGAAATCCAGACGGTCGCGGGTGCCGGAATGCCCGGCACAAACCTGTCGGATTCTGCAAATTCCCACACCAAACACCCCCTAAACCCTTGGCATGGAAAGCGCTTCAGAGTCAGGTGAAATAACCCACCGACCCTCCCTGGAGTCAGCCATGATCAAAATCCTCGCCATCCTCGCCGCTACTGCTCTGGTTCTGCCAGCCGCCACCGATGGTAATGCCAGCAAGCGTGAACATCACCGCGGCGAAGTCCGCCAGCACGTCCTGGAGAAGTTCGACGCCGACAAGGACGGCAAGCTGTCAGAAAGCGAGCGCGCCACGGCCAAAGCGGCCTGCAAGACCCGCTTCGAAGAAAAGAAGAAACAGTTCGACACCGATAGCGACGGCAAGCTGAATGACGCCGAGCGCGATGCCGCCCGCGCTGCGTGTAGCGCCAAGCTCAAAGAGAAGCACCCCGAGCTGTTCGCCAAGATCGACACTGACGGTAACGGCGAGATCTCGCGCGAGGAAGGCAAGGCCGCCCGCGAAGCGCGTCACGAGCACCGCCAGGATCGTCGCGAACACCGCAAGGATGCCGGCAAGTAGTCGACTTCCGCGCTGCCAACTCTATAATAACCACGGAGATCCATGCCATGCGTGCTATAATTATTCCTACCCTGTTGTTATGTGCCTGGTCAATCCCGCTTGCTGCCGGGGACGTAAAGACGGGCGAGGTGGCCCAGGACCGTCAGGAGATCCACCGGGACAACCGCGAGATCGCCAAGGACCGCCAAGCCCTGGCCGAGGATCGTGCCGAGCGGGCCAAGGACAACAGCGACCTGCGTCAGGATGCCAAGGACCGGGCCGAAGACCGCTCGGACCTGCGCCAGGATCGCAAGGAGCTCGCCAAGGACCTCAAAGCGGGCGACACCGATGCCGTCGCCGGCGATCGTCAAGAAATCAAGGACGACAAGTCCGAGTTGAAGGCGGACCGCGCCGATACCCGCGCCGACCTCAAAGATCGTCATGAGGACCGCGGTGACCGCCGTGAAGACCGCAAAGATCTACACGAGGACCGCGGTGACCGCCGTGAAGACCGCAAGGATGTCCGTGCCGATCATAACGGTCGTGGCGGACACAATCACCGCGCCAAAACCCGCTAAACAACAAGACCACCATGCGCATACCCACCTTGATCCTGCTCGCCGGCGCACTGTGCGCCGGCGAAGCAGCCACCTCATCAAGTGGCCCGCCCGCTCAGGGCCAGGACAAGCGTCCCTCGCCCGAGGAGATATTCACCAAGGCCGATGCCAATGCCGACGGCCAGGTCACTTTGGAGGAGTTGACCGCTGCGGTCGACGCGCGCCGTGTCGTCGAGCGTGATGCGATCTTCGCCAAGATGGATGTGAACGGTGATGGCCAGGTGTCGAAGTCCGAGTTTGCTGTATTCGAGCCGCCGGCGCCACCGGGCGAAGACGGCAAGAAGAAGCGCCGTGGACCGGACCCGGCCGAGATGATGAAGCGGATGGACAAGAACGGTGATGGGGTCCTGACCAAGGACGAGATGAAGCGGCCGCCGAAGCCTGACGGCGAGAAGCCACCGGGCGACAGTTCACCGCACGGTGAAGCCCCACCGCTCGGCGACGGTCCACCGATTCAGAAGTAGATGAAACAGAGCAACCGGAGGCGAAGCCTCCGGTTGCTCTGTTTTCGGTGGATGGCAGCCGGCTTACTTGGGCTTCTTCTTTTCTTCTAACGCCTTCTTGCGCTCGTCCGCGAGCTTGGCTAATTCATCAGCCTTCTTGACGGCTTCGTCGATCAGCGCCCGGTACTGGGTCAGTTGATCGGCATCTTTGAAGGCGCCCTTGAACAGTTTCTCGGCGTCCTTGTGGAGTGTTGGATCCAGGCCCAGGCACAGCTGCAGCGTCAGCAGGGCGGACTTGCGCTTGCCGGCAGTCGCAAATCCCTTGGCATCGCTCAACAGGATGCGGGCGTTGGTGCGGTTGTTGATCTCCTGGTCCAGCAGGGCGACGGCGATGTCCAGGGTGTAATCTCGGGCGCCGGCTAAAGCGACGGTCTGGCCACCCTTGGTGTCAATGGTCAGGAAGACCCGGCGTTCGACGAAGTTCAGTACGGCGATGCCACCACTCGACATGGCGGCTTCGAAGGTGCTGGACTTGCCCTTGCCGGCTGACTGCTGGACCAGCAGCATGAGTTCTTGGCGAGAGCTCGGCAGGGCGAATTCGGCGATCTGCTTCTTGCGGGAACTCAGGGCGAATTCGAGCAGCTTGTCGCCGGACGGCTCGCTACGCAGGCCGCCGCCAACCAGTCCCGGAATGGTCAGGTCGACGGCAAGGTCGCGAACGCTGTTGAGGGTCAGCGCCTTGGCTGGAACCTGATAGAGCAGGGCCTTGTTGTTGGCGACGTCGACCAGCAGAAAAGAATCGGCGGACCCAGCGCCGATCCAGACATCGCTTTTGGGGGTTGGCGCTTCCTCGGCAACCAGACCAGGGCCGGCGGCCGGGGCATCGGCCGCCGGCTTGCTGTCTTCGCCAAGGCCGAGCGCCTCTTCGGCTTCCTTGCGTTTGTCGGCGGGCAACTGTGCGAGGAGTGCTGCTGGCGCTGGATCGGTTTTGTAGCCGGTGATGGCCAGGTCTGGGCCCCAGTTGCGGATCGCCATCAGGGTGGCGGTGTCACTATCGATAGTGTAGAGGAGCAGGGCGTGCAGCGATGGCACCGCGATGGCCAGGTAGCGGCCGGAACTGCTGAAAGCAGCGCGAACCACACCATCGTACGCTGGGGCAGCCTTCCAGAAGGCGTCCTCACCGCGCAGGGTGCGGGTCAGCAGGGCGGCCTTGCCGGCGGCAGCCTCCTTCTTGGTCGGTTTGCTTGGCAGCCATTTGGCGCCGGGGGTGAACATCTCGCCGTAGGCGGGTTCTGTGTTGAGACCAACGCGCAATTGCTGGAAAGGCACGCCGTCGCGTTCATCGAGGCAGCGCTTGAGCCCGAGTTCGAGGTCAGCTTTGAAATTGCCGGATGGTTTGCCCAGTCCCAGGCGGTCCGACTTGCTGGCCGTCGCTTCGTAGATGGCGATCGAGCCGTAGACCGGATCGATGATGCCAACCTTGTTGCTGGTCATGATGGTCAGGGGTGTTTCCAGCGCCTGCGACAGGCTGGCACACAGACCAAGAGCGAGAATAAGCGAGGAACGGAGCATGATCGCCTCCAGGCGTGCCACTGTGAGGTGATGCCAAGCCGAGGCCGCAGATGCGTCCCGGCCGGCGTCGGCGTGTGTGGCTCGCTACGAGTGTGATACGGACAAGACGCCGCCGCGTTCAGCGACGGGCGTCGGGGGGCAGGACGAAGTCGCAGGTGGTGACCCGTTCCTGCACCCACGTGACCAGACCCTGGAATGGGCAGAGCATGGTCGCGAGGGTCAGTTCGGGCGACAAGACTAGGGCCGGGTAGCGGTCCTTGGCCATGATCTTCAGCCGTTCACGGGTACTCAGTGAGGCGAAGGCCTCGCGGTAGGTTGGATGTTCGCTGGCGAGCGCGGCGCGAGCGTACATCTCATGCAGCTGGATCAGCTTGAGCATCAGCTGGGCGAGCCGGAAGTGCTTCTGCCCGCTGGCTTGGCCCTGCATGAACGGGAACAGATGCGGGGTCGTCTCAATCGCTTCCAGCCAGTGCAGGATGGTTGGGCGCCCCTCGGTCTCGGCCGGATCGAACTCGTCAGCGGCCATGTAGCGCAGGAAGACGTCCTTGAAAAACTGCGAGCGGATGCGGTCGCGCACCAGAGCGAGCCGTGCGGCGGTGCGCTCGGCCTCGGGCAGGCTGGCGATCGGTTCTTCAAGGTCGCGAGGCAGCGATGGTGGGCCGTTGGCATCATCCCAGTGGCTGTCAGCCGCGTCCGGTCGGCGCAGCCGCTTGATTGTGCGCATGCAGCGTTCGCCGAAGGCGGGCGTCCACACGGCGGCGTCGGCCAGCTGCGGCGATCCGAACGTCGGCTGGATCGTGGTGGTCAGCTTGCCCACCGCCTGACAGGGCAATTCGCGCAGGTCAGCGACACTGGGCGCGTCCCCCTGGCGGGTAACCAGCATCTTGCGCAGTTCACGATACACCCCGATGGCATGCAGCTGCAGGGCGGCGACCTCGACCTGAGCCTTCTCGCGCAGCAGGCACATCTCTTCGATTAAGGCCTGACGCACGCTGTGGCTGCGGTAGTGGAAATCCTCGGCGAGGGCGGTGATCGCCGCCATCAGCCGCTTCTGTGGGATTGGCGCTTCGAGCTCGGCCAACATGGTCTTCAGCCGCGGATTGTCACTGGCACCGCTGAGGAAAGCGTCGCCGATGCCACTTTCCATCTCTTCAATGACCTCGCGATGCCGTTCGATCAGGATGGGTCGACGAGCCTCGGCAATCAAATCGACGCTGGGCAGGTCGTCATCAGTTTCGCGGCTGGAACTCATGATGCGGAGGCTGGTCGCAAATGGCTGATGGCAATATCATTCATCAGGGGGCAATTCCCTGACTGACACGCGATCAGTGCGGATTGATCAGCTTGGCCATCGCGTTGGTCAGGTCTCCGTCAATTCGCTTGCCGTCATGCCACAGCTCAACCACTACCAGCGGTCCGCCGGTCAAGGCCCGTTGGGCAACATGGTCCGGACTGATCGTGCTGCGCCCCATCGCCTTGCTGGTCGGCCAAGGGATTGCGGTGTAGACTTGATAGACCAGCTCCGAACAGACGATGCGGTCGGCCGTCTCGACGTCGAAGTTGAAGTCATAGGCCTTGCCCAGCTGGCGCAGGCAGCGGCGCAGGTGCTCGGCCTGGGCGGCTGGGTCCTGTGATGGGCAGCGCAGCACGGCAACGTCGTCGATATCCAGGAAATGGGCCAGCGGGTTCAGCTGTACACCGTTGCGCAACGCCTCGCACACGCCCGCTCCGCTGGCCAGCCGGCGCAGGTGCGGGGTCAGCAGCGGGTCGTCGCCGAGCAGGGTGCGCACTTCGCTGTCCGAACCCAGCCACACCGCGACGTGCCCCCAGTGGCCAGGAATGAAGCGGTCGGTCAAGCGAAAGGGGGTTTTCTCGAGCAGGATGTCGCCGGGCTGGAGCCGGGCCCTCAATGTCGCCTCAATGTCGGGATTGTCGTGGAGCAGGCCGCGGCGGAACTGCACGGCGCCGACCGCGTTGCCGAACCCCTGCGAGGCGCCGCCGAGCGCCGCGTCGCGCAGGCGCAGCAGGTCGCTGCGCGCCAGGTTCACGCTTTCGCCGGTGAACTCGCCCAACGGAATCAGCCAGTGCAGGCGAAGGGTGCGTGCGCTCGGACTGTGTTCGATGCGTTCGCGCAGGAAGACGAGGTGCTCGTCGCCGCTGGCCACCTGGTAGCCGTGGTCATGGAGGAAGGCGATGGCGTCGTGGGTTCGGAAACGGCGCGCCAGATTGAGGTAGTCGCGAGCCACGGCGTCCAACTCCCCGCCTTGGGTACCGTACGCCGCGTCACCGCGATCCAGAATCTTGCGCACCTGCGGATGTGCCCCGACCAGGGCGCCGCATTCCAGATAGCTGTCGTACAGCTCTAGCGCGGCTGCGACGGACAGGGCGGTGCCGAAGGTGCGCAGGCCATCATCGTGGGATGGCGCATCACGGCGGTGCCAGGGGTCGTGACGGGCGGCAACCACGGCAACCGCACGGGTAGCTGCGGAAGCCTCGGCGAAGGCGCGGTTGAGAGACTCGACCTGGGCGCCCGGCACCGGCAGTCCGCGATCGGACACCGCAGCGGCCTTGGCGGCCTCTTGGCGTAGGGCGCTGCGCGCGGCGATCAGGCGGTCGGCCTGCGCCGCATAGGCCTCGGTCTCCCGGACGAGCATCGCGTGTACCGCATCGCTGTTCGGGCAGGCGGCCACATCCTGGTAGAGTCTACTTTTGACGGCCCGCTCATCGATATCGAGCGGAGATCCGCGGTTGGCAGCGCAGCCAGCGGTCCAGAAGCCGCAGGTTTGCAGGAGCAGGACGGAGGCGAGCAGCAAGGACGGACGCACGGACGCTCTCGGTGGACCGGGGTTCAGCGGCCAAGCTGTTCGATGACCGCGAAATGCGCGTCATCGACCGGCTGCACCGACAGTCGACTGGCGGCGAACAGCAGCATGCCCGATAGCTCGGGGATGGTGCGCAGCTCGGCCAGCGGCAGGAATCGGCTGAAAGTACGTTCGAAGCGCATGTCGACCATCGACCAGCGCTGGATATCAGGGCCGTCTTTGGGGTCGTGATAGGGGCTGGCTGGATCCCACGCGGTGTGGTCCGGGTAGGCCGCTTTCGCGACGACGCAGAGACCGGCGGCACCAGAGGGTTCGGCGTTGCTGTGGTAGAAGATGCAGCGGTCGCTAATCGCCATGGCGCGCAGGAAGTTGCGCGCTTGGTAGTTGCGTACCCCATCCCAGGTCGAGGTGCGTTTGCGTTTCAGCTCGGCGATACCGAAGACGTCCGGTTCGGATTTGACCAGCCAGTGACGCATGTCAGTCCGTGTGCCCGAGCATGGCCCGCGCTTTGGCCAGAACCAGCGACGGGGTGAAGGGCTTGGGCAGTACTTCCTCGTCGCTCAGTTCGGTATCGGCATAACCGGTTATAAAAAGCACACGTAGGGCTGGACGCAACCGACGCAGACTTCGAGCCAGGACGACCCCGCCCATGCGCGGCATGATCACGTCTGAGACCAGGATGTCGATACGGCCGGGATGCGCAGCAGCCACTGCCAGGGCGTCCTCGCCATCGACCGCAACCAGGACCTGCCAACCGGCCTTGCTGAACGCCTTGTTCAGCAAGTCGCGTACCGCGGGCTCGTCTTCCACCAACAGTACGGTTTCGCCGCGAGCCTGCGGGAGGGCCGTCGGATGGCCCGCCGGAGTCTGTTCAGGGCCGATGTCGCCGGCGGGCAGCAAAACGGTGAAGGTGCTGCCCCGCCCAAGCGTGCTGTCGACCAGCACGGTGCCGCCGGCATCGCGTACGATGCCCCAGATCACGGACAGACCCAATCCGGTACCCTGGCCGGGCGCCTTGGTGGTGAAGAACGGCTCGAACAGCCGGTTGCGCACCGTCTCGTCCATGCCGGTGCCGCTGTCGACCACGTTCAGTTGCACCCAGTTGCCTGGCTGCAGCAGGCAGCTGCGGGCCTCGGCCTCGCCCAGCTGGCGCATGCTGGTGCTGATGGTCAGAGTGCCGCCCTGCGGCATCGCATCACGAGCGTTGACCACCAGATTGACCACCACCTGCTCTAGTTGGCCAGGGTCGATCAACACCCGGCCGGGCCGGGCGTCCAGCCGGGTGACCAGCTCGGTCTCTTCGCCGATCAAACGGTGCAGCATGCGCTCGAGTTCGCTCACCAGCGGGTCGATGCGCACCAGTCGTGCGCTGGCCGGGACACGCCGGCTGAACGAGAGCAGTTGGCGGGTCAGGGCGGCGGCGCGTTCAGCGGCCCGGCGGATTTCGCGTGCAGCGTCGCGTGCGGCGTCGTCGTCAGGGCCCAGCCGCGCCTCCAGCAAGCTGCCGTAGCCGAGAATGGCGGTCAGCAGATTGTTGAAGTCGTGGGCAACTCCGCCGGCCAGTCGGCCGATGGCATCCATGCGCTGGGCATGACGCAGCTGGTCATCAAGCTGGCGGCGATCGGTGACATCGCGCGAACTCAGCACGATGCCGTTGATCTGCGGGTCTTTGAGGCGGTCGGTGCCGAGCGCCTCGATCCAGCGCCAGCTGCCGTCTTTGGCCTTGAAGCGGAAGGTCGTGGTCGCCTGCCCGGCCGGACCGGTCAGTGCAACGATGGCGGCAAGGACCTGCGGCAGGTCGTCAGGATGCACCAGTTCGAAACCGTTGCGGCCCTGCAGCTCCTCGGGACGCCAGCCGGTCCAACGCAGTACGCTGGGGCTTTCGTAGAGAATGGTGCCATCGGGCGACAGCACCGAGATGACATCCAGGGTGTGCTCGACCAGCGCGCGTGGCAGTGAGGTGCCGAATTCGCCGGAGCCCGGCATGTCAGACCCGCTGGCGGTGGCGGTACAAGGCCAGCCCGCTGAGAATCTTGGGCGCGAAGAAGGTGCTCTTCTCGGGCATCACGATGGCGCTGTCGGTACGCCCGGCGTCGGCCACCGCCATCAATTCGCTGATCGACACGGGATGCAGAGCGACGGCCAGATCATAAGCGCCGCGGTCGACGACCTCGGCCATCTTGGGCAGCTCCCATTCGGCGTAGTAGTCAAAATGCGCCGGGTCCTTGATCATCGGATGGGTCAGGCCGAGCAGCGGATACACCTCGCGTTCCAGGCACGAGCAGTCGAGCTGACCGACGACGTCCGGCGGCACCTCGCGGAAGGCGAGATCCCAGGCCTTGCCCTGATGCCAGATGCGCGCGTGGTGCTTCTCAGGTGTAGCCCAGGCCGAGGGGGTCAGCGGCAGCCGATCGCATATCTCGGCGAAGCGCTTCACCCCGGTGATGACCCGGTTGTAGGCCTGGATGGAGGCGCGTTCGACGACGTAGGCGAGACAGTGGCTCTGGCCGTTCTTCAGCGCCGCGTGGTAGCGGTGGTGGCCGTCGGCGATGTACAACGGCTGCTGCGCGACTAGGGCACAGAGGGCGGTGCCATCAAGCGACCGCTCGGGCACCAGCCAGATGCGACTGCGCAGGGCGTGCAGATCATTGAGCCCGGCGAAGTCCGGCGTCAGATCGTAGTCCGGGGTCCGTGCGGCGGCGATGCGGTCGAGCAGCGGCGTGATTGGCGCCCGGGTAAGCAGGAACACCGGTTCGAGGGTCAGGCCGGTCAGGCGGGTGAGGGCGAGCCTACCTTGCACCTTGTCGTCGAAGGTCTTTTCGTGACGGATGATCTCGCCACGGGCGTAGTCGGTGACCTCGGTGGCGGTGAACACGCCGATACGGCGCTGAGGGCCCTGCGCGGTGGTCCAGGTTTGCTCGTAGACGAGGAAGGATGGCTGGTCGAGGGGCACCAGCGCCGAGGCGGTCAATTCGGCCAGGGCCTTCAGCGGATCCGGCCCGAGGGTGACGTGCCAGAGATTGCCGGCGCGCGCTTGCAGCAGCGATTCCAACGGGGTGCCGGGTTTGACCACATCGTATGGCGGGGCGACGACCTCGCGCACGCGCTCGGGACGGGGGAGGAAGCCGGTCAGGCCGTTGATCGTGGTCATGGGAGGTTTGCGCGTCCGTTCATCGGGCACCGACGGGCACGTCGGCGGTGCGGAGGGTCATGTGCGAGATCGGACGTCTCAGACCGCTTTTGGCGGCTTGAGGTAGTTGAGCAGCCGGGCCAGTTCGCTTTTCAGGTCCTGGCGGGCGATGATCAGGTCGACCTGGCCGTGCTTGAGGACGAACTCGCTGGTCTGGAAGCCTTCGGGCAGCTCTTGCTTGATCGTCTCCTGGATCACGCGCGCGCCGGTGAAGCCGATCAGCGCCTTGGGTTCGGCGATGATGATGTCGCCCAGCGAGGCATAGCTGGCCATGACGCCGGCCATGGTCGGGTTGGTCAGCACCGAAATGAATGGCACGCGGCCTTCGCGCAGGCGGGCCAGCGCGGCGCTCGTCTTGGCCATCTGCATGAGCGAGAGCACGCCTTCCTGCATGCGCGCGCCACCCGAGGCCGAGATGACGATCGCCGGGATGCGGTGCGTCAGGCATTGCTCGAACTGGCGGGTCAGCTTCTCGCCGACCACGCTACCCATCGAGCCGCCATTGAAGTTGAAGTCCATCACGCCGAGGCCGATGTCGATGCCGCACAGCTTGCCGCGGCCAGTCTGGACGGCGTCCTTTAGTCCGGTCTTGGCCTGCTGCTGGGCGATGCGTTCGGGATAGCTCTTGCCGTCAACGAAACCGAGCGGGTCGCCCGAGGTCATGCCAGCGTCCCATTCCACCCACGTACCCTCGTCGATCAGCGAGGCGATACGCCGGTGCGAGCTCATCTTGAAGTGATAGTTGCACTCCGGGCAGGTGTCGAGGCGCTCCTCGATCAGCCGTTTGAACACGGTTTTCTGGCAGCTGGGGCACTTTTCCCACAGACCATCGGGGATCTTCTTGGGATCGCGGCCGGTGGCTCCGCGGCGGAGACGGTCGAGGACCATGCGTTGAGGCTCCTGAAGCGGCGAAGGATAGGGCGGACAAGGGGATGCCAAGGGTGATTGCCGGGTCGGGAGATCACCGTTTTCAACCAATGCACTTGACACCCCTCGCCTCACCCCTACGGACTGCGACACAACCCGCTGGTAGGAGCGTCCATGGGCCTTGAAGAAGACATCATCAAGCTGCTGAAGAGCGAAGGATACCGGATCAACGAGACGATCCGCGACGCCCTCGACGACTTTCTCGACACCGTCTATGACGAGAACGAGGAAATGGAGGACGACCTCGACGACGACGATGACGAGAAAGAGAAGGAGGAGCCGGAAGAGCGCTGAGCGCCTTTCGACCCTGAGTCGACATCACGGCCGGTGTCCCGCGTGGGGCATCGGCCGTTCCGTTTTACGATCCGACAGTCCTTAGAAGTGGCGCCTTCGCCCAGGTTGGCATGAACGGCGGGCGGGCCGCCACGTTGGCCCTATCCCACGGCGATGCCATCCCTGGCGTGTCCGCCGTGCGCTGTTACGGACACCATATGCGCCGGTTCTTCCTGTTGCTGGTATTGGCCGCCGTCGGCTGGACGCCCTTGTCGGGGGTTGAGGCGGCTGGGCCGGTCGAAGCCGACGTGCTGGTCGAGCAGGCGCGATTGGAACTGCTGCGCGCTCCGGTCGATGCTGGCCGCTACTCCGAGGATCAACTGGCGCTGGCTCTCCACCTCCAGTTCTTCGGAGCGCAGGCACCACGGGCAGACTTGCCGCTGGCATTATTCCCCGCCGTCCTCGCCGCCGCCAAAGCCGGCGACGAACACGCTAAGGCCGAGATCCGTGATCGCTGGTTCCTCTACGAGGCGGTCGCGGTCGCGGTCGATGGCGCCGAAGAGGCGCACGCCCGCCGTTGCCCGCCAGCCGTGACCTGTCTGCAGCTGTGGACGATGTGGAACCATGTCCCAGCTGGTCGCACCAAGCTGCGCTGGCTGCCCATCCTCCATCATGCGCTGAGGGTCGGGATGGACGAGAAGAGCCTGGCGACCATCGGCCCGCTACTCGGCGAGGACACGCTGGCTCGGCAACGGTACATGTGGTCGAACGGTCTGGATGCCTTCGGCGACTGGGGCGAGGCGCGCAACGACCCACTGCGCCGCCGCGAGATGCTTCTCGAAGTGCTGCACGTGCGCAGCCAGAGGTTGCTCTACTTCACCGACGATCTCTGGCTGGATGCGCTGGAAAGCTCCGATTTCCAAGACCCCGCTGTGGTTGAAATGCTGCTGCAGATGCTGCGCCAGCAATCCCAACTGCTCATCCGCCTAGCCAGGTTCGCCCGGCCAGACCAGCTTGTTCAACTGGTCGATGTTCGGACGGGCGAGACAGCGCCACTGAGGCCCCTGTTACGCGCGGTCATCCAGCCCGACCAGGCGGGTGTGCAACCCATCATCGCCAGCCTCGCGGTGGCTATGACTGATGGCGGGTGGGAAGGCTACCCGTCGGATTGGCGCCATCCCTCCAGTCAGACCGAGGCGGACCAGCATGTTCTGCGTCTGATCGACCATGGCGTCTGGCGCATGCTGTGGCGGGACGTTTGGCGCGGACAGCGTGGAGCCGCCGCCCTGCACTGGGCCGCCGCTTTGCCGCAGATGCCGGCATGGCAGGCGGCTCAGCTCATCAGCATGCTGCCGCCGGCCTCGAGTCTGGACGACCCGCTGTTGCTCGCCGCCCTGGCGCACTCCGAGCCACGTGTGCGCATCCTCGCCGCACAGCAGGCCGCCCGGCTCGATCCCACACTGGCGCGCCTGGAAGCCTACCTCGATCTGTGGGACGGGCTCGATGCGCTATCGCGCAATTGGCAGCAAGACTTGTGGCTGGAGATCGTTGGTCTGGCCGTGCATCACGTCGCTGGGCACAACGATGCCGACCTGCGCGCACGGCTACAGCGCTCCGCCAGAGCCGAAAGCCTGTTAGCTCCAGAGCTTCGCTATACCACTGGCGCCAGTCTGTCAGCCTGGAGTGAACTGCTCGGTGCCATCGGCCTGCGCCTGCCGGTGGCCCAGGTGATCGACCGCTACGTACGCAGTTGGGACGAAAAGAAGGGCTGGTACAGCTTAGAGTCGCTGATCGAGCCGTACCTGCTGGAACAACCAGCACAGGACGAGGCCGATCTCATCGGACGTATGGATGGTTGGCCTGCTCCGATACGTATGCATGCACTCGCTTTCGCCGGCCGATGTGACGCGGCCCTTGCCCTCTGGGACGTTGCCGCCAATGCCAAGCAGGGGTGGGCAATCCGTCCTTTGATCTGGTCTCGTAGGACTGAGGCCATGGTGAAGGCGGAACCGGCCGGCATGCCCGTCTTGCTCGGCTGGGCTGAAGGCCAGGGTCAGCGCCCAGTCTTCGATCCCGACGATCTGGGCAGCCGCTTCCACCGGGCCCTGTACCGCCGCTTGGTGCTCCAGGCTGAAGCTCAGATTCCGTGGAATGATTGGCGCTTCTCGCTCTCGTACAGCGATCTGACGCCCGTGCTGATGCTGGACGCGCAGCGGATGCTGCGGCCTGACGACATCCCGCGCATGCTGTCGGTGCTGGCCAAGCGCGGCGTCCAGGACGAGCGGAACCAGGCAGCCCTCGCCTCCGTCCTGCGCCAGCACAACGCGATCATTCCCGAGGAACTCGTCCGCCGCTCACCGGTCTGTGCTGGGCTGCGGCTCGAACAAGCCTTTCAGAGCGGGGCTTGGGAAGAGGTCCTACGTCGCGCCGAGGCTCTGCCCACGGTACGCCGTTATGGCTCCTCGTCACTGCGTCGAGGCATGGCCCTGCAGCGCCTCGTGCGACTCGACGGGAAGGCGCGCGACGCCCTGCTGCCGGAACTGGAGCCCTTCCAGCGCACCCTCCTCGCCGAGTGGCTGCTGGGTGAGGGCGACGTGAAGCCGGCGCAGGAGATCGCCGCTACCGTGGTGGAATCCGACCTTGAACCCTGGCAGCGTCGAGGCTGGGCGCTTGCGCGGATCCGTCTGGCCCTGGCCGCCGGCGCCCCGGCGGCGGCCAGGGCCATCCACGCCGCCGCCTACGCCGAGGTCCGCGACAGCGAATCCTGGGCCCACCTCGAACAGCTCGGCGAGTTGATCCAGGCGGCGGCCGGTGCTGATGGCGAGGCGATCGGCGCCTGGGCCATCGGTGGCTGGCGCCGGGACGCTGACGAAGGGATCGTCCGGCTCGAAGGCTGGCGCACCAAGGCAGTATCCCCGGCTTGGCAGCGGGCCCTCACCTGGGCCCTGGCGGTGGCGCATGCCCGGGCCGCCGGAGTCGCAAGCGAACCTGCTCTGACGGAATGGCAGAAACTGGCCGATGGCCAAGACTGGTGGGCGCACTTGGCGAAGCGCAGCCTGGCCGCTGCCGTCAATCAGCATCGTCGCCTCATGCCGACCGCCGGCTGGAGCACCCGACGCCGTTTGGACGACCTCATCTCCTGCAGCGAACCGATGTTTGGCCTGTCCCTGAACCCTGAACAGGGCAAGCCGCCAGCGATCGGCGAGCGAGCAGTGATGATCGATCCTTGGGGCGAGCCGGAGTTACTCTATCGTCGGCAGCTGTTGGGACCGTGGACGGGCTGGTATCTCTATCTCGACGGCTATCGGCCGATGGTGCGCTCGGGAACCTGGCTGCACCTTTCGCGCGTCGATGGCGTCGAGGAACTGCACCTCCTGCGCCTGGCGCCGGTAGCTGTGCCCAATCCCCCGCCGCCGCCGCCGCAGGCTCCGCCAGCGCCAGTACGCTTGCGGGGGATCCTGCCGCTGATCCTGCGCCTTGGCATCGGCTGAGCGCGAGTCCAACCACATCCTGGTGCAGGACGTACGCGTTCACCGCCGCCGACGGTTCTCCCACATGATACGGATCATGTCCTGTTCGCGTAGCGTCCACAGGTTGCGATGCGCCTGGATGGCCTCGACCAGGGTCGTCGCCAACGTCACATCACCGTCCTTGGCCAGGGCGTACCACGCAAGCAGGAACAGCAGTTCGTGCTCGGGGCCGCGGACGTGAGTCGTGCCCCCTGCTGCCACCGCGGTAACGAACGCTGCATGGAGGCCATCCCGCCCCAGTCGAATCCAGATCGCCCGCAGGAGATAAGCCCACCCCTGGGGATGCGGCTCGGCCGGACAGCCAGCCGGCCACCACGGCCGGCCGGCAGCCACGGCAGCGGCGACGGCGTTGGCGCGGAATATGCGCTCGGTCTCCATCGGCGAGTCACCCGACTCTTCGCTGAGCCAGCCGAAACGCGCCGGCGGATGGTCCCACTGTTCGTGCGACCGCTCAGATGCGGCCTTCGTAAGCAATGCAGGTGGCGGCTCGGTGGCGCCGCTACGTGCCAGCAGGCGTGAGGCCCGGAGCAACCGGTTGCCGTCGCAAGCATCGGCCAACGACGCGAGGGCTGTGGCCGCGGTGGTCAGTTCTCCGTCGGTGTAGCCGGCCAGTTCCTGGAAGGCCCCATCTATCGCAAGGGCATCGGCAGCCCTATGGATGCACCCAACCAGCTCGGTGATGCTGCGGCGCACCCCCAGCAGCTTGCGGGCTTCCTCGCGAACCTCACCTAGTTCCGACCGTGCGGCGAGGTCCCCCAGCGCGGCGAGGCAGTCAGGCCGCTCGCGGGCCGCAGATAGGCGCTGCAGGACGATGCGCCGGATCCGCCAATGACTCAGCCGGTCGACGGCCGCCAGGCCGAGCAGGGCACCCAACACCGCCTCCGGCATGGAGTCGAAGGCGAGATCAAGACTCTGCACCGCTTGCTCGTCGCCGCCTGCTGCAAGTTGGAAGACCTGCTGGCGCAGCACCTCATCGCTGGCCATCTGTCGCGCCACCCGCTCGACCTGGCGCTGCGGATCGCCAATGGTGTAGCGCCGACGCAGGTCTGCCAGCGGGTCGTCGCTCATCCCATGACGTCGAGGAGATGCGACCCCACATTGCCGTAGGTGGCCAGCACCGTGCGCCGTCCGGGTCGTACTGCCGAAACCGCTGCAGGTAGCGTTCGACTGAACAGTTCCTGCCAAACCGGATAGCTCGCTTCGAGACGGGCCAGGGCCTCGGCTTGGGCCGGGAAGGCGTCCCAGCCCAGCGTGAACGTGGCCAACCCTTCGGCTCTGCGGTCGATCGACGGGATGGAGCAGGTCGCTGCGATGGACAGTTTGAATCCAGTCGACTCGGCGGACAGCAGCAGCAGACCCCAATCGTCCCGACCTGCTGCGCGCAGACAGGTTTCGACCCAGGACCCAAGTTGCCCAGCGATGGCGTTGACGGTTTGGGCATCGTCTTGCGAAGCAGGGGTAGGAGTACGTGGCCGTGCGGTGAAACGCACGCAACCTGTGGTGTTGATGATCGTCAGATCCTGCTCGATCGGCAGCAAGGCCAGGTTGAACTGCACCCCGGCCTCGCCTAACGGCTCGGCATCGACCACGCGCGGATGCAGGCGGTCAGAGACGTCGATGGTCACCAACTGGCCGCCGGTGGTGGCGAGGCGGATACGGTCGCCATCACGTCGCATCGCCGCTTCATTGAGGTCCTGGGGGAAAGCCGCGATGACCACCGGTGCAGCGGGATCACGGTTGTCGACCAGCCACCAACCATCGTGCCAGGCGTCGATCGCCAGCAGATCGCCGAGCAGATGCGTGCACCAAGCCTGGAAGGTTTCACCGGTGCCCGTCAGGACCCGGTGCACCCGGGGGTGCGCTGGGTCGTGGACATCAACTACCACCAAGCCGTTGGCGCTGGCTGAGATCCACAACCAACCGTCGCGCAACTCGACCGCGCAGACATCTGGGCAGCCGATCGAGGCGAGGTATTCCAGGCGGTCGCCAACCAGACGCCACAGGTCTACGAAGCTGCCGCCGGCTGCTGCGATCAGGTTGCCATCCGCTGCCGCCGTGACGTAACTGCCGCCACCGGGCGACCAATGCTGCGTCGGGTCAGGCCGCTCTGCGGCCACGCCCATGACCCGCAGATCGCCGCAGGCGAGGACGAGGCGCTCGCCGGCAACAGCAAGGCCACGGCAGCCGGCTGTATCAGGAATGACGAGCATGCGATCTGGTTGAGCTGCGTCGTGCGCCACCAATCCGTCCTTGCTGCAGGCCGCCCAGCATCGTCCCCCCGCCAACGCTACTCGCTTGGCCTTGCCCTGGGACCGCTTGGCTTCTGTCGTCGCCTCCCACGAGCGCACTGCCGGCCCCTCGGCGGCGTCACGGTCAAAGGGCAGCCGGAGCGGGGCGATGGACTGACGCGCAGCCACCACCGCGGCCAATCCACCCTGGCGCTGGGCCAGGATCGCACGCCAGGTCGCCAACATCGTGGCCAGACTGGGACATCCGTCCAACAGGGCCTGTTCGGTGACACTTGGCTCTCCTTTCGCCAAGGCCTGGTTCAGGATCTGCAGCGCGCGCACGGTTTCGCTGGCGTGCAGCGCTGCCGCGAGCGGGAACAGGCTGGCCCGGCTGTCCGCCAGCACCTTTGCGGTATAGCCAGCAGCAGCCTCGCTATGACGCCCGAGCATGACCAGAGCCTGGCCGCGATACTGCACTGCCCACCAGGTTGGCGAGGTTGGCACTTGTGCCTCGATCAGCGGCAGTGCCGCCACCGCATCGCCCAGCGCAAGCAGGGCATTGATCTCCGAGGTCGCCCACTGCTTGCGGTCTGCCTCGGGTTGTAGCCGGATCAGCGCCAGTTCCTCGGCGTAGGCGCCGGTATCATCCAGCGCATTGATCAGCAGACCATCTGCCCGCTTTGCCAGCGCGGCATCGTCCCGGACGCCGGCGGCCAGACGGCGCGCGGCCGGCAGGCCGCCGGCGGCACAAGCGACCTCGAAACATTTCGGAAATCCCCTCAACCCAGTGCCAGCCGCATTGCGCTCCCACGCCAGGCAGGCCTCGGCTTCCGCGAGAGGGGGGTAGCACGCACGATCGAACCAGCGGACTGACGGCAGGAGCGCAGCGATGTGCTGCCGCAGGCGCAAGCGGACGTCCTTCTGGGAAAGGAAGCCGTCACCCTCGTCAGGGCAATAGGCATTGGTCAGGGTCAGTGCCGAACCAGTCGCATCGCGCAGCTTGAAATCCCCGGAATCTTCCGACGCACCGGCAATCTTGGTCAGGTCGAGCCGGCGCACCGGATCGCCTTCGCCCTCGGTGACGAAGATGGTGAAACCGGTGCTGGTCGGTGTTGCCCAGCCCTGAATCTCTTGATCATCAACCTCCAGTTTGACTGGCAACAGTTCACCACGCCCCTGGGCATGGCAGAAGCCGATCACCGTGGCGTGATTGCATGAGGTGAATAGGTATTCCCACACCGCAGGCGGGCAGGTGGCGGCAGACCAGCGTGGCTCTGCGGCCACCTGCAGCAGGGCGGCACGCACCGCCGCACGCAGAGCCGCATAGTGGCCGTCGAGAATGGCTTTCAGCGCTGGTCGAGCTGTGATTGGCATGGCCGCAGTGGTCCCGCTGCCGGGTGTCTGCGGTGGCACCGGCGACGGCGGATCAAGGCGATCAACCGCCGCCAGCCAGTCGTCGAGCGGCACGGGGATCGCCGACGAGAGGCTGGGCTCCGGGTAATTATCCCAGTCCTCGTCAAGCGACAGCAGCAGCTTGCCCGCATGGAAACTGACCGTGATCCGACGTACGTTCGCTGCTTCGAGTCCTCCGTCGGCGAGGCTGCGATCGATCGTGGCAGTGAGGTCTCGGGCGATGCGGGTAGCTAAATCCATGGGGTCTCCAGTTGAGGGCGGGGAGACTGCCCGTCTGATTACGTTCCACAAGTTGTCAGAGGTCTGGGCACGGATACGCGCAGCGATCCGTCTGCCCGTTCTAGCACGGCGGGTTTTCGTTTACGGACTGCGCAGCAGCCGTCGCGCCAGTGGCGCTGGCCAATCACCGACTGCGGCGGTGCGCAGGTGTTCGGTCATGGCGTTGCGGTCGCCGGTCTGTTGGTCGAGGCGGGCGCGGATGAAGGCATCATCGTTGGCGAACCACGGGTCGCTCGGCGGCGCGGCTGGCAGGGTTTCGGAACCGAGCAGGGCGCGGACGAAGCGGCCGGCCATGCCGGCATCAGCGGCGGCCAGCTGCCAAGCAGCGCGCGCCTCGGCGGCATCACCGCGTTCGGCGAGCAGATCGCCGAGCCAGAGCCAGGCCCACGGCGCCAGATCGCCGGCTGCAGGATCCTCGCCGGCGGCACGGTAGGCGACGATCGCCTCGTCGGGCCGGTCAGCCAAACGCAGAGCTTCGGCGGTCTTCAGCCTTGCCTTGGCCCGCCAAGCCGGGGGCAGGGCCTCGTCCTCAACCACCGTTTTATAGCGCGCCAGCGCAGCCAGGGGGTCGTCCATGCCCAACAGCACGTCGCCGGCCCCGGTCAGGGCGAGGGCGCTGCGCTCGCGCAGGTCGAGATAGGTGGCGACGTCGGCTCCGGCGGTGAACAGGTCGAGGGCGCGCGGTGGATCGGTCAGGCGCAGGACCTCGGCGCGCTTCAGATGGTCGTCGACCAGCTGCCGGGCGGCGTCGGCCGGGACATGCGCCAGTAGTTGATCGGCGCGGTAGTCCCGGCGCAGAGCGGCGAAGAAGCGCTCGGCCTCGTCAAGCCTGCCGAGGCGCAGGGCGCAGGCCCAGGCATGGAAGGTGGCGAGCGTGACATAGCGGCGGTCGAGGCGGTTCTCCTGGGCCACGCGAGTAAAACGGTCCATTGCCAGCTGGTCGCGACTGAGCGCCTCCAGGCAAAGGCCGGCACGCAGCTGGGCATCGCGGGTCAGTGGACTGTCGGGATGGTCGGCGAGGAAAGCGTCGTAGATCGAGAGGGCACGCTCGAAGCGTCCGTCCTGCCGCAGCATGTCGGCCGGGGCCAGGGCGCTGAC
>JBBQCI010000018.1:0-49550 GCA_038318565.1 Planctomycetota bacterium
GATTGGCCAGATCAGCCGATTGGTCATAGTATGGTCGAAGCTGGCCGCATCCTTACTGGCGCCTTCGGTGCGGACCGCAATGGCAACCGTCTGCTTGATCGCGGTCCAGTACCGAAGTCGCAACGAATGCGTGCAAGCCACATCGCTCGATTCAATATCTACGATCCACGGGTGCCGTTATGCTTCAAGTGAGACGCGCGTTCACCGCCATCGAGCTGTTGGTTGCGATCAGCATCGGCCTGATCGTAGCTGGAACCATGTTCGCTGTTTTCCGTGCCGTCGCAGCCACCGCCAATCGGGTGGCCCGGATGTCACAGGAGAACCAAGCTCTGCGAAGCGGTCTGCTGGCAGTGTGCGAGCAGAATGTCGATTTCTGGATTGATGCCGACGATCCCCAAGGTGATACGGGGGATCCACGTCCAGACTATCTCAAGAACGTGATCAAGAATGCCTGGAATACCGACGTGTGGAACCAGAGCGATCTGACAAAGCCAATCGATGGCAACGGCGGACAAGGCCTGCGGGGATTCGATGTCACCCGGGCCACCGCCAAGGAGAATTGGTGCACCGGCAGCAAGCAGGGTCTGCCGTTCACCCCGTTTGAGTGGCTGCGTGACCTGAACGAGTTCAAGGATCCGGCGCTGCAGCTGTTTGCTCCGTCGGCCACCGCCCTTGCCGGGAGCGAGGACGAGACCGGCTGGGACCGCGACTACCATTGGGCGGCAGCCGACGAGCGCACCTGGTTCCAGGGCGATGCCGGAGTGCAGGTGCCACAGGGTTCGATCTCTGTCAACGCCGGCAGCGATCAGACCGCTCGTCGGCTGCAGTTCGGGCGCTATGCCATCATCAGCCATCCCTACCGCACGGTGGCCCTCGACGCCGGCTATACCGACACCGCCTTCGGGACCGTCTCGCCCCCGCACGCCTGGCGCGAGCGCATGCTGCTGAGTATGGTCAACGGGCTCGGCTATTACGGATGCGCCGAGTACCTGCCGTTCAATACCATCTACTCGACGCACGGCGCCGAATTCCTCAATGCTGCCGGAACCGCCACGATCCGCACTGACAATCGCAGCATCGGGCCATTGCCGGCCTCATCGATGGTCGCACCGACGCCATGTTGGTTTTTCATCGGCACGGTGTCCGGCGGCGGCGGCACAACCTATTACGGCTTCCCAGGCTGGAAGGGCAGCGCCAACGAACTGTTCTGGGGTGGGCAGATCCTCAATTTCGGCATCCATCCAGCCTCAGTCTATGCTCGAGATCCGCTGTATCCCGACAGCAACAGTTACAACTACTTGGGGACCAAGCACAAGAATCAGGGCCAAGCGCTGACCACAGGCCTAGTCGCTTTACACCGCGACAATGATGCGCGCATCAACCATTCGGGACCGATCTACCACGGACCGCGTGGCAATTACGAGGGCATGGACTTCATGAAGGTGAACATGGCTACATCCAAGCGGCCGTTGCTCATCCAGCGCCCAGGCAACTGGCCCGAAGTACTGGTAGGGACCTCGCGGGTGCTGTGGGGTGCGCAGTTCATGAACACCTGCATGGTGCGATGGAGCGATCCCGTCACCGGCCGCTTCCAGTCGATCACTTTCAATGTCTTCGGCACCACCCTGCGCGGGGCACGGCAGCAGCGCAGGTTGCCTAGCGACTACAGCGACGTTGGCGGCTGGTCACGCTGGCTCGAGCCGTGGGCGCTGCGCCGGAGTCGCAAGCTGACCACGCCGCTGGACGCCTGGACAAAGGTGCCCAACGATCGCTGCCTGGACGACTATGCTGATCCGGCCAACAACGATCCGGAGTTCAAGCCGTGAGAAGCCGCTCCGGCGTCATCCTGCTGGTGGTCACAGGCATCTGTGGCCTCCTGGTCGCACTGACCTTCGCTATGCTGGTGCGCAACCGCATCGACGCGCGAGAGCAGGCCTATCTGATCGACTACACCCAGGCTCGGCTGATGCTCAACGCTGCTTGCTGCTACGTGCTGGAGGCCGGCCGCCTGGGCTACGACGGTGTAAACCTCGGCGGCGCCGCGGGGGCGCAACGCGAGGCCTTCGGATGGGTCGATGTGCGCGACGGCAGCATTGGTCCGAAGCACAATCTCACTGATGCCCCGAATTACGCCTTCGATCCGGTCACCCCCGGCTCTTTCCCTAAGATAGGTGGTCGGGCCGCCCGCTTCCCCATGGAGGTGCTGGTACAGCCGCCATACGCCGTGCGCGGCGATGCGGCGCCAAATTCGGTCGAGGCCCGCCTCACCGATCCCGCCACCCCGTCAAGTGCCCCGGTCGACAGCGTGCGCTATGGCCTGCCGTCCTTTCCCATTCCCGACCCCGTACCGCTCGGCATGGATCCGCAGACCCTGGCCTGGAACGCGCTGAGTGCTAACGAAACGGCACGCTTCACCGATGTGGTAGGCAAATGGCGACAGGGCGATGACCGCCTGCGCCCTTCGGGATCGACCGGGGCATGGTTCCGTCTGTATCGCGATGGTCCAGCCACCTTTGTCATTACCTGCGGCAGCGGTGGAACTTTCGGCTATCGGCCCAACGAAGTCGATGCCGCTGTCCTGGCTGCACGCTTTGGCGGCGACCGCCGGTTGTACGACAGCCTGCAATCCGAGGAGGTGCGTTTGTGGTATCGCATCGAATGGAGTCCAGCGATCGGTCGATTCGCTAACGACCGCGATAATACCGGTTTTGAGAAGTACGTAAGCGGCACCTGGTACGGCGGACCCGAGGACAACTACCAACTCGGCCAGACGGTGCGGGCCAGCGGCACCAACGTGCTAGGCACCATCCAATGGGTACAGCGGTTGCGCGAACCGCCACGGGACTGGTGAGTATGCGACGGGCCTTCACCCTGGTCGAACTGCTGGTCGTCATCGCCATCGTGGTGGTGATCGCGGCCCTGCTTATCCCGGTCGTCTCCATGCTGCGCGAGACGGCCCGGGCGGCTGACACAACACAGCGATTAGACCAGATCATGCAGGGTCTAGCAGGCCTCGGCGGAGGCGGCAAGCAAGCTGCCGATGTCATCCACGAGCGGGTCATCGCTCCGCACCTCAAGTTGCAAGGTTTCCCCACCGGCGTACAGAAGTTTGTCGTCTCGTACGAGACCAACATGCGTTACGCAGTGTGGAACAACGCCCGCCCAGCACTGGCGGCTCTAGATGGCAACTACACTTCGGCGGCGGCACCACAGTGCCTGCCATTCCCATGGGGTCAGCAGACCCTCGACGATACCACTGGACAGCCCACCGGCGGCAAGACCACCTTCGCCCTGCCAAGCATGTCGTCGACTGCAACGGTCGAGCTGCTGACCCTAGCAGGAATCGACGTTGACGCCGCGCGCTGGGCTACAGACCGCGCTCGTAACCGCCCGTTCAATGACTCCTGGGGCAATCCGCTGGTCCTCGGCTACTCCTTCTACCAACCACGGCGCAACACCACGGTGGTCGTCCGCACCATGCAGGTCGGCGGCGGCCTCTACACCGCGATCGACGATCTCCGCAACACCATCTACGAAGACCTCTTCTTCACCCACGCCGAGAAGACCTACCAATACACCAAGGCGGTCTACCTAGTCGCTGCCGCGGCCGGCCCGGTGCTGGCGCAGCCGCTGAGCGGATCCAGCACCCCGGCGGCGCTGGCCGCCGATCAGCAAGCGGTGTGGAACCAGGCTACCACCGCGTGCGAGGCCTCGGCATGGACCGCCGAGGCGTGGTCAGCTCCGCCGTGGACCGGGGTCAAGCAGGGCAGGGCAGTGGTGTCCGGGGTCAAGGTGCGCTCGTTCGTCGCGGCGCCAGTGATGGTGAAGTGACATGCGCGTGACGGTCAGCGAGCTGGCCAAGAGCTGTGGCGTTTCCATCGCCACGGTCAGCAACATCCTCAACGGTAAGGGCGTCTACCGTGAAGAGACCCGGAGCCTGGTGCACGAGACGGCGACGCGTCTCGGCTACCGGACTAACGCCAGCGCCCGCGCCATGGTCACCGGTCGGTTCGGTTGCTACGCCCTGGTACTGTCGCCCAAGCCCTCGGCCAGCATCCTGCCGTTCGGTCTGCTCGAATCCCTTGATGCGGCAATGTCTGCCAGTGGTCTGCATCTCATCCTCAGCCGGCTGCCCGATCAGCAGCTGACCAACCCGGGGTATGTGCCAAAGATTCTCAGTCACATGCTCGCCGACGGGCTGCTGATCAACTACAACATCGGCGTACCCGAGCGCCTAGCCGAGCTGCTGCAGGCCAACCGCATCCCGGCGGTGTGGCTGAACCACGACCGCCCGCTGGACGCGGTACTGCCGGATGATCTGCAGGCAGGCCGCGACGCTGTCGCACTGCTGCTGGCGCACGGCCACTGCCGCATCGCTTGGCTCGATATCAACACCGGGCCGGACGACCACGGATGGCATTACAGCCAGACCGAGCGTCGCCTTGGCGTGCGTGACGCCGTGTCTGCCGCGGGGCTGTCGCTGAACGATCTTGGACGCAACGGTGGACTGCCGGTAGTCGAGCGCCTGCCGCGCGTCACTGGTGCCCTCGCGGCGCCTGACCGCCCAACGGCGGTGGTGTGCTATTCCGCTGAAGCGGTTAGCTCTATCTGCCTCGCCGCCGCGCACTGTGGTCTCAGTATTCCGCGCGACCTGTCAGTGATAGCATTCAACGACCGGTCTTTTGCGCTGGGAAGCACCGAGCTTGATATCATGCAGATTGATGCAGCGCTGCTCGGGACGTCGGCCGTCGATATGCTCGGCCAACTGGTGGGCGGGGCCGCTCCACAGCGCTCTCGGCGGATTCCGCTGCGGCATCACGTCGGGGCCACGCTTGGCCCAGCGCCGGGTTGATTTCAGGGCCGGTCTAAAACGTTAATCCGCCACGCAGCGGTCAGCTCGAAAGCCAGCGCCGGCTCGCCCTCGGAGAGCAACCGCTCGTGGCGTGGCAGAGCGAGGAAGCCGCGCCAAGCGGCCAGTGCGGCGGCTCGGTCGGCGTGCGCCTCGCCGCGCAGCGCCTGCGCCACCAGCAACCACGCCTGCGCTTCGCTGCGCCAGACGGTATGCTGCAGGTCTGCCTCGGCAGCGGGGTCGAGCGCAGCAGCGGCGATCTGGCCCACCAGCCCATCCCAGCGGGACGTGCGGACACTCGCCTTCTCAAGCGCCTGCTGCAGGGCCACCGGGTCGCCGAGGGATTGTTCGATCAATGGAGCAAGCAGCACCTGGCCCAACAGGGGTTCGCGCCAGATGCTGGTGAGCTTCGGCACGCGCGCCAGAGCGGCCCGGGCCTGCTGCGCATCGCCAGCGGCAATGGCGCCGATGGCGGCAATGAGCGGATCGCTGTTGCCGATGGCGCCCTCTACTCCGGCGAGCAGCACCTTCGCCTTGTCAGAGCCACCGCTACGCCGGAAGTTGGGAATGCCTGCGCCCGCTGACTCAGCGAGCCGCCCACTGACCATCAACGCAGCGTTCTGCAGCATGGTCGGGACCCCCTCCAGTCCAAGGATCTCTTCCGCCCGTCCGGTGAAAACAAGCGCCCAGGGCTTGCCCCAGGTCTGGGCCATGGCCTCGTCGAAGCGTCCCAGCTTGACCAAGGCAAGGGCTTGCATGTCAATGTACACGGAACGGTCGGCAGCAAGTTCTTCAAGCCGGCCGAGGTTGTAGAGCGCCTGCCCACGTTCTCGGCTGCTGGCCCAGGGCTGGGCCAGCAGTTCCTCATCGCGGCCGAGGGCGAGCAGCGCGCTGCCGCACGCGCGGTGGTCCTGCGGGAAGCGCTTCAGCACCTCGGCCATGCGGCCGGCGCTCAGCAGCATCTGCGCCGCGCTCAGTGCCGTCACTGGCTCATCAGCGAACAGCTCTCCGCGTAGATCATACCAGTGCATGCGCTCGGCCATCGGCAGATCGTTGCGCAACATGATGCGGCTGGACAGATCGACCCATTGGGTCACCAGCGTTTCGCGGACGGCGGGACGATTCTGCCAGAACCAGCGGAAGCGTTCCAGAGCCTGGTCATGCTGCGCTCCGGCGATCAGGTCTTCGAGAGCCAAGCAGTCGGCAAGTTCACGCAGAGCAGGATCAGTGATGCGCTTCCACGTCTTAATCGATTGGTACGGGTCACCGGCGCGCCGCTCTGCCAGGCCTTGGCGCAGCAGCGCTTGGTTGGCGAGCTGCACGTCGTGCACTGCCTCGGCGACCCGTCCGTAATGCGCCGCAGCGTCGGCGAAGCGCCCGTCTTGGTAGGCGCCGTCACCTACCGCCAGCGGCGAGACCAGCGGTGGCAATTCACGCTGGCTGATGCGCACGTCGGTGAACGCCTTGCCAGGGAAGTAGCCGAACAGCGAGACGTAGCCAGAGCCGGCCGGCAGCAGGTCGGTGTGATGCATGATCAATGCGCCGTCGACGAAGACGCGGTACGAGCAATCCTCGATCTCAACGCGTACGCGGTAGTCGCGTTCCGGCACCAAGGTCAACGAGGACATCGCCAGCGGCTTGCCAGCCGGCATGCGGGTGATGCTGGTGAAGGTGTTCTCGTAGGCGCCGAGCTGGAACAGCCAACCCTTGGAGGAGTACGGCCGGATGCGCTGATTGGCAAGGAAGCCTGGCTCCTCGCACCACCACAGCGAGAGGTCGCCGACCTTCGCTCCGCGGGCGATACTGGCGGTGTATTCCACCGCCAGCGGCGGGGTCAGGCGGCGCTTGAAAATCAGCGATGATTCGTTCAATCCGGTGCTCAGGGCCCGGCCATCGGCGACCACCCAGGTTTCTGGCACGCGCGGTTCCCAGCGGTTCATCCACGTGGCGTCGTGGAATCCTTCGACGACCAACGGCTCGCCCCAGGCGCGCACCTGCTGCAGGTGACGCTGTGCCAGCAGTCCGGCCATGATACCCGTGGCGACGACAAGGATGGCGGCGATGGCCAGTCCCAGGCGGTGGCGGCCGGCCCAGTCCCAGCCGCGTTGCGTGGCATTGGGCCGCTTGGCGACGGGGATGACTCCCGCAAGGATAAGCCGGAGGTCGGAAGCAAATGCGCCGACCGACTGGTAGCCGTGCGTAGTGTCGGAGGCAACCGCCTCCCGTACCACCGCCTCTAAGTTGATGGGCAGCTGGCTGCGCGTCGCCAAGTCGAGGTCGCCGAGTGTACCGTTGGCGGTGCGCGGTGCCGCTTCGCCGGTCAGGGCAGTGAACAAGCACAAGCCGAGTCCGCGGATGTCCTCGTGCAGGCCATCGAGGGCGAGGTTGTCGGCGCTGGCTGGCGAACGGCCGACGAAACGTTTGGTAGCAGGAGCTTCCTGAGCGGCCAGCGCAGCGCCCCATCCGGCCAGGACCACCTGCCCATTGTTGCCGATGCGTACATGTTCAGGCGACACGGCGTGGTGCACAACCCGGCGTTCGTGGACACACGTGATGATGTCACACAGCTTCAAGAAGGTGACGATGACGGCAGCAGGGTCGGACAATTCAGGGATTGGCTTGCCTCGTGCCGCATGCTGGGCTGCCTCAGCCAGAGTCATGCCGCCGACATCTCCCAACACGACGGTCGCACCAGTTTCATCGAGGGTGAGGTCGTGGATGGGACCTATGCCAGCATGGTTGAGCTGGGCAAGGAACTGTGCCTGTCGCTGCAACTCAGCCGCCTGTGGCCCCTCGGCCCGTCGCATCAGGACCGGGCGATTGAGGACAGTGTCACGACCTATGTGCAGGCCGTCCGACCGTACCTCGGACATGGCATAACGAAGGACAGGCGCGTCGAACGCCTGGCCCTCCCCATGGGCAGGAGTCGAACGTATTCCGCTGTCTTCGCTCATGATCCTCCCTGCGGAGCTGCGCAGGTGTAAGTATGCCGGGTAAACGTTTTCACGACAGAGAAATCCCTGGTGACGGGGTCAGGCGAATCACTACCGCAGGCGCTCGCCCAGTGACTTACGCAGGCCTCGACCACGACTGGTCGAGCCCGGATAGGCCGTCGTGGGCTCCAGCGGCAGGACTGCTTGGACACAGCCGTGAAGTGCCCGCTCTCATCGTTCAAGCATCCTCGTGGTGAACGGACCTGGGTTCGACTTCAGGCATATTCGACATGTGATCCTTCCGTGCCATAGTTAGGTAGCACTTCTCCTATATGCTATGTTTGTTGCCTAGAAGTTCCAGGCTCTGTGCAATATATTCCTGTAGCGAAGCGATTTATTGAAGATTATTCAACATCGACGAGACTCGCGCATGCCCGTCACTCTTGGCCACATTGCGGCCGCCACCGGCATGAGCCTGCCGACTGTCAGCCAGATCCTCAATAATAAGGGACATTACCGGCCCGAGACGCGCGCACGGATCATCGCAGTGGCAAAGCAGCTCGGCTACCAACCCAACGCCACTGCCAAAGCGATGGTCAGCCGGCGCTTCGGCTGCTACGCCCTAGTGCTGTCCTCGCGGCCTTCGTCCAGCCTGCTGGCTTACGGCATGGTCGAGGCGATAGACGAGGCGCTGACGCGCCTCGGTCTGCACCTTATCGTCACCAGGCTGCCCGATGAGCAACTAACCGATTCCAGCTATGTTCCCAAGATCCTAAGTCATGTCCTGGCCGACGGGCTGATCGTCAATTACAACGCCGGTCTTCCCTCGGTGATGGTCGAACTGATCTCAGCCCACCATGTGCCGGCCGTGTGGCTGAACTCGCTGCAGACGACCAACGCCGTGCGTCCCGACGACCACGCCGCTGGCGTACAGGCGGCCAGTCTGCTGCTGACCGCCCAGCACCACCGGATCGCCTGGATCGACCTCAATCTCGGACTGAGCGAGACCTCGATGCATTACAGCTCCGTCCACCGGCGCGGGGCGTTCTGCAGCACCCTGGCCTCAGCAGGGTTGGAGGTGTGGCCTGTCTCGCATCAAGGTGGCGTCCCCTTCGCCGAGCGTCTGGCCTACGTCCGCGGCATACTCGCCGCTGTCGATCGTCCGACCGCCATCGCCTGCTACGGTCCGCAAGATGCTGAGGTGGTTTGTGCAGCCGCCCTCGCCACTGGCCTCGACATCCCGCGCGACCTCTCGTTGATAGTCATCGGCGACCGCAATTACGCCTTTGCCGGCCGTGAGATCGACACCCTGCGCATCGACGGTGCGCGCATTGGCGCAATTGCGGTCGAGCGCCTGGCCGAACTGGTCGTCGGTCGGCCCCCGGCGCCCCCCGATGTCGTGCCCATGATCCATTGTGAACGCGGTACCGTAGCTGAGCCAGCCACCTAGCACCAGCGGAAGCATCCGATCGTGGAGGTGCTGAAAGGCCAACGGCCCCCGCGCTCAGCGTACATCCAACAGACTCACCGCTCGTCGGTCATCAGCGCGCAGCCCGGTGGCTTGATGCGGTCCTGGCCCACGATCTCCACCTTCTGGCCGCTGCCTAGCTGGAGCAGCTTGTCATACCATGTGGTCGGGATGCCGTTGAGGCGCCAGCTGAGCGAGATGCGGCCCTTCTCGTTGGTGAAGGCCGGCACGGCGGGGCGCTGCTCGGCCTTGCTGCCAAGGGTGTAGAGATGGCCGGTGAACATCTCCAAGCTGCCGCCGCCGCGGTTGAGCATCGCCGGCGTTCCTTGGCTAGCGTTCTTGTCGCCGCGCGTGCTGCTTTCGAGCTTGAAGCCGAGGATCCACGAGGTGCCCTCATTGATGAACAGCGGTTCGTTGCCGAATTCGGCGTTGAGCTGGCGGGCCCAGAAGCGGTGCTTCGGTCCGATGACGTAGCCCTTGCCGATGACATCGACAATGTGGCTCTTGCCGCTGCCGGTGCCATGGAAGCCACCATGGTCGCCATGGCGCATGGCGAAGGTGCGCGACGAGGCCTGGTCGATGATGCCGTCGACGTAGACCTGATCGAACAGCACCTCCTTGGCCGGGCCATCCTCGATGCGCACCGCCACCTTCCCACCCAGGCCCTTGAGGTACGCAGACATACCCAGCAACAGCTTCATCTTGCCGCGCACGATCAGCGGCTGGTCCAGCTCGATGGCGCCGCGGATGAAGATCCACTCGGCCCCGCCGTCGATCGCCGCCTGCAGGCTCTCGCGGGTCGTGCCGCCATCGGTCCACGCGTCCTTGGGTCCAGGCCGCAGATACGGAGCGTCCTCGATCGGCAGGTCGAGCGGCTTGCCGCCGCCGAAGGTCTGCCCGTGGTCGTAGCTGGCGGTGACGGTCGGCTTGTCCGGGGTGGCGGGCAGGTCCTTGTCCGCCTTGCTGGTGTCATCGATCACCTTGGCGAAGCCCTTGGTGGTCACCCGGCGCAGGTTGACATAGCCAGCCGTGCTGATCGCCGCGCCCGCGCCTGTCAGCGTGCTGTCGAGCAGGCTGAGGAAGCTGTGCCCGCCGCCGCCCCGGTAAAATGGCACCGTGCCCTCAAAGTCTACCTTTCGCATCGCCAGCATGTTGTTGGTGTTCGCCACGCCGACTTCCCGTTGGCCGCGCAGGACGATGTTCTCAAAGGTCATGCCATATTGGTAGTGATCGAGCTGCATGCCGCGGGCGAAGCCCTCGATGCGTACGTCTTCGATGATCGCCGGGCCGGGCCAATGGCGGGTCATGGCGATGCCGGTGTGGCCACTGCCCTCGGGCGCGCGCACGGTGACGCCTTCAACGCAACCGCGGTTGCTGGCGATGAAGTCGATGGCGATGGCGCCCGGGTTGCCGGCGCCGACATCGACGGTGAGGTTGAGATAAGCGTGGCGGAAGGCGCGGTTGCCGCCGCCCCCGTAGTTGTCCTTCTTGTCCCCCTCTGAGCCACAGGCCAACACCCACTTTGGCTTGACCTTGTCGCCGTAGCCCTCGGCGTTGTCAGCCAGGCGGATCACCGTGCCGCTGCGACTCTCGCCGACCATCAGCAGCATCGACCGCCAACCGGCGCTCCAGCCCTCGGTGGCGATCCGGCTCTCGACCGGGCCGCTCACTTTGTAGGTGCCTTTGGGCAGGAAGATGAAGCGGTTGGCGCGGTAGCGGCTCTTGTCGATATTGGCGGCGATGGCCTTGCCGAGCGCCGCCGTGTCATCGGCCACCCCGTCACCGACCGCGCCGTAGTCCTTGACGTTGATCAGCTCGGCAGCTGGTGGCGGGGTGAATTCCCAATCCAGAGCGGCGAGACCGCAGCAGCACAAGGCGAGAAGGATTATATGCATGGTGTTACCTGTGAAGCAAAACGTTTAATTGAGGATTTGTGACCACCCGGAATACCGTCTCTCGCCGATAATCATCCACCACCGCTCCTACACTTTCGCCGGCCGTGAGAACGGTATTCGATTCGCCGGATCTGATAGGTGGAAGCATTCGGCTTAAGGTCCGCGGTTGGTCAAATAACCCCACAAGCAAGACGTTACGCATCGAGCGCCATCCCGCGAGTCAATGTTCAACCGAATATGTACCAATAATCCCAATATTTAGCAATAGCAAATCGTTTTGCTCGTGTAAGTATAGGAACATGAATAAAGCCCTCACCAGGCCCCTCGATCACCCATTCCTGATCGGTGATCTCAGCGCGCTGCGACGTCGCATTGCCAGTTTGCATGGCGCCTGGCGTCGCCGGTGGGATCGCTTTTGTCTTGAGTCTCGGGGCGAGTGTCGTTCTACAAAATGGTATGCAGACGGTGGCGGTAACAACGTCCCGTTACACGCTGCGCTAATCGCAGTCGCCACCGGAGATGACGAGTTCGTTCAGATCGCCCGGCGCGACCTCGCCTGGCTGGCCGACAACTACGAGGCGACCCTGGCGGTGGGCAACCAGGACATGGACACGTGGATGTACGCCGCGCCGATGGCGCGACGGGCAATCGCTCTCGACTGGATGTGGCCATGGCTGGATGACGCCGAGCGCACCCGCTACAGCGAACTGTTCGTGCGCGATAGCTTGCGCTATCCCTACGTTGTGCTGCATCATCGGGTGCCACCGCACGCCAACAATCAGGGTGCGGCAATGGCGCTGAACCTGGTTGCAGTTGGTCACATCCTGGGATGTCGTCGCGGCAGCGACGCCCGCGCCCGCCATCTCCTTGAGGTCGGTCTGCCGCATCTTTTGCAGCAGGTTGCCTTGCTGCCGCCCGATGGCTACGGCGGTGAAGGCTCGACCTACGAGGTCTCGGTGGCAGCGCCGCTGATGGCGTTGTGCTGCGCCGTCGGCGAAGCGGCCACTGGCGCCGACCTCTTCGATCGTCCCTTCGCGCCTAGCGGCAATACCTTCGCCAAAGCCCTCGGCCTGAGTCCGCGCCTGGTCCCGCCCAGCCAAGTGCTGCCGGGCTGGGATCAGCACGGCTTCCATCTCGCCAAGCCCGGTACCACCCTTGCCTACCTTGCGCACCGCAGCGGCGATGCGCGCTGGTATGGCAGTGTCAGCAATGGCGACGGCTGGTGCCTGGGCGGCAACTTCGCTTGGTTGAAGGACGATCATGTCTGGCAGTGGCTGTGGATGCCCGAGCCCGGCGCCGCGAGCGCCAGCCCATCCTTCGCCCCACCCTGGGCCGAGCCGCGTGTCGGCGGCACCGTGGTGGAATCAGGAGCCCTGCACCTGTTCCAGCATTGGGACGTCGTTGGCGGCCTGCCGATTCGCTGCCACTGCAATCCCAACGCCATCCAGCTTGAGGCCTTCGGCAGCCTGCTGACCGTCGACGGCAATCCCGCCGATGACTACGCCCTGGCCAAGGACGAGCGGTTGCAGCTCGAGTGGTGGGCGAGCGATCCGCCGCAGCGCATCAGCTGGGCTGGCGGCAGCATCGCCTCGCATTCGTCGATCTGCGTTGACGACGCCATCGACCTGCGCGGCCCCGATGCCGGCATCGCCCCCGACCCGGCCCTCGTCGGCGCCGGCCACCTCCTGCGACATGAATGCACCGCGGGGTTCTCGGTGGTCGCCGCCGACAGCGCGGCCTGCTACCGCGCACGCTTCAACCTCCATCACGCCGTCCGCTCCAGTGCCCTGATCGACGATGTGCTGTGGGTGGTGCACGACGACTGCGCCGACTCGGTCGCCCACGACTGGCGCTGGCAGCTGGTGCTGCGCGCTGGCGCCGTGGCAACACCTTGGGGAGTGCGGCTAACCACCGCCGAGCACGTCGTCCTTGACGTCGTGCCGCTGGAAGGTGTCGAGGCTGGCCATCTGGTCGACATCGCCGGCTACCCCTCGCTGCTCGAGAAGCGTTGCCACCACTACCGCCGCGAGCAGCACGGCACCACCGCCAGTTGGACGACGCTGCTCATCCCGCGCCCCGCTCGGCGCGAGGTGGCGGATTTGAGCGCCGGCTGGACCGGGACCTGGGACGGCGGCACGGCCGGGGCGATGGATCTCGAACAACTGTGGATGGAGACTGCCGCGCACGCCGGTGCCGCCTGCACCTGGGAGCGCGACATCGAACTGCCGGATGGCGATGACCTTGTCCTGGAACTGCCGCGCACCTATGCGATCGAGGCTTGGCTGGACGACGCCCCGCTGGCTGTTCCCAAACTTGGCCACTACCACTCCGGTGAGCCGGTCTGTCAGTCGCCGTTCGTTCGACTGCCCGGCGGGCCGGCCCGCCGGGCCCACCTGCGCTTGCGCTTCACCCAGCTGGGCCGGTCCGGCCCTACCGGACGGATCGTCTTGTACCGCAGCATCGCGGTGCCGCCCCCGGTAATCGAGCGCGACGGTCAACGCCTCCTTGTCACCCTCGGCGAACGCACGCACCACGTCGACCTCGAACGGGTGCGCACCGCGCCGCGGCCGATCGCGCCGCACCACGTCCATGGCGAGGATCCCCTAGCCACCGCGGCCGGACTGCTGGCGCCGATGGGTTTGGACCGCACGCCTGGGGCGGGCTGGAACGGCACCGAAGCCGACAAGGCCCGCGCCTGCTGCGCTGCCGTTCTGCGTCATGACTACTGCGCAGAACCCCGAATCATCGACCTACTTGGCGACGCGTCCTGGGATGTACGCCTCGCTGCCGCCGCCGCCTTGGCGCGAATCGGCACCCGTGTCGCCATACCGGCCCTCACCGCTGCACTGACGGTGGAATCGCCGCAACGCGTCGCCGACAAGAGCTATGCCGCCCGCTACCGGGTGCGCGAAATGATCCTGCTGGCCCTGCACCGCATCGGCGATCCGGCGGCTCGGCCGCTGTTCGAAGCCTGCCTTGAGCGGAGCGAGTTCTACGGCGTTCGCCGGCTTGCCGCCCGTGCGCTGCAGGATCTCGGCACCACCGCCAGCCTCGCTGCTCTGTCCGCTTGGACCGGGGACGCCGACGGCGAAACCGCAGCGGCCACCCGGAACGCCATCCGGACCATCAACGCCAGGAGTACGTCCTGAGGAAGCAAGCCGGACCCCGCCCCCCTATCTCGCAAGGTGTCTTGATTATGCGCTCCGTCCTGCTGCTGCTCGCGACCCTCGCCCTCGGATCCGCCGGCGAGGCTCCCCGCCTGCTGCCGCCCGATGCAACCAAGGGCGACGTGGTGCGCGACTTCGGCGCCAAGGGCGACGGAACCACCGACGACACCCAGGCAATCCAGGCCGCCCTGTCGGCCGGTCTACAGATCATCTATCTCCCGCCGGGCACCTATCGCATCAGTGCCACCCTGCGCTGGGGGCCTGGCGAAAAGAGACAGACCCTTGAGGGCGCCGGCCCCGAGCACACCCGCCTGCGCCTAGCTGACCGGGCGCCCGGATTCGGCGACACAACCCAGCCCCGGGCCCTGATCTGGACCGGCCGTGCCCCGGCGCAGCGATTCCGTAACGGCCTGCGCAGCCTGAGTATCGAAACCGGCGAGGGCAATCCCGGCGCGATTGGCGCTCAGTTCATGACCAGCAACCAGGGCGGCATCAGCGATGTCGTGTTCCGCAGCGGCTCACCCGCCGGCCCCATCGGCCTCGACCTGGGCTATAGTGATGAGCAAGGGCCGATCCTCGTGCAGCGGGTCACGGTCGAAGGCTTCGCCACCGGCATCAGCCTCAAGGGGAGCGTCAACAGCGCCACCTTCGAGCACATCACGCTCAAGAACCAGGGCGTGGTCGGCCTGCGCAACCAGGGCCAGTGCATCTCGGTGCGCGGCCTGATCAGCGACAACCGCGTGACCGCTTTGGACAACGCTGATGGTTGGAGCACCGCGACCTTGCTCGACGCCCAGTTGCGGGGCGGTACAGCCGATGCCCCGGCGATCCGCAATGCCGGCACCCTGTTCGTCCGCCGAGCCGACACCACCGGCTACGGCACAGCGGTGAGCGAGAAGAACGGCGCTGGCGGGCACGGGCCGGGCCAGGTGCGCGAATACGCCTCGCAGCCGATCCAGGCTCTGTTCCCCACCAGCCCGGCGCGCTCCCTCGACCTACCAGTGGAAGAGACTCCCACCGCGCCGTGGCCGAAGCCTGACGACTGGATCAGCGTCACCGCCTTTGCCTCGCAGCAGATCGACCTGCCGGGTCGCACCAACACGGACGGTTCGAAAGCAGCAGGCGAGGCCGGCCGGCCGCGAACTATCACTGACTGGTCGAAGGCTTTCCAACAGGCGATCGATAGCGGCAAACCGGTGGTCTATTTCCCCAACGGCACCTATGAAATGCACGGCACAGTCGAGATCCGCGGCGCGGTGCGCCGGATCATTGGCTTCGAATCCGCGTTCGGCAAATGGGGTCGGCTGGAGTTGCACACCGCCACCAACGCCCAGGCGGTGCGCATCGAGCGCTTCGACTGGATGTACAATCATCTGATCCTCAGCCATCGTGGGCCGCAGTCCCTGACCTTGGCCACCGTGATCAAAGGGTGCGACTACGGTGTCATGACCAAGGAGGCAGGCTCGGGCGATCTGTTCTTTGAAGACATCAGCCTGCATCCCGGCGGCAAGCTGACCCTGCACGGTGGCCGCACCTTCGCCCGCCAGCTCAACACCGAAGGCGGCAATAGCGTCCCCGCGCAAGGTGAACGCGACAGCATCGATTCCGGCAGCGACAATGTGCTCAATCGTGGCGGCTCACTGTGGATCCTCGGGCTCAAGACCGAGAATGATGGTACCCTGATCACCACCGTGGAAGGCGGCCGCACCGAGATCGTCGGCGGCCTATGCTATGCCAACAAGGCCTACCGCCCTGTGAAACAGTGGTTTGTCACTGTCGACAGCGACCTGTCGTTCACCCTGGGCGAGAACGTCATGCGCAACGCCCCCTTCGACCCGGTGGTCGAACGACGCGGCAGCGACACTCGCGTCTTTCCCAAGGGCCGCATGGCGGTGCGCGGCACCGGCTCGGCCATCGCGCTGTTCTCGGCTTGGCGCAATCCGGCCAAGGCCGCTCCGACTGTCACCCCAACTGCCCTCGCCGTCACTCCTGAGGGTACCTCGATCCTCAATCTGAAGTGGACCCCGCCAGCCGCCGACGGTCTCGACGGTCTAGCGCTCGAAGTTGCCTCCGGCGATGCGCCGTTTGCCCTGGTCACCGTCCTGCCACCGCAAACGGCAAGCTACTCCCTCACCAAGCTCGCCCCCAGCACGAGCTACCGGGTGCGTGTCTCGGCTGCCAACGGCGCCGGCACCGGTGCGCCTGCCGAGGTGACCGCCACCACCGACAAGGCTGCCCCACCGGCCACCGGCACCGGCCTGCATGCCAGCTGGTGGAAGGATGCGACCCGCCGGACCGTGATCCCGGCGGCCGCTCCCGGCGCCGCCGGACGTCTGAGCGGCTCGCTCGTTCCACGTTTCGACGAGACCTACCGCATCGGCACCGGGCTGCGCAACAGCCGCGTGTGGATCGATGGCCGGCTGATCCTGGACCTAGCTGGCAACGCCAAGCATATCACCACTGGCCCAATTGAACTGCATGCCGGCCAGCCAGTGTCGATCGTGGTCGAGGTGGTACTGCGCGAGCCGAAGGCCGCCCTCAACCTGACGTGGTCGAGCCCCAGCCAGAGCGAAGAGTCGATCCCGGTCAGCCAACTCATCCCCGACCCGACAGAACCGCCGGGCTATGCCGTCACCCTGCCGACGAAGGTGCTCGAAGGCGGCGAACTGACCATCACCGTCAGCCGCACCGGCCCGACCACCGCCGCCACCGCGGTGCCGCTGACCGCCAGTGGCGACTGGGAACTGCTTGCGCTAGAGGTTCCCGAGCATGTGACGATCCCGGCCGGCGAGACGAAGCAGACTGCGATTCTGGTCGTGCCGAACGACAAGCGGCCCGCGCCCGACCGCCAGCTCGGCCTGAGCGTTACTCCCGGTCCCGCGCACCTGGTGCTCGATGCTCCGGCCAGCTGCGTGGTGAGGGATGAGGGATGAGGGATGACGACACCCCGCCCGCCGGCACTGGTACCGGCCTGAGCGCCAGCTATTTCAAATCCCTGGATCTCACCGGCACCCCCCTGGCCACTCGGTGCGACGCCCGTCTCCTCTTCGACTGGAACGACAAACCCCAGCGCATCCCCATCCGGCTTGAATTAGTCCACAAGCGCGCCTACGGAGCCAACTTCCGCCTGCAGTGGTCATCGCCCAGCCAGTGGGAGGAAGTCGTGCCCACCTCGCGACTCTATCCCGAAGAATAGAGACATGCTTGCCGGACTTGATCATTCCAACGCCAGCGGCTGACGCTGACATCGCCACCATCCCCTCGAGAAACGACATGATACGCATCACATCCGCCTGTCTGCTCACCCTCGCACTGACCGCCGGTGAGGCCGGTCCCTATCTGGGCCTAACCCCAACCGTGCCGGGCGGAATCGGCGTCGCGACGCTGGAGGCCGCCAGTGTACCGGCTGAGGCCTACATCGCCGTCGACGCCCAGGGCCACCTGACGCTGGCCGGGCGGCGCGCGCGCTACTGGGGCATTATCGGCGGCTTCCCCAACCAGACCTCGGACAAGGACCCAGCCGCGCGCAAAGCGCAGGCGGCGCAGCGCTATGCCGACAACGAGGCACTGATCACCCGCTTCCAGGATCTCGGCTTCAACCTGCATCGCATGTGGCGCGCCACCACCGACGACTACACGCCGGGCGACGGCAGCACCTCGGATGTGCTCGACCACTACGTGGCCAATGCCCGGGCCAAGGGCTTCCGCTTCTGGCTAGCGGGGATGAATCCGGGTCCAGGCGATCCCAAGGCTGAGGACGTCGGCATCGTCAACGATCCGGCCACCGCCGACGCCTGGCTGGCCGCCGTACAGGAGGTCGCCTCAAATGCGAAGATGAAGGGCCTGCTCAACCGCGCCCGCGCCTGGGACCCGCGCCTCGAGGCGCTGGCGATCCGCAACGCCAGCGCGCTCCTCACCCGCGTCAACCATTATACCGGCCTGCGCTGGTGCGACGATCCGGCCTTTGTCGCCTTCGAACTGAGCAATGAAGAATGGTTCATGAGGAACATGCTCGGCGGGGTGTGGCAGAAGCTGCCGGCTTTCTTCCGCAACGAGCTGATCGCGCAGTGGAACGCCTGGCTGCTCAAGCGGCACGGCGGTCAGGAGGGGCTGCGCACGGCCTGGGGAACGCTGCTGCCGGGCGAGAACCTGGCGACAGGCAGCATCGCCTTCGCTCCGATGGCCGGCCGCAGCAAGGCCGCCCTGGCGATCAACGATGCTAACGCCCAGGCCGTCGCCGCCGTCGCCGGCAGCGCTGACGCCGAGATTGATCCGAAGACCCTGCCGGAGGCACGGGCGCGCGACGTGCTCGCTTTCCTCATGGATCTGCACGTCGGACATAAGCAGCGCGAGGCGGCGGTGATCAAGGCTCTCGGCCGCGCCACCCGCGTCGCGCCGCTAGCCTACGACACCGGCATCGGCTACGAGATCCAGTCGGCCTGGCTGCATCAGAATGCCGAGGTGTCGGTGCATGACGCATATGTCAATGGGACCTATCCCGCAAAGCCGGAACCGAAGGCGCCCTTCTCCGACCCGCTGCAGGGCATGCAGCAGCACTTGGAATGGGAGCGCATGGTCAACAACCGCGGCAAGTGGGTGAGCTGGCTAGAGAAGCCGCCCGGCCTCAGCCAGGGCGTGCCCTGGCTGGAACACAACAAGCACCCGGGCAAGCCCTACTTCGCCTACGAGACGCAAATCCAGCAGCCCGCGAAATATCGCGCCGACTATCCGCTACGCTTGGCCGCGCTGGCGAGCATCCAGGACTGGGACATCGTCTGCTGGCATTACTGGGGCGGAGTCGGCGACGTCGGCAGCACAGCGCGGCCCTTCGACCGGAAGATGGACATCACCACCGGTGGCCACCCACAGGGCTACCACTTCACCTTCGACGAGGTACAGAGCGCGATGATGCGCGCGGCCGGCACGGCCTGGCGTAGCAGTGCCTGGGCGGCGGCGGCCAAGCCGACCACCTTCATCTACGGCCGTAAGTCGATGACCGATCCGCTGAGCATGCGCTACGCTGGCAGCTACGGGATCTCAGGCATGGACATGCTGCCGACCACGTACGGGCACGGCGTACGCCTGCTCATCGATCCGACGCGCGAAGACGATGCAGTGGTCGGGCCGGTGGTCAAAGCCGCCGACTACACCACGCACAACCCCTACGTACCGACGCCGGAGATCACCTTCGACCACCAGCAAGGCTTCCTACGCATGGACGCCCCGGCAGCCAAAGTGTGGACCGGCTTCCTTGGCAAGGTCGGTGGCAAGCTGGCCTTCGCCGACGGCACCGCGCTCGACCGCGTATCCTTCGCCAACCCGGCCGGCATCTACGAGCCGATGACGCCAGCAGAGGGCTACGTCTCCTTCGCCCTGTACAGCACCGACGGAGCACCGCTAGCCCAGGCCAAACGCGCCGCGCTGTCGCTGGTCAGCACCAGCTTCAACAGCGGCTTCTCGTTGGGCGTCGACCACCCAGACGGCAAGACCAGGCAGGGCGACCTGCCCGTGCTGACTGCGCGCGTCGCCGGTACAGTGACCTGCCCGGCCATCGACGGCATGCGCTGGACTATGCTCGATTGGCACATGCAGCCGCTGGCCAGCGGCACGGTCAACGGCGGAAAAATCGACATTCCTTCCGACCAACCGGTGTTCGTGGTCGAGCTGGAGCGTTAATCGCTGCCGAGACTTCACGATTCACTTCACCAGCGAAAGTCACCCATGGCCCGCAATCTGTTCCTCGGTTCTTGCATCCACGTCAACGATGTCGGGCCGCGCCCGATTGACTACAAGCTCATGCGCGACGCCGGCATCGGCTGGACCCGCGTCGACCTGCCTTTTCCCTTCGACGGCACTACTGGCAATGAGCACGCCCCTCGGCATCCGCAAAGGCAACCCCAACGCCCGGGTCGGCGTCAACATGGCGACCGGGCATGTCGCCTCAGCCGACTGCATGTATCGCGCACTCTACCCGTCGAACACGGTGAAATGGGATTTCGTCGGGGTCGACGCCTACTACGGCACCTGGGAGCCGGGTGGCCCGGAGAAGTGGCGCGAAACCATCGACCGCATCCACACCCTGTGCGGCGGCGTTGCAGCGTGCAGCGATCGCGATGAGGGTAGGCCAGCCGTGACGACCGACCACGACAGGTATGACCCACATACGAACCGGAACGACACCGCGGTGCATAGACTCTAGACGCTGCACTCAGGTTATCTGACGGCTACCGGGGCAGGAATCGCTGGATAATGGGCGCGTGTGTGCCATGTCGCAGCCAGCACCACGTCTCGACGGCGCAGAGCGCGAGGACGAATCCCAGCAGATGCCAGATGACGAATCGCACCAGCACGTTGCCTGCGGCAGGTTTCTTCCGTGGAACCTGCGCAGGGGCCGCAGCCCAATGCCTGGCGGCGTTCTCTAACGCACGGGCGGCGACAGGATGCTGACTGCGAAGGACTACCTTCAGTGGACGGAAACGCGCCGTGAAGGCCCCCTGCTCCAGAGACTGCGCCGTGAGATCGACCAGCAGATCCGAACCGCCAAGGGACACCTCGACGACTCGACCGCCGCGTAATGCAGTTTCAACCTCGGCCTGATTCCTGGCCCGTCGCCAGCCATTTGGCGCGTCCTCTCGATCATCAACCCAGAGTTTCACGCCAGCATCCTGGCCAACTCCGCAGCATCGGCCACCAGCGCGATAGGATGGTGCGACAACAATTCATCGTGCCGGCCATAGCCCCAGCTAACAGCGATGAATCCGATCCCGTTGCTGTGGGCGGCATCACCGTCAACCGGCATGTCACCGATCATGATGGCACTGGAACGCAGTTCGGCTGGCAGCATCGACAATCCCCGTCCAACCAAGGCTCGTTTGTCCGGACCGTCTCCGGGCTCACTGCCACTCGCGCCAATGAACAGTTCATTCCAGCCATGCACGTCCAAGGCCTTCTGCGCCGAAGTCGTGTCTTTGGCCGAGGCCAGCAACAACGTGTGACCGTTGCGATGCAGGTCTGCCAGTAAGTCATCAATGCCGGGGAAGGTCGGAGCAGGCACCTGATCGGCCGTTGCCACCCAGGCACGGTAGCCGTCGATCGCCCGTCCGTGCTGGTCAACCCGTACACCCAGTCGATCCCAGACATGCGGCAGCGGTAGACCAATGCAGCCCCGCATCTCGGCATCGGTCGGTACCGGCAGGCTGAGGGCGACCAGAGCGGCGCGCAGTCCAGAGCAGATGCGCGGAGCGGAATCGACCAGGGTTCCATCGAGATCGAACAGGATCGCCCTGGGGCCGGGAGCGGTCAGCGGCGGCCATGCCATCATGGCGCCGGCGCCGCTTCGTCGAAGAGGTCCTCGCCGCCAGCCGGCACCTGTTTGAGTCGAGCGCCACGACTGGCCTTGGCACCAGCGACCCGACCGGTTCCGCCAACGTCATCGTCTTCGTCAGCTTCGGGAGCAGCCTGCTCGAACGACAATTTGGCCGGGTAGAAGTGCATCAAGGTGTCGCCGGTCGGGCCGAAGCGGTTCTTAGCCAGCTTGATCTTGATCGTGCGGTAGGCGTCCTCGCCTTCGCGGTCCTCGGTGTCGACCCGGTGGATGAACATTACCGCGTCGGCATCCTGTTCGATTGAACCGGAACCGCGCAAGTCGGACAACCTTGGCTCGCGCGGAGCCGCGCCCTTTTCCGAATCGCGAGACATCTGCGACAGGGCCAGGACCGGCACACTGCATTCGCGAGAGAGGTTCTTCAGCACGCGGCTGATCTCGCTGATCTTGGCGTATTCCTCTTGCTCGCGCGAGCTGCCTTGCAGCAGCTGCAGGTAGTCGATGACAATCAGCTTCAGCTGGCCGCCGCTTTCGATCTGCCGACGTTTGACCACCGCTCGCAGCTGCAGCACCGTCAGGTCGGCAACATCCATCATCTCCATCGGCCACTGTTTGACGATTTTGATAGTCTCTTCCAACCGACCGAACATGTCCTCGGGCAGGGTGCCCATGTCGAGGTCTTTGAACGGCAGTTTGCCGTAGGCGGCGATCAGCTTCTTCACCAGATCTCGTCGATCGACTTCCAGCGAGAAGAACAGGACGCGCTGGGCGGTCTCGGGCGAGGACACGACACCTTGGACAATGCGCAAAGCCAACGAAGTCTTGCCCACACCGGGGCGCGCCGCCAAGATGTACAGACCGCCCGGACGTAGCGACATTAGCTTGTCGTCGATGTCGGCCATGCCGGTCCGTACGCCGGAATCTGGCTCGTTCATGCGCTGATGGATGGCCACCATGGTTTCGTCGGCGACCGTCGACATGTCGTGGACGGCGGAGGTGTTGTCGAGTCGACCGAGGTCGAGGATGATCTTGCCTGCGTCAGTGACCAATTCCGAAAAACCTGCCGGAGTGACATGGGTCTGGTCTACAATCGCGCTAAGCCGTCCGATCAAGCGGCGCTTGAGATAGTAGTCGCGCAGCAGCTGGCTGTTGCGCTCCAAGGCATTGAAGGATCCGGGAGCGTCGGCCAGTGCATAGACGGCCTGGGATCCGCCCAGGGCCGCCAAGGCGCTTTCACCCTCCACCGTGGTGTGATCCTTATCCTCCCAGGCCCACAGACGGCGCAGCTTGTCCTTCCCCGCCCGATCCAATTCATCTGCCTCGGCCATCAGCTGGGCCTGGCGCAGGCGGTCTAATGCAGCATCGAAGCGCAGTCGCGAGAGTAATTCGGCGACCGCTGGCGCGTCCGGGAGGTGTCCAGCGTCATCGAGTTCAAGGCAGGCGAGCCACACCAAGCGATGGTCGCGGCTCCAGAACATCAATGGATGTGGCACATGCGGCCGGATCTTCTGGATCGCCACTGCCTGCGAACCCGCCAGCACCACTGCCAGAACAGAGCGCTCGAGATCAGCGTTGTGCGGTGGCTCACGGGTCGGCTGGCGCGGTTCGGGCATGGTGGGATGATACGTTCAGCGTCTGGTGGCCAGCAGATATCGGCCAACCGCCATCCACCGGTTTTCCACATTTCCCTGCCGAGCTTAGACCGTCACTCGGGCAGCTTGGCCGTACTCACCGCTACCGAGGCCGTGACCGTGGCGCCGGCATGATGTCCGTCGATCCAGAACGACACAGCCAGTTCATCGCCTTTGGCTAGGCGAACGACACGGCTCTCGCCTCGACGGGCATCCGGACTACCCGCTATGTCGCTACCGACGGCCTCGACGGTCTTGGCCACTCGATCGATGCGGAAATACCGGACCATGACGACACCGTTCCCTTCCCAACCTTTATAGGCGGTTTCCTGCACCAGCTTGTAGCCACCATCGCGCGGCGCGATAAAGACCACGGCGGGCACCTTGGCCCACTCCATATTCGTCGCCAAACTGTAGACGCCCATGATCAGGCGGCTTTTCTCGACGCGAATATGTGGGTTTCCGCCCTGCGATCCTGGCTCGTTGAACCACACCAGATTCCGCTGGCTCTCGGCGCAACCCATAGGCTTCCAGTTGGCCAGATCCTCGGGCTTGTCCGGATAAATCTGATCGGCACGCCACCGCGGCCCGGCGTTGTCGACCAACGGGTTGTTCTCCTGGCTGCCCGCTTTCTTCCCAGCCCACGTACGTGGAATGGACCACGATTCGCCAGATATCAGTAAGGCGGCCAAGGCAACGAGGACGATAATACGCATGTCCGTAAGCATATTCGCCCTGGCATCCTAGGCCAGCGTGATCAGCCGGGCGTGGCCGCTGAGCGACGGAAGCTGTCCGGACCATCTCCGAAGCGAATGGCCAGCAATGCCTTGCGCATCAACGCGACTCGGCGGGCCTGGTCATCCAACCAGCGCTCACCGGCGATCCTGGCGATTTCACCGACGGCGTGGCCGTCGGCCCCGGCGACAATCGCCCGAAGTCCATCTGCAAGTACGGGATGATCGACAGCTTCGGCCAGTTCAGCGAGCTGACGGGCATCTCGACCAGCAGCCAAGGCAACCAGGGCGGCCAGCGTTTCGGTAACATCATCTGGCGCTGCGCCAGTTGGCACCGCGCCGACTGGCTCCACCGGCCTGACCGGACCTACCGCGGGCGCAGCCTGCGTCATTGGCGTGGAGAAGGACGTGGCGACTTCGATGGGGCGACGAGGTGGCGGTGGAGTGATTGGTCCAGCTATTGGACCGGCCCCCTGGGCGCGACCGATTAGGCCGAGGGCCTGCCCAGCCGCAGCCGCATGCGCCTGGGGCGTGCACGATTCGATCGCATCGGACTGGGCGGCCAGCCAGGCCTGGCTCTCGGCGTCAAGCAATCCAACCAGGCGCTGGGCGACGGGAACACTGGCCCTCGCCAGAAGCGGCACCATGGCCTCGGCCGGCAATAGCCGGATCAATCGACGGAGGATGCCATCGTCCAGCGACAACAGCACATCAAGCGATGGAGCCTCGGCCTCGCTGCGTTGGACGCTGCGAGCACCAACCGCCCGGGCCACCACATCGCCGAACGAGCCAGCAGCCTTCTGCTGACCCCCTGCATCGGCCAGCATGTCGTCGAGCACGCCCACGGTCAGGTTCCAAACGCGAAGGTGAAGCCGGCCTCGGCGTCGTATCCGACGACCAGCTTGGGCGGCAGATCGCCAGCTCCGAGACGGGTCAGCACTTCGGTGCTGATGCGCGGCAACAGGCTGCCTGAGATAACATGATCGACGTTACGTGCGCCGGTCTCAGCCTCGGTACAGCGGGCTGCAACCGCGGCAATGACCGCCTCGTCAAAGACCAGATCCATCTTGTGCGTCGCTTTCATCCGCGCGCTCACCTTGCCCAGTTTCAGGCGGGCGATGCCCTGCAGGGCATCCTGCTTGAGCGGGAAGAACGGCACGATGGTCATGCGTGCCAGCAGAGCTGGCTTGAAATGTTTGGACAGAATCGGACGGATTGCCGCGACCAATGCATCGACTGGTGGCATCTCGGGATCATCGCAGGCCTGCATGATCATGTCGGTGGCGAGATTCGAAGTCAGGAACATCACGGTGTCCTTGAAGTCGATCTCGCGGCCCTCGCCGTCGTTGAGGATGCCCTTGTCGAAGACCTGGTAGAACAGGTTCATCACGTCGAGATCGGCCTTTTCGACCTCGTCGAGCAGCACGACCGAGTACGGACGCTGGCGTACCGCTTCGGTGAGAACGCCGCCTTCGCCATAGCCGACATAGCCGGGCGGACTGCCAACCAGGCGCGAAACCGTGTGTTTCTCCTGGTATTCGCTCATGTTGACCACGGTCATGAAACGTTCACCACCGAACATCAGATCGGCGATCGCGGTCGCGGTTTCGGTTTTGCCGACGCCCGAGGGTCCGACGAAGAGGAAGATGCCGATCGGCGTCCGCGGATCTTTCAAACCAGCCTTGGCGGCGCGAATGCCGGTGCCAACGATGCCGTGCACGTGATCCTGGCCGCGAATGCGCTTCTTCAGTTCGTCTTCGAAGGCGAGCAGGGTTTGGGCCTCGTTTTTGACCATTGAGCCAACTGGCACGCCGGTCCAGTCGCCGATCACCTTGGCGACCACTTCGGGTGTTACTTCGACGTGCATCAACGGGTGCTCGCCCTGCTTGGCCTTCAGCTCGGCCATCGCCGTTTCAAAGGCGGTTCGCTTGGCGGCATCGGTTGGATTGGCGATCAGCTCAGTACGGGCGGCGATGACCTTGTCGGCCAGGACCTTCTCGGCCTGCCAAGTCGTGGTCAGCTCGCCGGCCTTGACACGGTCGGCGGCAAGTGCGGCTTCCAATTCGGCCATCGCCTCGGCGTCAAAATTGCCACCAGTGTCGCGATCGCGCTTGAGCGAGGACACCGCGCGTTCGCGGTCCTGGATGCGGCGTTCGACGGTCTCCAGCTCGCCTGGCTTGGTCGCCAGGGCGACCTTCACGCGAGCGGCGGCGGTATCGACCAAGTCGATACCCTTGTCGGGATGCTGGCGGCCGTTGATGTAACGGGCGCCCATCCACGCCGCGGCGTAGAGTGCGTCGTCGCGGATGACCACGCCATGCGCCTTCTCATACGTGGCACGCAGGCCGCGCAACATGGTGTGGGTCGTAGCGACCGACGGCTCATCGAGTTTGACCAGCTGGAAGCGACGGGCGAGAGCGGCGTCTTTCTCGAAGTACTTCTTGTACTCGGCCCAGGTGGTGGCGGCGATCGTCTTCATCTCGCCACGGGCCAGCGCAGGTTTCAGCAGGTTGGCCGCATCGGCAGTTCCAGCGGCGCCACCGGCGCCGATCAGGGTGTGCGCCTCGTCGATGAACAGGACGATCGGCGTCGGCGAGGACTTGACCTCTTCCAACACGCCCTTGAGGCGGTTCTCGAACTCGCCCTTCACACTGGCGCCGGCCTGCAGCAGGCCGAGGTCGAGACCGATGATCTTGACACCCTTCAGCACATCGGGCACGTCGCCTTCGATGACGCGTAAGGCGAGTCCTTCAACGACGGCCGTCTTGCCGACACCGGGTTCACCGACGCAGATTGGGTTGTTCTTCCGGCGACGGGCGAGGATGTCGATGATCTGACGGATTTCTTGATCGCGGCCGAAGACTGGATCAACCTTACCTTCCTTGGCCTTGGCTGTGAAATCGGTGCAGAATTTGGCGATCGCGCTTTCGCCAGGCTTAGCCGATCCGGGAGCAGCCTTACCCTCGGTCATCTGGGTGGGTTCCTGCGAACTGACGACCAGCGTATCCAACTTGCGCACCACTTCGTCCGCTGGGATGATCGCCCACAGCTGGGCATAATCGCCGGCGCACAGGCGGGCATCCTTCTTGATCAAAGCGGCAAGCAGAACGCCAGAGCGCAGGTCGGCGTGGCCGAGTTCCAGCGAAGCGATGATCCAGCCTTCGTTCAACCATTCGATCAGAATGGGCGAGAATACCGGGCGGCCAGGGTTCCCACCGCGGGCCATGTCGAGAGTTCCCTGCAATGCGCGCGTCAGTCGACCGTGATCGACGCCATAGGCCTTCAGGATCAACCGCATGTCACCCTGGGGATCCTCAAGCAGGACGCTCAGCAGATGCTCGACCGTCACTTCGTAGTGGCCGCGGTTGACGCACAGCGCTGCCGCCGCCTCCATGGCCTTCTTCATGGTGGGGGAAAGGCGCGAGATCAGGGTCTTGAGGTTGTCTGACATGGTCCAGGTACTCGTGGAGGTTTAGGGGGAGAGGGTGATGGATGCGTCGTCTGGAGCAGCGCCGTCAAGCCTGGCGTCCCAGCCCATGCGTGCGCCGTTGCCCAGGGCTGCTGGAGGTAGTGCATCGGGCGCGAGGCGGACCTGGACATCCCAGTCGAGCAGGTCGCCGTTGAATTCGGTGACGAGTGCCGTGACCGCGGCCATGCCATCGCCGCCGGGCAGGAAGCGCCTGAATGCTGCGGCGCCAACCGGGCCGATTTGCACGCGGAATGACGTCGTGTACGAGAGAATCCGATCGCCTGCCAGGCAATCAGCGCCGATGCCGCAATTCGCACTGCCAAGCAAGCCTTGGCGTTCTGGCGGCAATGCTGTCCAGGTCGGGGCACAGCATTCGATCTCGACCGGCACTCCACCGAGCCAACAGTTCAGCGCCGTGGCCAGTGCTGCGGTGGATCTCGGCTGTTGTGCAAGCAGGCCGGCGATCGTCAGCATCTCCAGTTCACCGGGCAGATCCGGCGCCGGGAGGTCAGGCGGCATCCCGGCCACCGCCCTGAGGTAAGCTGCCTGTCCACGCGAGCGCTCGATCCGATATTTGGTCATCACCCGGTAGGCCAGTGACAGCATCCGGTGATTAAATATATCAAGGAAGTCACGAAGGACCGGCGGATCCTCTGCCAACAACATCTCGGTCAGGAAGGTCGGCAGCGGGCTGGCCTGACCATAGAGGCCGAGAAACGTCGTCTCGACGTACAAGCGTTCCGGCGACACATCTACGACGGCAGGAAACCGCTCGATGCTGGCGACGTCACTGGTCGGGAAGGCGAAGGACAGCGATGGGCGCAGGCGGACCGTCTCGCGCGCAGGCAGCGAGGCAGTACCGATTGGCTCGCCAGCCGCTTCGGCCATGGCTACCGCTTGCACGAAACTCCATTCGGGACCGTCAGGCAGCATGGCGCTTGTCATGTTACATCAGCCGACGCTTGCCCAGGCGAGGCAGGAAACGCATATCAAGGCCACCATCGATGCCCGTTACGTGTAGCCGGCTGAAGCTGTTCAGGCCTGCATATTGGGCAACGAATTCATCGAAGAGCATGGCAAACAGATGAACCTCGCCCTCGCCATCGAAGTGAGACTCCTTAACCTGAAGGGTGATGCGGATACCGCGCATCAGCGCACCGTCCGATACGGTCGTGTCCGGCGCTGCGCTGATCGCAACCAGTCCGTCCAGCAGTCGGCGATGCGCGACTCGTGCCTGCTGGTCGACCAGCGAGCGTACGTTGTAGAGATCGAGCACCGAACGCAGCGTCTCGATGTCGGCCAAGGTCCGCCAATTGAGTCCGAGGTGGGCAAGCAGACGCCACTCCAGCTGACCACCCAACGGCGGCGGCACGCTGGAGGTCGGCTTGGTGAGGTTGCGCAGTCGCACCCCGGGAGGGCACTGGTCAGTCACCAGGTGGACATCGCCGGGCGCAAGGGCCTGAGCCAGACGACCATTCGTACAGGTGACGGTAAAGGAGAGGCTTTCGACGCCAGGAAGCTGACCAGCAATGGCCACTTCCAACCTAGTGCCGCTGCCGACCAAGGCTGGTCGACGGCGTATGACATGACCAATAACCCCTGGCTCGGGCGCTCGGCCGCCTCGGAACATCCGAGGCACTACCCGTGGGCGGTCCTCACCGCTGACCAGTCCGACAACACCCTCGACCGCAGCGATCTCATAGTGCGTCGGGTCATCTCCCGCCGGAATCACCGGGAATTCGGTGCGCCGAGCATCGTAGGTGATTGGGGTCGCCTCGTGGGCGAACAGGTTGACCGCAGGAGTGCAACCCAGCAGCAGATTGGTCTCTGAAACCTGCGGCAAATGGTCCGGAACCCGATCAAGCGCGAATTCCAGAGTGAACTCGTTGGCATCACCAAGCTGTCCGAGCACCTCTAGGCCACACAGGTCGGCGAAGAGGAATTTATTGGGAAAGCTGAACCATTCCCGAAGCAGGGAAAATCCAGCGAATGATGCCGGAGCCGCTCCGAGAAGTGCGTCCAACGGATCGAAGCCGACCGGCCGCACGCAGCGAGGAGGCAGGTGGACGCGACGGCCCTGGGCGAGCGCGGTGACCGCAGTGCAGTGCCGCACCAGACAGACGTGCAGACCAGCAGCTATCGCCATCGGTCCGGCGCAGTGGAGGCGCAGGCTGCGTAAGCCGAGAGCTGGCAGCTGAGACGCCTTCATCCCGTCCGGTAGCCGGCACTTTAGCGTCAGCAAGGCGGGTTGCGTGCTGCGCAACGCCAATCCGGTGATGCGCAGCGGAGTGAGTTCTACCGGGTAGATGGTCTGGAAACGGCAACGGGTTCCATCCACCGGCGCTGAGTCAACCGGCGTTCCACGGGCGATACGACGGACTTCGCCATCGTTGGCACGCGAGGCTTCGAACTGGATCATGGTGATCGCAGGAACTGGACGCAGGTAGTGCGGCCAGAGACTCTCGATCAGGGCGTGGGTCAGCTCCGGCAGCTCGTCGTCCAGCTTTTGCCGAAGCCGTCCGGCGACAAAGGCGAAACCCTCTAGGAGCCGCTCGACGTCAGGATCGCTGCCCGCTTCGGACAGCATATCCGCTGTGCCGGGATGGGCGCGGGCGTACTCCCGGCCCATGTCGCGCAGCCAAGTCAGCTCGTCATGATAGTAGGTATTAAAGGCCATCAAGCATCACGCATGCGCATGCGCCCATCGGGGGTGATGACGGTGAAAAACTTCACTGGGTCGCGGCGATCGCCACCAGCCAGCTGGGCAGAGATCGAAAAACCGATCGCCAGCCGATGCTCATCACTTCTATCCACGCTGACCAGGACATTGGTCAAACGCGGCTCGAATCGCTGAATGCAGGTCTTGACCGCACGCAATGCAACATCCGTCGTCGCGGGATAACCACGCATCAGCTCATGCGGGGATGGGATCCCCAAATCCGGCTGGGCAGCAGAGTCACCTTGGTGCGAATTGAGGACGCGCTGCAGATTCACCATCACCGACCGCATGATTGCCGCGCGGTCTTCCTTGATCGTACGTGGCCCCCCTTCACGGGCGGCGTGGGTCAACCGTTCAAACAAGGTGACGTTGTTGAGCATGAGCAGACCCGGACATCCGGACCACGCCGTTGTCGGAATGCGATCCGACAACGGCGCGGCCGGAACGACCGGTCATTTCTTGTCGAGTTTGCCGACCAGCGACAGGGTGAACGAGGCACCCATGTACTTGAAGTGCGGCTGCACCTTCATGCCGACTTTGTACCAGCCGGCTTCGCCGGGCACATCCTCGACGGTAATCTCAGCGGAACGCAGCGGGTGGGTATTGCGCACATCGTCGGACGGATTGTCGAGCGCGGCCACATACTGGTTGATCCAGGTCGACAGCTCGCGCTGCAACTGGTTCTTATCCTTCCACGAGCCGATCTGCTCGCGCTGCAGGACCTTGATGTAATGGGCAAGACGATTGACCACGAACAGGTAGGGCAGCTGGGTGCCAAGACGGAAGTTCGTCTCAGCTTGCTTGCCTTCAGCGCTCTGGCCAAAATTCTTCGGCTTCTGGCACGAATTGGCAGAGAAGAAGCAGGCGTTGTCGCTGCCCTTGCGCATCGACAAGCTGATGAATCCCTCTTCGGACAGCTCGTACTCGCGCCGTTCAGAAATCATGCATTCGGTCGGTACTTTGGTCTCGATCGCACCCATCGATTCGTACTGGTGCAACGGCAGGTTCTCGACCGCGCCGCCGCTCTGGGGTCCGATGATGTTCGGGCACCAGCGGTACTTGGCGAAGCTGTCGGCAAGGCGACTGGCGAGCGCGAATGCGGTGTTGCCCCAGGCATAAGCGTCGTGGTCGCCCTTGACGCTCTCCTGGTAGTTGAAGGCCTTGACCGGAACGGTCTCCGGTCCGTACGGCAGCCGCAGCAGGAAGCGCGGAGCAGTAAGGCCGACGCTACGCGCATCGTCAGATTCGCGGAACGACCGCCAACGGGCGTACTGGGGGCCTTCGAACAACGACTTGAGGTCGTTGAGCTTGGGCAGCTCGGTGAAGCTCTTCACGCCGAAGAACTTCGGCGAGGCCGAGGATAGGAACGGTGCGTGCGTCATGGTGGCGACGCTGGCCATCTTCTGCAGTAGGGCGATGTCCTGAGGCCCCGAGCCGAATTCGTAATTGCCGACGATGGCGCCATAGGGCTCGCCACCGAACTGCCCGAACTCGGCGGTGTAGGCGGTTTTGTAGAGGCCAGACTTGACCAGTTCCGGTGCATCTTCGAAGTCGGCCTGCAGATCGTCCTTCGAGACATTCACCAGCTCGATCTTCACGTTCTCGCGGAAGTTGGTCCGGTCGACCAGCATCTTCAGCGAACGCCAGGAGCTTTCCAGTTTCTGGAACTCGGCGTGGTGCATGATCGCATCGAGCTGGGTCGACAACTTCTCGTCCAGCTGGGCGATCATCGCGTCGATCATGCTCTTGTCGACCTTGGCGTCGGTCTTGCCCTTAACGAGCTCGGCGACCAGGGCCTCTACTCCGCGACGGGCGAGGCCATAGCCCTCGTCGGCCGGAGCCATGTTGGTCTCGGTCATGATGGCGTCGAGGAGGTTCCCGCCGCCAGCTGCTGCTGCTTCAGTGCTCATGGTGTATCCGTGTGTATCGTAGTAGGTTAATTGCCGGTTCAGGTCGGCTTGGCGCCGAGTTCAGCCAGCACGGCCGCACGAGCGGTCTCATCCTGGATGATTGCCTGGATCTTCTTGCGGAATGCCGGGATGTTGCCGAGCGGTCCTTTGAGAGCATTAAGCGCCTCGCGCAGCTCGAGCATTTTCGCCATCTCAGGTACCTGACGCGCGACCGCCTCGGGTCCGAAATCATTGATTGTCTTGAACTCCAGCTGGACGGGCAGTTCGCCGTCGCCCGACAGGGTGTTCTTGGCCCCCATCTGCAGCTTCAGCTTTTGAGCAGCAAGCACGTCGTTGAAGTTGTCCTTGTTGATGCTCACCGGCTTGCGCTGTTCGAGCGGCGTACTGTCAGCACGCTGGGTGAAATCACCGAGGACAAGCATCTTAAAGGGAAGCTCCTTCTCCTCTGATGCGCCACCGGTGTCGGACTTGTAGACGATGTTGACGCGTTCCTTCGGTGCGATCGATCCTTCGCTAGCCATAGGTTCCTCCTTGAAAGGGTTTGGCGCTGGGAAGGTATGGTGATGACCCAGCATGCAAGGTCATTAGCTGCATCAGCGAACGGGACTGCTATAGAGGCCAAACGAAGCACTTCATCACTTGCACGACGGTCCTGAATATCCTTTATAGGGGCAAGTGCTGTGGTCACTTGACAAGGCAATTGGCCGGCCTAACAGATAAACTCCTCATCGCAGACACTACCCTTTTACGGAGTTCCACTCATGGCTTACGCACCACACCTCGTCCTCAAGATCGAAGGCCAGACGGTCAAGGGCTGCAGCACGCAGCAGACTGGCAAGGGCACTGAACTGCTGTCCTTCAACCTCGGCGCCGACCTTCCCTTCGACAACCAGGCCGGCGTGGCTCACGGACGGGTCCAGTACTCGCCGATCTCGATCGCCAAGCGGATGGACGAGGACAGCACCATCCTACTGACGGCCATGAGCCAGCAGAAGAAGTCCAGTGGCGAAATCCAATTCTTCCGCGCTACCGAGAAGGAAAAGGACGAACACTACCTGACGATCAAGTTCGACAACGCGCGCATCACCAGCATCAATCTCGCCCCCATGTCGGATCCGCCGACCGAGATGGTCACGTTCAACTACCGCACCATCGAAGTGAACTGGCTCAAGCCGTCCAAGCCGTTCAAAGACGACTGGATGAACTCGAAGTAGTTCACGTCGTCCTGTCGAACACCACGACCCATCCGGCTTCCGGATGGGTCGTGGTGTTTCTGGCACCGGTCAGTCAACCGCGATCTCCTCTCGGCGACCTCGGCAAACGAAAAAGCCCCGCAGATCGGGAAGGCACCTGGCCGCTTCACAAGTTGGGTTGGTTCCGTCCGCGCACGGTGATGACAGCGCCGCCATCATCCCCAGCGATCGTCACCACCGCTCCCAAAAACTGAGCAATAATCGCAGCGTTGGTCTGAGTGTGCTCACTGGGATTCAGAGTTCGGAATCGGCCCCCAGCGCCGAGTGCTAAGGGCAGTAGGAGTTGGTCGGCGAGATGCTCGCACACCGGAGCTTCGGACTCGGTGTAGCGGCGGACCTGCTTCACGCAGTCCTGGGCGACCTGCTCGGCTGACTTGCGCAGTTCTCCGAAGGCGGTGCACACGGCGGTGATGTTGGCATGATGGAGCCGCGCGATGATGGCATTGCCTGGACCATCGGCGTTAACCTCGCGTTCGTCGACCTCCTGATGGCTCCAATGCAGCCCGTGCTTGAGGGCCTGGGCCTCGCGGCTGGCGACGTGGGCAGGCAGGTTGGCGAGCAGGACCTCGGCGTGGCGGCCGATGGCCTTGCCACGCTCCATCAAGTCAAGCGGCGCTTGGACTTGCCAAGGTTGGATTGCAGCACAAACGGCGCCTCCACCGGCTGGGTAGAAGCCATGACGTTCCAGGTCCAACGTGGCCGAGACGCCGATGCGGTGCAGCACCGGCAGGAAGCTCTCCTGTAGGAACTCAACCGGCGGAGCCATGCTGTTGTGGGTGCCGCCGCGGATCGACACCGTAGAAGGACCATCCGCGCACAGCAAGATCGGCAGCACGGTCTGCAGCACGAGGGCTGTGCTGCCGGCCGAGCCGATGTCGAAGGCGTAGGTTCCCGCGCAAGGCGCCTGCGGGATGAACGTGACCTCGCGGCTATGGAGTTCGGCCCCCTCCAACTGGCCGTTGCAGACCCGCGCTGCGGCCTGCACCGCCACCAGATGCTGGCGCTGCAGCCCCGGCTTGGGCCGGCGGGCCCGAATGCGCTCGATCCGCACCGGGGTGCCGGTGATGGCGGCAAGGGCAAGCGAGGTGCGGAGGATCTGACCGCCGCCTTCGCCTTGGGAACCGTCGATGGTGATCATGGTGTGTCCCCAAGGATATCCCCGCGAATTCGATCAAGTCGCTGCACTGCGTCGTGCATTTCCTGCTTTGCCCGCTCAGGGTCAAAATACCACTCATCCCCTTCGATAATTCCGGGTTCTTTGAGTTGCTTTGACCAGTCCAGGACCCGTAACAGAACTTGATGAATTCCGTCGGCGGTCGACTGCCCTGATTTGACAAGATGACAAAAGTACTCGTCGCTCAAATTAAGCGCGTCCCAATCGCAACACCCAACGACACAATGAGTCTCGAAAAGATGCAGTAATTCATCGATGCATGGGGGCCGAGGAATTGACGGAAGTGGCTTCTTGTTGCCCTTGTTAGCCACCAGGATGAAATTGGGGGGTTCTGACATGTTCACCCCTTCACGCAAACAACCTGCTTGAGCGTATGCACGATCTCGACGAGATCGCTCTGGGCCGCCATGACTGCGTCGATGTCCTTGTAGGCCATCGGCGTTTCGTCAATGACATCGGCGTCCTTGCGGCATTCGACCCCGGCGGTGGCTTTGGCGTGGTCCTCAAGCGTGAACAGTTTCTTGGCCTTGGTCCGTGACATCACCCGGCCAGCGCCGTGGCTGCACGAGCAGAACGACTCCGGGTTCCCCTTGCCGCGGACGATGAAGCTGCGGGCGCCCATCGAGCCGGGGATGATGCCCATGTCGCCGAGGCCAGCGCGTACGGCGCCCTTGCGGGTCACCCAGCAGGTCTTCCCGAAGTGCTGCTCTTCGCTTACATAGTTGTGATGGCAGTTGACCGCCTCAACTGTGCAGGTGAACGGCTTGATGCCCGGCGCCTTGGCGACTGCGGTGATCACGTTTTCCAACATCACTTGGCGGTTGATGCGAGCGTAGGTCTGGGCCCAGCCCACCGCGGTGGTGTAGTCGGCAAAGTGTTCGGTGCCTTCGGTGAAGTAGGCCAGATCGCGGTCCGGCAGGTCGACGCCGGCCTTGCGGCAGTCGTCGCGGGCCATGCTGATGAAGAACTCGCCGAAGCGGTTGCCGACCCCGCGCGAGCCCGAGTGCAGCATGAGCCATACCTGCCCGGCCTCGTCGAGGCAGACCTCAATGAAGTGGTTGCCGGTGCCGAGGGTGCCAAGGTGGTTGACCGAGTTGCCGCGGTCGAGCTTGGGGTACTTCGCGCCGATCTCGGCATAGCCGTCGGCGAGATGCTGCTTCCACAGGTTGCTCACCCGCGGCGGCAGGTCGTGCCAGGCACCGCGGTCGCTCGACCCGCCGTTATCGGTCCGGCCATGCGGTACCGCCCGCTCAATCGCCTCGCGCATCGCGCGCAGGCTCTCGGGGAGGTCGGCGGCGGTCAACGAGGTGCGCACGGCGCACATACCGCAGCCGATGTCGACGCCGACGGCGGCCGGGATGATCGCCCCGATGGTCGGGATGACCGACCCGACAGTAGCGCCGATGCCCTTGTGAACATCCGGCATCACCGCGACGTGGCGGTGGATAAAGGGCATACGTGCAGCGTTCATCAACTGGGCGCGTGCCTCGTCTTCCAACGGTACGCCGTGGATCCACGCCTTGATCGGGGCGCCGTCTTGGGCGGTGATGGTTTCGTAGTTGGACATAGTGTGAGCCTATTCAATCGATGCCGGCGGCCTGGGCCGCGGTGGAGAGGGCAGTCTGGAGGTCGTGCTCCAGTTCGGGGTCGGTTCCGCGCACCGCCTCGGCAAGCAAGCGCGACTCGCGGACATAGGTGGCGAGCCACGCCTTGTCTGGGCAGGCGCAACCGTCGCGCAAGTTGTCGGCGCGGTCGGCCAGCTTGAGGCAGCGGGCCCGGCGGCTGATCGCGGCGATATGCGCCCGGTCCATCGCCTTGCGCTCGGCGCGCGGCAGCTCCGGATGCTGCTTACTGGGGTTGGTCACCTCGCGGACGATGGCCAGTGCGTCATCGCCGATTGCGACGCGCACCTCGTCGATGCTGATCTGCGGGCAGTCTTCGATGACGTCATGGCACCAGCCGGCGGCGGTCAGCGCTACATCATCGGGGAAACGCCGGGCCAACCGGGCGGCCACCCGCGTCGGATGCACGATGTATGGGTCCCCGATGTCCTCGCGCTGCTGGCCGGCATGGGCGCGGGTGGCGAGGGTCTGGGCGGCGGCGATGAGGGCGGAGTTCGACATGGTTCCTCGAGAGTTCGGTTTGACTGAGACGATCGTAATACGACGGCGGAGACGATGCTCCCCATGCGTCATCCGTGCCATCCGCGTCCAGGCCAACCGGTCTTGTTGTGATAAAGACTTAGGTGGCAAAGCGGGCGCTGGCAGGATCTATAACTCGCTTGCTGGCGAGTTTATTCGCTAATAGTAGATCTATGCCTAAGCCTCGCCCCCTCGTCGCCATTGGCCTGCTTGGTCCGACCCTCGATGCCGGGCGTGACCAGAAGCGATGGAACCGTTGGCGCCCCACCGTCGGACTGCACATGCAGGACGACCTAGCGATCACCCGTTTCGAAATGCTGCACCAGCGCCGCTTCGATAATCTCGCCGAGGGCATCGCCGCCGACATCCGCCAAGTCTCACCGGCGACCACCGTGAAGAGTCGGCACATCGAGTTCAGCGATCCCTGGGACTTCGAAGACGTCTATGGTGCGCTATGGGGGCTTGCCGCCGGCTACCCGTGGAAGCCGGATGAGGAGGACTACCTCGTCCACATCACCACTGGCACGCACGTCGCGCAGATCTGCCTCTTTTTGCTCACCGAGTCGCGGCACTTCCCTGCCCGCATCGTGCAGACCCAGCCGGGCGCCAAGCGTGGTCCCGATGACCGCCTGGGCGATGGTCAGGCTACCCTCGCTGGCACGCACACGCTCATCGACCTTGATCTGTCGAAGTACGACAAGCTCTCCTCGCGCTTCGCCGAGGAGCGTGCCGCCGGTGCCGCCGTGCTGACCGCAGGTATCCCGACGCGCAACATTACCTTCGCCAAACTTATCGCCCGGGTCGAGCAAGTCGCGGCAGCGACGCGCGCGCCGATCCTCCTCGGCGGGCCGACCGGCGCTGGCAAGACGGTGCTGGCCCGGCGCATCTTCGAATTGAAGAAGGCGCGCAACCTCGTCGACGGGCCTTTCGTCGAACTCAACTGCGCGACGGTGCGCGGCGATGCCGCCGGTTCTGCCCTGTTCGGCCACCGCAAAGGCGCGTTCACCGGGGCGGTGAACGACCGTGAGGGCTTGCTGAAGCGTGCGGACAGCGGCGTGCTGTTCCTCGACGAGATCGGCGAACTCGGGCTTGACGAGCAGGCCATGCTCCTGCGCGCAGTCGAGGACAAGATCTTTCTGCCGCTGGGCGCCGACAATCCGGTGCTGTCCGACTTCCAGCTCATCGCCGGTTCGAACCGCGACTTGCGCACAGCAGTGCGCGACGGTCGCTTCCGCGAGGATCTGCTGGCGCGCATCGACCTGTGGACTTTCACTCTGCCCGGCCTAGCCCAGCGGCGCGAGGATATCGAACCGAATCTCGACCACGAACTGGAGCGTTTCACCCGTGACAGCGGTCGACGCGTAACCATGAACAGCGAGGCTCGTGAGCGATTCCTGCGCTTCGCCACGGCCCCCGACTCGGCATGGAGCGCCAACTTCCGCGACCTCGGTTCAGCGGTGACGCGCATGGCCACCTTGGCGACCAGCGGCCGCATCGACGAAGACCTAGTGCGCGAGGAAACGGCGCGCCTGCAATCGCAATGGCATCCCCCCATTCAACCTGGCGACGATCCGCTGGTCGGGATCCTCGGAACCAAGGCCGATCAGCTGGACTGCTTCGACCGCGTGCAACTCACCGAGGTAGTGCGCATCTGCCAATGCTCGCGCACGCTGTCGGATGCCGGCCGCGCGCTATTCGCAGTGTCGCGCCTGGCACGCCGGACGGCCAACGACGCCGACCGCCTCCAGAAGTACCTCGCGCGCTTCGACCTGGACTGGGACGAGGTGAGCAATGCGTCATGACGCACATCGATCCTTCGGGGCACGTGTGGAAGCCACGGTCGTAGACTTAGAAACTACTCCTCATCCCGACATTTACTGCAGAGCAAACGTCTATCTGGCCGTGGCCACGTCGACGAGGATCTTGGTGATTGAACCGGGATCAGCATCCCAGGCGGCAAGGGCCGCTCCGGCCTCGGCAAAGGGTACGATGCGACTGACCAGGGCAGAGACGCGCGACGGATCCTGGGCCAGCCAGGCGCCCGCGGCGAGAAAGTCGGCCGGGGTTGCATTGCGCGAACCCATGATGTCGAGTTCCTTTTGCACGAAATACTTGGTCTCGTAGGTGACGGGCTCCTTGGTGTAGCCGATGTAAACCACGCGACCGGCGAATGCGGCGGATTCGACACAAACGCGGAAGGCGGCAGAGTTGCCCACCGCCTCGATTAGCACCGGCGGACCTTGTCCGTCGTCGAGTTCCGAAAGCGCAGTCTTGAGATCCACGTTGCGGCTGTCGATCGTCTCACTGGCGCCGAGGCATCTAGCGAGATCGAGTTTGCGCGGATCAACGTCGACGGCGACGACGCGGGCACCGCGCGCCACCGCCCCGGCAACCGCCCCGATGCCAACTGTACCGCAACCGATGACCACCGCCGTCTCGCCGCTGGTGATGCGACCGCGCGCGGCGGCATGGAAGCCGACCGACAGCGGCTCGACCACTGCGAGTCCGGCGAGGTCGAGACCAGGGACGCATAGCAACTTGCTCTCTGGCAGCACCAGCAGCGCCCCCAACGCACCATCGCGCTGAACACCCAGGGTCTGGTTGTTGCGGCAGCAGTTGAAACGACCGACCTGGCAGGCGCTACAGCGATTGCAGGCCGTGTATGGGATGGCGAGAACCGCCTCGCCGACCTGTGTGCCAGTCACGCCGGGACCGACGGCGACTACGATACCGGACATTTCGTGGCCAGGAATGCGCGGGTAGCTGACCAGCGGGTTGCCCCCGCGCCAGGTCGACAGATCCGAACCGCACAGGCCGATAAAACCGACGCGCACCAGCACCTCGCCCGGGCCAGGGATGGGGTCGGGGCACTCGACAATGTCGAACTGGCGGGGGGCGGTGATGCGCAGGGTCTTCACGAATGCTCCAACTGGTACCAGGTGAGGGCGTTGCGGCCAAGAATGGCCTGCTGCTCGATGAGGGTGAATCCGCTAATCCAGTCGCGCACCGCATCCAACCAGGCCCGATGGCTGGTACCCAAAAGGCACACCGGCCAGTCACTGGCGAACAGCACGCGGCGCGGGCCGAAGGTGTCGAGGATGGTGCGGACGTAAGGCTCTAGTTCGGCCACGGTCCACGTCGCTGGGTCAGCCTCGGTGACCAGTCCGGACAGCTTGCAGGCGACGTTCGCGTGCCGCGCAAGGGCAGCGAGATCAGCCGACCACGTGGCCAGACCTCGCCAGCGGATGTCTGGCTTTCCGCCATGATCGAGGATGAAGCGCATGTCCGCCGGCAGACGTTCGACGCAGCAAGTCGCCTGGGGTAGCTGTCGGGCGGCGATCAGAATGTCGTAGGCCAGGCCGCGACGCCCGATTTCGCGCAGTCCGCGCTGGATTTCCGGACGCAGGAGGAAACCGGGGTTGGCCTCGCCCTGCACGACATGGCGCACTCCGACCAGCGGACCGGACGGCAATACATCGAGCAGATCTGACAGATTCGGATCAGCCAGCGGGACCCAGCCGACCACGCCGCGGATCAGTGGCTGCTGCGCCAAGCCGAGCAGCCAGCGCGTCTCGTCGAGGCTCTGCTTGGCCTGGACGACGATGGTACCAGACAACTCCGACTGAGACGCGACGGCAGCCAATTCTGCGAGGAGGAAGTCGTGGCGGAGGACTGTGTGCTGCGGCGTAATCCAGTCGTAGGCTACCGGATCGAAGCGCCACAGGTGGTGATGCGCGTCGATGATCATGCTGCGAAATCCAGCTCGCGATCGATCAGCCCGGCCTCGCCCAGATCGCGCCACAGTGCCGTGGGGATGGGGATGGCCGGCATGGCCGCGTTCTCGGCGACCCGGTCGGCTCGGGTGGTGTTCAACGCCACGCTGACCACGCCGGGAATGCTCAGTGCGAAAGCAGTGCAGGCCACGCCAGGCAAAATATCGTGCGCACGGCAGATGGCCTCGAATTGTCCACGCCAGCGCAACGCGCGCGCATGCTCGGGATTCGCCGGATCGACCGGACGATAGTCAAGGTGGTCACCACCAGTGAGGAAACCACCATGAAACAGGGCTGAGTCGATCACCGCCACGCCACGCCGTCCGGCCTGAGCAACCCACTCAATCAGTTCGCGGGGATGCGACATGATAGTCAGGCTGCACGCCAGCATCACCCAGTCGACATCGACCTGATCGGCAATGTCGCGCAGCACCCGCCAGTCCTTTGAACCTATCCCGACCGCCTTGACCACACCCGCCTTACGTAAGGCGATCAGCGAGCGGTACGCACCGAGCACGTCGCACATGCGTCGGGCACGTTCGGCCGCATCGCCCTTGGCCATTGCGAGATACTCGTCCGGGTCATGAACCGAAACCAGATCAGTGCGGTAGGGTGATCCGAGTAGGACCAAGCCCTCGGCGTGGCAGCGCAGGATGCCATCGGCGCTGACGTCCATCATCGCATCATGGGCGAGGTTCTTCCATACCCCCGGCTCGAAGGTCGGCTCTGGGCCCTGCAGCGGTGCGCGGCGCCAGGCCAACTTGTTACTGATCAGCACCTGCTCCGCACTAACCCCCTGTACACGCAACGCCCGGCCGAGGCATTCGAGGGCGAGTCCGGCCCCGTACTTGCCTGCACCGTCGAATACCACCGGGCCAGTGGTATGCGCCCGGCAGGCAGCGACGATCGCCAACTTGCGGTCCTCGGGCATAACTTGGTAGAGATTGCCCAAGGCACTGATGCCGAAGATCACGGGAGGCAACCGCAACCCGGTGGCGCGAACGCGTACACCCGGTTGCTGGATGATGCCGGTTGGGACAGGGACCATAGCCCGAGTCTCGCCATCCGGCCAGCGACGACCATGCCCCTTGGCATCATTCATGCCTTTTTATGATCTTATCGTGAGGTAGGATCCACAGATGGCCCCTCGTACTGCCGCCCTCGCACCCGGATTTCTCTCGCGACAAGTGGTCGCCGCCCGGTGCTTCTACCGCGATCTCAGCCAACGCTCGCGCCCAGGACTGGTCGTAATCAGCGCTGGATACGAGCAATGCAACCGCGACTACGTCATGCGGCGGCCCTCGTTCCCTTGGTACGGGGTCGAACTGGTGGCCAGTGGCGGCGGGAGACTGGAGTTGCTATCCCGGGTCCAAGCGCTGACCCCAGGGTTAGTGTTCAGCTATGGACCAACGACGCCTCATGCCATATTCGCCGATGCAGCCCAGCCACCAGGGAAATGGTTCGTCGATCTCGCCGGTGACGAAGTGCCAAGCATCCTCGAACGACTCGGCCTGACGCCGGGCAAGGCTGGACTGATCGATGCAGGCTCACCAGCCCGCGCTTTGTTCGACCTCCTGGTCGACACCGGGCGGCGCAGCGGCACTGAGGCAGACCACTTGCTCGCCGCCATGGCCCAGGCCTTGTTGCTGGCGATGGCTCATCCTCGATCCGACATCAACCCCGAGCTTGCCCTCGCCCAGACCACGTACCAGCGCTGCCGATCGTGGCTGGATGCGCATGCTGCCGCCGGAGCCGGGGTGCAGGAGGTAGCGAAAGCGCTCGACCTGTCGCCGGCCCACATCTCGCGACTGTTTCAGCGCTTCGACCGCATTACGCCCGGCGCCTATGCCCGACGTATCCGGCTACAGCAGGCGGCTGACCGCCTGGTGATGAGCCGCGATCGCATCCAGGACCTCGCTGAACGTGCTGGATATGCCGACGCATTCCACTTCACCCGCGCCTTCACCCGCACTTTCGGCGTGTCGCCACGTACCTTCCGCGACTCGACCAGGGGCGGCACCCTGACCTGACTCGATGATCTTCTGTCACTTTCATGTCAATGTTTACACACAGGTCGCGACCGCTGATGGCTTCCTCTGCGCTTGTCCCGGTTGACTTCAACGCCAACGTCCGCCCTCGATTCCGTCTCACCCACGCTCCACCATCGCCACTGTGGCATGGATGCCGCACACGACGTCAGGTCCAAACGTATGACCACATCACTCGTCAAGAAAATCGGCAAGCTGCTTCGGCCGATGCATTACGAAAAGTTCGATCTGGTGTTCCGCCGGAGCGGGCCGATCGCCTTCGATGTCATCCAGATATCGTTGGCCCAATACAGTTCCGGAATCACCGTCGCATTCGGCGTCTACTTCAAGGGCATCGGTCAGGACACCAATCCGGTCGAAAGCATCTGCCACATCAAATCCGGACTATCTGGCGTCGTCGGTCCATGTGACTTCACGGCCATCGCTGAAGACTATGTGGACACCGAGGAGGCCTCGGCCGGAATCGTTGCTGCCGTTCGCCTGATCGCGATCCCATGGCTGGATTCGGTGAAGACGCACAACGGTCTGACCAAGGAGGCGGAGCGGAATGCCGAGGGCGTCTCGACTCATCTGCGTGATGCGCTGCAGTACGGCACCTTGACGCTGCGTTGATCCCATGTTCGCGATAATGCCGCTATGAGTAGAATCTACATCGATGCCGACGCCTGTCCGGTCAAAGTCGAGACCTACGCCATCGCCAAACGCCTGAACCTCATCGTCCACGTGGTGGCCAACCAGTGGATGAACATGCCGAATGATCCGATGATCCGACTGGAGGTCGTAGACGATGGATTCGACGCGGCTGACCACTGGATTGTCGAGCACGCAGGATCGAACGACATCGTCGTTACCGACGACATCCCGCTGGCGGCCCGGTGTATCAAGAAGGGTTCGCGCGTGATAACCAATCGCGGCGTGTTGCGCGACGAAGGCAATATCGGCGAGGCGCTCATGATGCGCGAACTGATGCAGTACGTCCGCGAAAGCGGCAACGCGTCAGGTGGCCAGAAGCCACTCGATGACGACGACCGTCGGCGCTTCCGCCAGGCTTTGGACGTACTCGCCCATGCCGTGATCGACTGATCCGTCAGGCCGCTGCCTGTTGGACGTCAGGTCGTCAACGGCTGGAGGCCCGGATGCGATCCGGATTGGCGTGCGCCCAGTCCTCTACCCATCCGCGCATCTGCCCACGAAAGGTGATCGGAACTTCTTCTTTGGCAAGCCAGAGCCGCAATTGCGATTCGGGAATACCACGTGCCTGCATGGCGCTTATAAATGTTGGATCGGCTACCGCCCTGATAAGCAGATCCTGGGATCTGCCGGACCATCGCATCGTGTTCACCCGTGTCATGCCTGAGAAGGTAGTGAGCTCTTCGCAACTCGCCACCGGACAAGTTTGTAAGCCATGGTCAGACACCCGGCTGCCACTTCTGTCAGCTACCGTCGGATAGACAAATTGGAGTGTTAATCATTACCAGTAATGATGTTGCGTATTCACAAGCATTTCATGTGAGGGACACACACTACCGCCATGCGCACCCTGTTTGTCCTTTTAGCCGCATTGACTCTGACCGCCGGGGAGTCCTTTCTGACCAAAAACGGGGTCACGGTCTCGGTGGAGATGGAACGCGACGCCCTAGGACCAGTCATCGTCGCCACCTTCCAACCACGTCCTCAGGCCCCTCCCCTGCATCTGTACAGCCGGGAACTGAAGCCCGGCGGCGCCGGCGTAGCGACCTCGGTCGTTCTAGCTCCAGGTTCACCCGTGCGGGCTCGCGGGCCGGTCACTGACGATCAACCTACCCACGATCTGGACGGACTCCTAGTCTACCCTGAAGGCGCTGCCGTCACCCTGAAGCTACCCATCACCCAGCCAGCAGGCGTCGGCGAGATCCCCATCGAGGTGCGCGTCTCGTACATGGCCTGCACGACCATGACATGTCTCGTCCCGGTCGCCAACGCACCCCTGACCCTGCTGGTGCCAGGCGATGGCGTTGCCGTGGTTGCGACAGCGGCCCAAGGACCTTCCCTGGCCGATGTCCGATCTGTCGTGCGCGAGGAGATCGCCGGCGCAGAGCAACGACTGCAGACGGCCTTTCGACATGAAATTACCCAGGCGACAGAGCCGGGCGGAACGCGCTGGCGACGCCCCAGCAATCGCGCCACCGCCGAGGCTCTAATCGTCGAAGGCCGAGCCGCCGGTAAGCCGGTCTTCCTCGACTTCACTGGAGCGAGTTGCGTCAACTGCCAGCTCATGGCCAAGACGGTGTTCCGCCTGCCCGCCGTCATCCGCGCCCTCGACACTCATCTGCCGGTCGAGATCGATACCGACCCGCCGCACGATGAGCTCGCGGCGTGGCAACAGGAGCGCTTCGCCACCCAGAACCGTCCGCTCTATGTCCGTATCGCCGCCGACGGCAGCGAATCGCGCTGGGACCGTGTCTTTGCCCCTGGCGACGCGGCGACGCTTGAACGGTTCCTTGCCTTCCTGGATCGCGGCGCCAGCACCGCTGGCGATGTCGGCGGAACCGGAACGGGGTGGGGCGAGTTCTTGCTTCTCGCCGTCTTCGGAGGCTTGTTCACTCTGGTGATGCCGTGCACCTACCCGATGATCCCGTTTACCGTCAATGTCTTCACCAAACAGGCGGCGGCTGGTCATCGGCTGCTCCCCCTCGCTGCGTTCTACGCCTTGGGCATCATCGCATGCTTCGTCGGACTTGGCGTACTGATCACCGGCGTGTTCGGAGCTTCGTTGACCTCGTTGGCCGGCCACCCCGTCACCAATCTGCTGATCGGCGCGATGTTCGTCCTGCTTGGACTCTCGCTATTGGGCGCCTGGTTCCTGCGTCCGCCGACCTGGCTGCAGAACCTGTCCGGCGGATCACGTGGCGGGTATCTTGGCGCGCTGGTAATGGGACTCACCTTTGCCATCACCGCGTTCACCTGCACAGCCCCATTCGCCGGAGCCGTGCTGGCTGCAGGCGTGTCGCACGGGGCGTGGGGTTCCGCTATTCTGGGCATGGCGATCTACAGCGGCACCATTGCGCTGCCCTTCTTCCTCCTCGCCCTGGCCCCCGGCATGCTGAGCCGGATGCCACGTGCCGGTGCTTGGATGAACGAGTTCAAGATCGTCGGCGGATTGATCGAAGTTGCGGCTGCCCTGAAATTTCTGGCGATCTGCGACCATGCCTGGGGCTGGGGCATCATCGGCCGTACCCTCTCGCTGTCGGCGTGGAGCGCCATCGCCCTGGCCATCGCCATCTATGTGATGGGTTGGTGGCGCCACGAGGGCGATGACCGGATTGAACATGTCGGTCTGGGCCGCCTCAGCACCGCCATTATCTGCACCGCGCTGGCTGTTTGGCTGGCGTCTGGACTAACTGGCAATCACCTCGGTCTGATCGAGAGTTTCTTCCCAGGTGACGCTGCGCCCTGATACTGGCGCTGGTCCGCAGAAATCCTGCGTGTGTTGATGGCAATAAACCTGTACGCGTGGATGGCCTGTCTGCAGATGATGGAGTCTGACGATACCATCAAATTCGGATGAACCAGATGGCGATGGCCGCCCCTACGACCAAGCCGACCAGGATGGCTATCACCAGCCGCCCCCACGAAATGCGGGACCTGGGCGAGCTTTCACTCAAATCGGGAAACACGACCTTGAGGACACTGCGCGAGGGGACGTCCACAAGGAGGACGCCAGCCATTTCGTGGAAGACAACGCGGTACTCCAGCAGTTGCCGCCGGGTATCGCTATGAACAGGGTCGCGCACGACCTCACCAGCCTTGACCTCGGCTGCATAGCGTCTGCCCTGGCGTTCCACCACGAAATCAGCACGCACCGCGTACTGCCGGGATTCGCCATCGACGAGCATACGTGCTACGCGCTCGCTTTGCGCCGAGATGATATGGTAGCCGGCGCCTTCCAAAATGGCTACGGCCTGTTCCTCGCCCTGGCTGCCGATCCTGCGGTTCCTGGCAAGCCGATAGCGGCGCCACCAGGCCACCAGTCGGTACATCAATAGCGCCCCGATGAGGACGCCGGAGACCAGGGCCAGGATGACCAGGGCAGACGGACTCACGACCTGGGATACGTCCATGTCCCCTCCCTACATGGCATGTTGGCTGCCCGCCAGCGGTCACCAGACCCAAGGCCCAGGTCAAACAGAACAAGGCTTGGAGTGGCGCGTTGCCGGCCAGCCCCGGTTCCATAAACGATCGTGGCTCCCCCGCCCCGCCCGGTATCTGCCCTGGCCCGCCCGTTTGCTCTCTGATCTGTCGTTGTGCATGATCCCGCTCTGGAGGCGGCATGGCAGGATTCGTTCTGGTGGAGGCGTCTCGCCGTCAACGTGGCCGGCCCGAACGTCATCGGCGGGTGGTCGTCGAACTGCGCGGCGGCACGCGACTGTCTAGCGACAATTAGATTGGCCGGTTTTGAAGCCCGCAGTCCGAACGACGAAATAGAACTCCTGCCAAGTTTTTCCGTCTGGAAATACTCGGCAGGAGTCGCCAAGCGAAGCGCGGCAGGAGCAGGTCAGGTCGACGACCGTGCGCGGGCGGAAGACGCCCGCGAAGCAAGCAGGAGACGCGACGTCGCCTCAGCTGCGGGTTGCGGCGGTGGGTTGCTGGTGCGAGCCGCGGCCGCCCGTTTCCGGTAGCCCTCAGATCCGAATTCCAGGATGGTCGCATGGTGGACGAGGCGGTCGATGGCGGCCACGGTCATGGTCTGGTCGGCGAAGATGGAGGCCCAGTCAGCACAGGATCGATCGCAGGTGATGATCAGACTGCGGTGTTCGTAGCGCTCGGCGATCAACTCGAACAGGATGCTCGTCTCCGACTGAGCCTTTCGCACTATAGCCGAGATCATCGAGGATGAGGCAGTCGATGCGGTCGAGCTTGGTGAGTAGCGCCGGCAGGGCGAGATCCCGCCTTGCCGCCTGGAGGCGCTGGACGAGGTCGTTGGTACGCACGAATAGAGCGCTGAATCCAGCCTCGATCAAGCCATAGGCGATGGCTGCGGCGATGTGACTCTTGCCGGTCCCGCTGCCGCCGAAGAGCAGGCAGTTCCCATGTGCCTGCACCCAGTCGCCAGCGCATCGCTCCTAGAGATCCTCTCACGTGCATGTCCCAGATGCTCTGCGAGGGCGCTCGAAAGTAGCGGCAGTGACATTGGGCGCGGCGTCATGAGCTGGTTCTTCATGGTGAGATCTGTAGGATTAATGTGCCATATATCTCGTGATACTATATGACTCCAGGTCACCATGGGGCACACACGCGGTGGCGCGCTCACCGCTGTCCGACATGCCTGAGGACCGGAAGGCGCGGCGTGGGTGTTCATCGGATCTTTCTTAAATGGGCCAATGGGCCTTCGGCGCCAGCGCGGTACGTCCGGGTGTCAGAGGCCGGCTCCGGTCGTTCCACACTAGCTTGCCGCTCAGCCCTGCGGGCAGGGCGATCTCGCCCGCCAGGTGCACCCGCAGCAGTCGAGGCCGAGATCGCCAAGCCCCGCTGACCACCGCCCGGTCAGGGTCCCTGGTTGCGGACGACCAGGTTCAGGTCGGTGGCATCGACGCGGCCGTCGCCGTTGAGGTCGGCGCGAGAGTCCCAGCCGCTGTCGGTGCTGCGGCGGCCCAGTTGATCATTGACCAGGGTGAGGTCTTGGGCGTCGACGCGGGTATCGCCGTTGGCATCGCCAGGTACCGGGGTGTCAATGCGGAACCAATCGTAGTAGGCTGCACCGTTTCCGCCGCCGAAGACCACGTAGAGCGTCTGGGAAGTCACCGGTGAGGTGAAGGCCGTCGACTGGGTGACAAAGGCGCTGCCGTTGGCCGCCCCGGTGTTGAGACTCGCGAGCACCGTTCCACCCACCGATCCCTGATGCACGCTGATGGGCACGCCGGTGTCGGCATTGCCCTGGTAGCTGACGCTGAAACGCACATAGGCGGCGCTGCCCAGCGGGACGTTGTCGAAGCGCAACCACGAGCCGTTGCCGGCTCCGCCCATCAAGGCGCCGCCGTCGGTCATGGCGTTCTTCGCGGCGTAGCCCTCGGCCTGGAGCATGATGTCGGTGCCAATGGTGACGGTCGCTACGGCCGAAGTCGTGGTGGCACCCTGGTTGTCCGTGGCCCGGGCGGTGAGGGTGTAGCTGCCGACCGGGACTGCGTTCCAGGTGAACTGGTACGGTGCGCTCACGTCCTCGCCCAGCTTGGTCGCTCCATTGAAGAACTCGACCCTGGCGACGCTGCCATTGCTGTCGCTGGCGGCGGCACTGAGTTGCAGATTCGCCGGCGCGGTGGCATAGGCTCCATTCGACGGTGCGGTTAGGCTGACCGTCGGCGGCTGGTTGGTGCCGGCGGCAAGCACGGTCACCGTCAGGCTGCCGGTGCCGGTCAGTTGGCCATCGTTAGCACTGAGCGTCACGGTGTAGGTGCCGGCGGCGGTGAAGATGGCGGTGGTGCTGGCGGATTGCGCGTTGGCAAAGCTCGCCCCGGTGGCGGGGTTGCTGGTCCAGGTCAGCGCCGGAGTCGCAAGCACCTTGCCGTCGTCGCTCACCGCTGCATTGATCGTGACGGTGGCGGTACCGCCTGACAGGGTCGCGGTCTGGTTCGCACCGGCACTGACTGTCGGCACGGTATTGGCCTGCACGCCACTTGCCTTGACGATCACCAAATACATCAGCACATTCTGTGTCCCGATGCCGCCGAGCGGCACGGTGGCGTTGGCCGCTACGCTGCGCCGGAATAGTCTGAGCACGCGGGGGATCTCGAAGGCGCTGGAACCGTCAATGAGAGCGATGGTCTCACCGGCGACCAGACTGTAGCTGCTCATCCAGGCGGGCACTGCGGCGCGACTGTCGAGCGCGATGGTGACTTCCGCCGCCTGCGCCACCCGGAAACTGGCGATGGTCGCGGCAGTGTCGGGCGACCGCTGGGCCGGGCGCAAGTAGTCGCTGCCCCGCACCGACGGAGGCAGGCTGATGATGCAGGTCGCGTTAGGTATTATCCAGGGGGTGATCTGGTCGCCGATGTCCAAGTCGGCGCAGAGTTTCCAGCGGCCGGCACT
>JBBQCI010000019.1:0-48130 GCA_038318565.1 Planctomycetota bacterium
GCACTTTCTCACCGAAGCTGCCGTACCAGAAGGCGCCGAGCAGTTCGGTCATGCTGCCGTCCGTCAGTTCCGCCTTGGCTCCGGGATGCTCAACCTTGCTGCCCATGACCCAGAGGATGCCGCCCTTGTTAGTCAGGCCGAGGGTGCCCTTCGGCGGCTCGTAGTTGAAGTAGCGGCACCACACCCGGGCGCCGGGCTTCTGCATGTAGAGGTGGCCAACGACGTCCTCGATGAAGACGTCTCCGCTCTCTTCCTGGGTCACCGAGCCATTGATGTCGCGCACGATGAGTGTGCGCTTGCTCTGCTGCACGATCATCATCCGCCCGCCGTTCCACGACGGGATGAAGCGCTCGATCACCACCGCCGGGGCGCTACCGTCCTTGACGTAGATGTGGTCGGCGTTGACGTAGGCCTCGCAGGCGATGATGCGCTGCACCTTGCCGCGCACGATCAGGTCCTTGGTCTGGTACTCTTTGCCGCCAGGGAAGTAGACCGTGCTGGCGCCGCTATCGATCGCCTTCTGCACCGCCTCAGTGTCGTCGCTCTTACCGTCGCCCTTGGCGCCAAACGTCATGACGTTGGCCCAGTCCTTCTTCACATCGCCCCAGGGCACTTCGGGAGCCCATTTCACTGGCAGGTTGAGGGTCTTCTCGACGCAGTCGGGGAAGGCTTTGACGGTGGGTCCGGCGTTGTATTCATCGATGTCGCCCTTGGCATTGCGTTTGTCGTTTTGCAGCCCCTTCACCGCCAGTTCGTAGCCGGTGACCTTGATGTTGCGCGCGAAGAGGTGCTTGTCGTCGCCCCCGTCGATGATGATCGCGGGCTGGTCTTTGGCTCCGCCCAAGAGCTGGGAATCGATAAGCGTGACGAAACTGCTCCAGCGCGGACCGATGATCAGCGCGGGCACCGAATTCTCGCTCTTCAAGTTGTGGATCATCAGCGTCTCATTGGAGTTCTTGATGCCCGCCTTTTTCTGGCCCTTGAGCTCCACGTCCCAGATAGTGAAAGAGTTCATCGAGGACGACCAGATGCCGTAGTCAAAGCCGCTGACCGAGAAGCGCCGCGCCGCGCCGGGGCCGGCGTCGCCGGTAAAGCCGAGGTCGAGGCCCACCGCGCCCTGGCCGTCGCCGCTGATGATGCTGATCTCGTGGATAGTGCCCTGGTTGCTGGCATTGAACTGCAAACCGGTGGCGCCCGGGTTGCCCTTGCCGGTGTTAATGGTGAGGTTGCGCACCGCATTGCGGAAGCGTTGGGCTGGGCCGTCGCCAGTCCACATAACTGGATGACCCTTGGGCTTGGCGACATCCTTGTCGGCGATGCCGGTTTCCTGGAAGCCGGGGCAGGCGTCCTTGAGTTTGATGATGGTCTTGCTGCGGCTCTGACCCTGGAGGATGGTCAGCTTCCAGGCGTCGCCCCAATCGCCCTTGTACTTGCGCTCGGGGTCCGCGAGCCGGCGCGAGGGTGGCCACTCAATCGTGCTCGTGACCAGGTAGGTGCCGTTGGGCAAATAGATAATGCGATTGTTGGCCTTGTGATCGTCCAGCGCCTTCTGAATCGCATCAGAACAGTCGGTCGTACCATCAGGCTTGGCGTTGTACGGCGGCTTGGTCACGTCGATGACGCCAGCATCATCGGGGAAGGTGATCTGCTCCTCGGCGGCAGCCGACAAGGGATTGCCGACCGGCATGAGCGCGGTGATCACAGCGGTGAGGAGGAATGTGCAGAGGGTGGAGCGCATGGTCGGATCCTTTAGCGGCTGAGTTCGATGGAGAAGATCGGCTTATTGGCCGGAATGGTCAACACGCCATCGGCGCCGACCTTGCCTTCGAGCACGGTCTTGAAGTGCCAATCGACCGCCTTGTAGGCCATGCCAGCGATCGCCTTGGCTGTGACCACGCCACCAGCGCGGGCATACAGCACCGGCGGGCCGGGCGTCTTGTCGCCCAATTCCATGCCCTGGTAGGGCTTGCCGGTATAGCCGAGATCGCCGCGCGCGACGTTATCGTCGTTCAGCTTGAAGCCGTTGTTGAAGCTGGTTGAGACCAGCGTGCAGTAGATCGCCTTTGACTCGGCCAACGGCTTGCTGTCCTTGGCCACCAGGGCGAAGGAGACGTACTGCTCGGCATCGCTCATCGGATAGCTGATGCCGGCATCGTTGACGATGACAATCTTGTCGAGGGTCACGCCGCTCTTGAATGTCACCGCGCCGCCATGCTGAGCGAAGAAGCCGGTGTAGGTCGCCGCGACCGGCGTATCGATCTGCAGGTGGCCCTTGTGCCAGTCGTACGCGATCTGGTCGGTGGGCCGCAGCGGATTGGCCTGCTGTAAGAACGGATCGACCACCGGACCGACAACCGTGTCGTCTTTCTGCTTAGGATCGACCAGCATGTGCAGGCCGAAACGGTTAGCCGTCGAAATGATCTGATGCCCCAGTTCGCCGAAGCTCTTGCCGTAGTCGGCGCCCTCGGGCGCGTACAGCGTGCGGCTGCCGAAGGTCATCACCGTCGGCTTCGGAGCGCTCTTCAGCGCACCGCTGCGCCACAGCAGGCCGGCGCCCTTGAGCGCAGCAGTGTAGACCTCGTCGTTCTTGTAGTGCACACCCTCAATCGAGCCGCCATTGCCGGCATGGCTGTAGTTCAGGCGCTTGCTGTAGGGCGTGGCCTCGGCCGGGTCGTTGGGGCGGCCGAAGAGGTGGAAATTGATGATGTCCCAATCCTGCACCGCGCCGATGGCGGCGATGCGATAGGGCACCTCGGCGCGGTACTTGTCCGGATTGTTCTGCTGGAACTCGTAGACGAAGAACGGCATGCCCGGGACGCGCGCGGTCTCGGCCCAGGGGATGCCCATGGCGGTACGCGGCGGTTCATCGAGGCCGCTGAGGAACGGAAAGCGCTTTTGATCGCGATCCCACGCCGTCTGCCACAAGTAGCTGCACATGCTGCTGGCGTCACCGTGCTGGTGCAGCCACACCGCCTGGGTGCGGAAGCCATCACCCGTGTCGAGCAGCATTGGTGAGAGTTTCAACGACTTGCCCAAGGTCTTGGCATGATCTTTCATCGCCACCTTGTAATGGACATGCACATCGCTGAAGAAATGGATCACATCGCTGGCGCGCACACGGCTGAAGTCGTCACGGTTAAGCGCCTGCTTGGCCGCTGACAGTGCGGCGAGCGCGGCCGGGTTCGCATCGTTGACCGCCTTGCCGCTACTGCCGCTGGCCAATGGTGCCAACAGCACCGTGCCGGCAGCCAGCGATTCACCGGGTAGCAGCGCGCCCCACGCCGCCTTCAGGCCGGCCTCATCTTTGTACTGAGCAACCAGGAAATCATTCCAGCGCTTGATCAGGCTATCACGGAAGTATTTGGGCAGTCCCTGCCAGTCGCCCCTAGTCAGATGGGCGAAGTACCACTCTTCGTTGGTCAACTCCCATACCACTACCTGGGGATTGTCACCCAGACGAATGTCGCCCTGGTAATGGTTCCGCCAGCCCGCCACCGCGACCATGTTCGCCTTCAGCTTGGCTTGGCACCGCTCGTCCCAGCCGATCTGCGGTACCCAGGGCAGCGGCAGCGATCGCTTGTCGCCGACCTGCTCGGCCATCGCTGTCCGCCACGCCGCTGCGTCGGGACTTTCGATGATGCCCACGTCGTCCGGGGTGATGTCGCCGGCGCTCCCGAAGGAGGTCGACCACACCTTAATGCCGCGCTTCTCCAGTGCGGCCAACATGAAACCTAACTGGTCGCTGTTACTCATGTCGCCCGGCTTCCACTCGGCACTCCAGTCGGGGCTGACGATGGGCCAATAGCGCACCAGGTTGAAGCCGGTGTCGGCGATGCGCTGGGCCAGCGCGTCGTAGACCTCGCACATCTTGGTGTACTTGGCCCTGCGCACCTCGGGCGTGTCGTCGGGCTTTGGTGCAAATTTGGTGTTGAGATCGCCTTCCAGCCAAAAGTGGCCGATCCAGCCCCAATAGCGCTGGCGGACACCATTGAGGGACAGGTGGCCATCCCTCACCTGCACGTAGGCAGAATCTGGCGGCAACTGGGCCGGCACATCGGCAGCCGGGGCAAGGACGGCAAGAGCGAGCAGACTGGCGGCGAGGGTCGGACGGAAGGGCATACGGATCCTTGTCGGAGGACTGGGAGGGATTGTCGGGGGTGATTCAGCAGTTGATTGGAGGGGCGACCGAGCCGCCCTGGATAATGGTCGGAGTTATTAACCTGGTCGATTGCCTGGGCCCACCATGGATGCGTTCCAGCAGCATCCTGGCGACGACACGGCCCAGTTCGCGCAGGTCGAACCTGGCACTGTCCACCTGCGTGCCGATAAGTGGGCCGCACATCACGCCGGCCAATGACACGTCTTCAGGAACCCGACGACCGAGTAGGCAAGCGGCCCGCAACAGGGCTGTGAATTCGTTCTCGCCATAGCAGCCGATCGCCAACGGATCTGGCCGGGCGGACAACAGCCCGCGATACCACGCCGCTGGATCGGGCAGTGCATGGGTCGGAGACCAGTCCTCGGCCACTGCTCCAGCTGCTTGCACGGTCTGTAAGAATCCATCGCGGCGATGTTGGCGGCTGTAATGGAGCATGCCAGTCCAACGCGCATGGATGTCCGTCCACACCAGGTGGCGATGGCCGGCGGCCAGCAGGTGCCGCGCGAGTCCGGCTCCAGCAGCCCGGTCATCAGGACGCACCGCGTCATGTTGCCGATCACTGTTGATCCACACGGCGGGCAGACCTGCCTGCTCGAGCAGTCCGGGCAGTGGCTCTGGCGCATCGGTGTCGTAGTTCACCAGTACACCATCAACCGTCAGTTCCCGCAGGGCCTTCGGCAGATGACTGGGATCGATCAGCCGCTCGTCGTCGAAACGAGCGATCAGCAGATTGGTGTCGGCCTCTCCAAGCGTCTCGCTGAGTCCTGCCAACATATCACCCGGCATCGCGCTGGCCGATTCCCTGGTCGACTGCAGCAAAGCTACACCGCCGGTCCGCCCCGTGCGCATCGCCCGGGCCCCGGCGTTCGGCCGATAGCCGAGATCGCGCGCCGCCTGTAGCACGCGCGCGCGTGTGGTTGGACTGACCGGACCCCCGCCGAACACCCGCGACACCGTCTTTTGGCCAATGCCGAGACGAGCAGCGATGTCGCTTTGGGCAGCTGGGCGGTTGGTGCTCATGTGACTACTTAGTCATAACGTGGGACATTCTCGTTGTGACAGTTTGGTCACGCCAACTCCGACACGGCGTTGTTGATAAGTAATAGGCATGACATCAACCTTTATACGAGTCTGTGTGAACCCATGAGCCAGCAGCGCATACTTCCGCACCTCGCCGTCTCGGCCGCCGTTCACGCCGCGATAGCCGCCGCGATGGTGACGTATGTGGGCCATCAAGAAGTGCGCGTCGTCCACCAGGAAGCCCAGGTGCGCGAAGAGTTGGCGCGCAGCGAACGAGGCGAAGCCGAGCTGGCCCAGGAAGAGGTCCGCACCGCCACCCGCGATCTGATGCGCGAGCAGGTCCGCCAGGACATCCTCGCCCAGCTTTCTGCCCAAGTGCAGGCCGAGCAGCCGCTCGCCAAACTGGCCGAAGCGGCAGAGAAAGCGGTCGACGCCGAACTGGCCAAGGCTGAGGCCATGGGACCGCTCGATGCGATGGACGACAGCGCTCGCGAGCAGCTCGCCGACCAGCTGCACGAGGCAGGCATGGCCGCCGCGGGCGAAGCGATCGAGCCGACCCTGCGCGACGAACTGATCGCGCGCATCCGCTCGTACACCGAACAGGAAGCGGTTCCAGAGGTCCGCCGGCGGATCGAGCGCGCCCTCGCCGATCAGGTCGGCGAGCAGGTACGCAAGGCCGCCGAAGAAGCATTGAAGAGCAGCAAGCTCGACGATGCCCAGCGCCGCGCGGCGCTCTCGGCTGCGCTTACCAAGATTGCTCCCAAGGCGGCAGCGGCGGTCACCGCCGCGGTCACCGCCGAGGCGGTGCCGCGCACCACCAACGTCCTGGTTGCCGCACTGGCCGAGCCGATCGCCAAGGCTGGATTCAAAGCCAGCGAGGTTGAAGGCACCGTACGTGAAACCATCATGGACGCGTTGCGCGAGGGCCTGACCGCCAAGGCGCCCGACGACGAAGCCGCCCTGACCCGCCTTGCCGAATCCGCCCAGGCCAATGACCCGGCCGCGATCTCCGCCGCGGCAGACAAAGCCGATGCCGCTGCTGATGCACTCAAGTCCGTCGCTGCCGCCGAAGAGACGATCTCCAAGAAGGCCGAACAGGCCGCCGCCCAGGACGGTGCCGCGCGCGAAAGCGCCAGCGCCGAGCTGGCCGAGGCCGCTGCCGAAGCACACGCCGCCAGCACCGCCGCAGTTGAAAACGCCAAGAGCGCCGTCGACAGCGCCGTGGCCGCGACCAGCCAGGCGGCCGATCGACGCAACCAGGCCGCCGCTGCAGCCGCTGACCGTCGGATCACCGACAGCGCGGCGGCCGCCCAGGCCAACCTCGAACACCAGGCGCCGCAGGATGCGGTAGCCAACGCGGCGAACGCTGCCAAGTCAGCGCGCGAGGCGGCAGCGGCACTCAGTCAGCTCGGCGCGGCCATGCGCAGTGCTGCTGCCGAGGCCGCCAAGCAGCAGGACGCGGCCAAGGCGAGCAAGACCGAGGCGCCGGCCAGCGCCAGCAACGCCGCCAGCGCAGCCGCGGACAAGGCCCTGGCCGAGTCCGTGCCGAAAGCCGTGGCCGACAGCGCCGCCAAGGTCGACGGCGGCGGTCTGGCCCGTGCAGTCAACGCGCTCACAACCGGTGGCAGCATCGCGCAGCTGACCAATCTCAAGGATCGCCTCGGCGGCAAGGACGCCGATGCCGCAGCGCGCTCGACCACCACGGTCAGCCGACTGACCGGCGGCGCAGCAGCGGCCATGGCCTCGCGCGGCCAAGGCCGTGGACGCGGCAACGGCCCGGCGACGATTGATGGCAGCGCAGTGAAGAAAGACGCCCAGAGCCTGCGCAATACCCGCGCAGCGCAGGACGAAGCGGCGGTTGCCCGCTACAACCGCGCCGTCTACGAGGCCTTCACCAAGGACCTGATTGGCCGCAGCGATCCAGGAAATTTCTACAATGGTGGCGCCTCGCAGAGCTCCCTGGTCCCGACCACGGCAGGCGCGGCGGTCAAGCCGCCGGCTGCCGCCATCTATCTGGATCCGCAATGGAAGGAGGAACGCGAACGCACGACCGAGGAGCGTTACCGCTTTAAGGCCGACGCCAAGCGCGCCCTCCCCGAACCAGCCTTCAAAACCATCGCCTTCACTGGTGCTCCGCTGCAAGACCGCCCGCTGACCATCGACGGTGATCTCGCTGATTGGGGGCCCATGCGCCTGCCGATGACCATGCGCTACGCCCCGCCAAGCAACAGTCCGCTTGCCAGCGGTCCGACAGCATGGATGCGCTGGTCGCCAGCTGGTCTCTACTTTGCCTATCGCGTCGACATGGATCCCAAGGAGATCGTCGGCAATACCGAGAAGCCTTACGACGGCGACTGCATGGAGCTGTTCATCGACACCGAGAACACCCGCAAAGAGAACATGCGCGACGCGACCTCCTCGCACCAGATGTGCTTCACACCATTTGGTTTTCAGGGCGATCGCTCCAAGACCCTGTGCGAGGCCGGCCGCGGCCTGCGCGGTATCCCCTTCCACTCCTACCAGTGGCGCCAGGACGGTAGTTCGGCGGTCAAGGTCGACGACACCGGCTACACCGTCGAATGCTTCCTGCCGCGCATGGCCCTGGCCAAGCGCACCCTGCTGCCCGGCCAGTACCTCGCGGTCAACCTGAGCATCAACCGCGGCCTGAAGTCGGATCCGGCAAAGCAGTGGGACGAACAGCGCGCTTGGTCGGCGTCAAAGTTCATCGGCAGCTGGGACAAGCCCAGCACCTGGGGTGACATCCTGCTGCTCGGCAGCGACGCCGATGTCGCCATCGCACCGGTCCAGGCCGGCGACACCGACGGCGCGGTAGTACCAGGGCAGCCGATTCAGGTCGAGGTCCACGACGCCGACATGGATCTCAGTCCACATGTCGCCGACCGCGTCCTGGCCACGATTCAGGTGCGCGACGGAGCGCCGATGGCGGTGATCCTTGGCGAGACCGGACCGGCCACCGGCGTCTTCCGCGCCACCCTCGATACGCGCAGCTATATCCTGCCACCGGTCGCCAACGCCCTCGGCGTCCGTCCAGGCGACGTGATCGAATTCACCTACGTCGACGCGCGCACCGCCGGCGGAGAGAAGGACCAGCAGGTCGGCGCCATCCTCGGCGTCTCCTATCCATTCGCCAAGATCGCGGCAAAGTAAGCAGCAGGCTGAGTTCAGCCCACCGCCAGCCCGACCGCACATTCTGTACCACAGGCCCCTTCATGATCCGCTACACCGTCCCCCTCCTCCTCTGCTGCGCCGCAGGACTCGTCGCCGCTGACGCTACGGCACCAGCAGCTGCTGCTGCAGCTGCTGCTGGCGGCAAAGTCGACATCATCAGCGCCGGCCTGTTTCACTGGCCGATGCTGCCGCTGTGGCTCATCTCCGTGGTACTCGTCGCGCTGCTGTTCGAGCGCCTGCGCGCTCTGCGCGAAGGCCGGATCATCGACCAGACGATGATCGATGATGTCACGGCGTGCATGGGCGACGGTGACGTGGCCGGTGCCCGCGAGCGGGCCGAGGCCAGCGACACGGTGCTGGGCAAGGCGTGGGCCCAGGCCCTGCACGAGTTCGAACTCGGTGGCGTCGGCCTGTCGGACGCACTGATGGACGCCACGCTGCTCGCGTTCAAACCGCTGAAGCGCAACCTCACCGCGATCACCACCGTGGGCGTCATCTCGCCGCTGTTCGGTTTGTTCGCCACCGTTATCGGCATCATCATCAGCTTCGGCCAGATGGGCGCTGAGGGCGGCGCTGACAAGGCCGAGCTAGCCAAGGCAATCGGCATCGCCCTGTTCGGCACCGCCGGCGGCATCCTGCTGGCGATTCCCGCCATCGTCATGGGCCGTTGGTTCCACAGCCGGGTGGTCGGTTTCGCCGAACGCGCCGAGGCCGCGATCCACCGCCTGAACTATGTCTTCGCCCGCAGCAAAGAAGGCACAGTTGCCGCCCCAGCGGCCCTGTCGGAGTGAGCATGAGCCGCACCCGCCGCAGCCTCGCCGACGATGTCGAGAAGCCGGACGACCACATCGACCTGACGCCGATGCTGGATTGCGTCTTCGTCCTGCTGATCTTCCTGATCATCGCCACCACCTTCGATGAAGACGGACTGTTCAAGGTCACCCTGCCGACCGCAGACAAGAGCGCCCCGCGCACCCGCCAGGAGGTGGTCATCCTGACCATCGCCGCCGACGGCCGCTACGCGATCGGCAAGGAATTCGTCGCCGAGCGGCAACTGCTCCCGCGCCTGACCGAACTGCGCGACGAAGGACGGCTGAAGGCCCTGCTGATCAAAGGCGACAAGTCGGCCCCCTACGACCAGGTGGTGCGCGCCGTCGACACCGCCCAGGCCCTGGGCGTCGGCGAATACAGCTTCGTGGTCGGCAAGCCGGAGTAGACTTGGCCAGCGACCGATGTGGTCGTTGGCGACAAAGACCGTCAGCGTCCGGTCCACATGTTCGGCTGATTCCAGTCAGTGCCGGATGTCTCCCACGGTGTAAGTGCCTGAACCCGACCGTCGATAAAGAGGAAGTTCCCTTTGCCTCGATGTGAGGCGCGTAACGTGTGCTGGATGTCGGTCCAATCCGAATCAAACGGCGCAACCCGCGTCCCGCCCCCAGCGATTGCTACTCCCTGAGCGTCCACCGGATCCTGAACGAACGGCGGGTCGGTGATCATGGTGAATCCGTTGCTGCGGTTGCCCCAATGTTCAGCGATCTGGATAGTCATTGAAGTCTTGCGGATCTGACCCTGGAAACGAAAGGAATCCCGTAAACTGCCATTTCCGATGCCATACCCCGGCCATCCGTCCGAACCTTTCGATGCATGCATGCCAAGCCAGGCATTGCCACTAGCATACCCAGAAGAGCCGTAAGCCCCGAGATACGCCGCGTTCATCCCATAGCTCGATCCTATCAACTCGTGTTTGGGTTGGATTCCTCCAGGCGGTGGGTCAGAAAGCGTAGCGAATTGAATCGGCGCCGAGGGACATTGGAAATATCGTAGATTCTTAGCTTCCTTCATCCAAGCCCAGCGTGAACTCGCCCATTGGTCATCAGTGCCGCCTTCATCCTCGAACTGCACGCGTGCGATGTAATAGCCCCAGAAGTTCCACGGATCGCCCCAGACATCGGCGTGGGTAGCGCATCCTTCCCCATAGTTTGCATAGCCATTCCATGACAAGAACCAGCGGTGGTGTGCTGCTGGATAGAATCCGCCCGACTCTGTCGCGTAGTATTCAAAGAAGACGCCCAGGTTTCGGAGACCATTCGCGCACACGCTGGTCCGCGCTGCTTCGCGGACGATCTTGACACCACCGAGAAGAAGAGCCGCAAGAAGCGCAATGATCGCCACGACAACGAGCAGTTCGATCAGTGAGAAACCGCGTCGCATAGCCATGATTATACATAGTACCGATTTCCGACCTGACGCAAGCATTCAGCACGACCATCTAACACTCCATGAACATCTTCAATATCGCAGGCAAACCACATTGCCTACGATCACGATCTCTGTGTAGTGCTGTCATGCCCCGCTTTCTCGCCCTCATTCTCATCGCCGTCGCACTGTGCGCCGGGGACGCCAGCACCCGCATTCTCGCCAAGGGCGAGCTCAGCATCACGGTCGCCCTGCCGGACCGCGAGAATGGTCACTACCGCGGCATCCGCTTTGATCACGGCGGCATCGTCACCGAGGCAACCTGGCGCGGACACAGTTTCTTTGGCATACTCAAACCGCCGCGCGATCCGAAGAAACACGACGGGGCCTCGGGCACGCCTGAGGAATTCAACATCGACAAGCCGGCCGGCTTTGCCGAGGCAGCCGACGGCGGAACCTTCCTCAAGATCGGCGTCGGCGCGCTGGTGCGTCCGAACCGCACCTCGTACGGATTCATGCGCGACTACGCGGTGGCGCAGTGGGCGACCTGGACGGTGAAAGAGGAGGCCGACGCCATCACCTGCTCGCACAGCGAATCAGCCGGCGCCTACGCCGTGACGGGCTCGCGCACCATCCGCCTGCTGCCCGGCGGTGACGGCTTCGTCATCGAGCGCGAACTGACCAGTACTGGTACTGCCGAACTGCCGGTCGAGCACTATAACCACACCATGATCATCATCGACGGCAAGCCGATCAGCCCCGACTACTCCCTGACCTACGCCGTGCCGGTCACCGTGACGCACAAGCTGCTCGCTGCCGATGGCGCGACGGTGCGCTTCCCGATCGGCCCTAAACCAGGCGAGTCGGCGTGGACCGAGGTGAAGGGCCTACCCGATACGCCAGCCGCCGGCACCGTGCGCATCGCCAACGCCGCCAGCAAGGTCGCGGTCGAATTGAGTACCGACACCACCCCGACCAAGGTGGTGATCTACGCCGAGGCGACTGCAATCTGCCCTGAGGCATTCACCGCATTCACCCTCAAACCCGGCGAGTCGAAGCGTTGGTCGCAGACCTACCGGTTCAGCGCCAGCAATTAGAGGATCGACTCATGACACGCGACACCGTCCACCGCATGTTGGCGGAGAACGACCGCAATCTCACCTCCGTCCTGCCGCTTGCCGATCAGGCGAGGTGGGATCTGGTGCACGCCCTGCGATTCCGCGGCTGGCTGTGCGACAACCTGGGCTTGCGCCTGCCGGCGGGGCTGTCCACCCGGATTGAGGCGATCGACACGACCGCCTACACCAGTGCGCAGCACGCCGATACTGCCGCCGTGGTTCGTGACCTGCTGGCGGTGTCGACCGCGATTGGCCAGGCGGCCGGCCAGCCCGAGACCATCGATTGGTCGGTGCATCGGCCGTACTTCAAACCGACGCACCGCCATCTCGCCGACTGGGTGCTGTTCATGGCCGCACACGATGCCTGGCATCTCGGCCGGGCCTCGACCCACAGGGTCGCAACCCCGTGACCTTCAGGCGCGCGAACGCTCGCCCATGATGGCGTCCCAGGCGGCGATCGACGCAGCATCGGCTTTGCGCGGCATTGCGCTCTGACCCACTGGACGCACCTCCATGAACAGCAGTTCTCCCGGCTCAAGGCGGAGCGGCACGGCCACGCTGCCGCTCTGGGCGGGCATGCGCTGCGTCGTCCAGCGCGGCTCGGCCATGGCGCGCAGGGCGCGCTCGACGGTCGGGGCAAGATCGTGCGGCGCGCCCATCGCCAGCCACGACTCGTAGGCGCTGCCCGCGCCAGTCGAGACGCGGGCGCACAGCACAAGATGCTCGCCATCGCTGGTTACTGGAACGCGCAGCTCGTCCTGCCAGGTCGGCGGCGCGGTGTCTTCCAAGAGACGCTGATTCCAGACAACGGCACGGACGGCAACGCCATCACGAGCCATTGCCAGACCGGCGGCATGCGGCGCGCCGTTCACCTGCGTGGTCAGACGGTCGCCAGTCAGACGCGCCAGAAAGGCAAAGGCGTGAAAGGCCGGCTTGGGGATACCATGAATGGTCAGCATGCCGTAGGTCATTGAGAAGGCGCACGGCGAGATACCGCTCTCAGTAAAGATATCGCTGGCAACCCACCAGCACAGCGTGTCGAGATCACCATCGAGTTCGACCATCGCACGCGCCGCCACGGCGGCGCCGTGCAACGCATCGTTGGTCGTGTTGGTAGTCCAGTTGATGCCCTTGCTACTGGCGCAGGCCATGGTGTTCCACTCGGTCCAGTGCACCGGCAGGCCGGGACGCAGCACATGCACGCGACGCACCGCATCGCGGATGGTAGCGATGAAGTAGTCGCCGGTCTGGTGCGGACTGCCCTTGCGGTCGGAGTAGTCGACGTACTCGTCCTGCGGATAGAGATGCGACGAGACGAAATCGAGCGGCACGCCGGTGGCGTCGCTGTGCGCGATCATGTCCTCTAACCAACTCGCCTTGCTGCTCGCCGGGCCACCGATGCGCAGGCCGGTGTCGACCCGCTTGAGCGCGCGCGCTGAGGCGTCGTACAGACGAAAGTACTCCTCCTTCGTTCCGCTCCAGAAGCCCTGCAGGTTCGGTTCATTCCACACCTCGAACCACCACGAACGCACTTCAGCGATGCCGTAGCGGTCGACCAGATGGCGGGCGAAGGCTTCGATCAACTGTTCCCACTCGCCGAAGTCCTTCGGCGGCGTGACGTTCATCTTATACCAGAACATCGTCTGCGTGCCGGAGGACAGCGCGGTCGGCATCGGGTTCAGCTCGACGAATGGCTTGAGGCCCATCGCTAACAAGGCGTCATAGACTTGATCGACATTGCGCCACTGGAACGCCAGCGAGCCATCGGGCCGGCGCAGCACCACCTGCATGTCATCGTCGAACACAGCGTGAAAGCGGCAGGTGCGGAAGCCGACCTCGCGCTGCAGCAGGCGCAGGTGGTCGAGCAGGTCAGCGCGGGTTAGGTCGAAGGCGCGGCCGACCGCTATGGCATTGCGCCAGGGCTGGAGGAATGGGGCGCCAGGTGTGCGGTCGATGGTGATCATGCGGATTCGCACTATAGCGATGGCGGCTCGGCTGGAAGCCCCGCGCGATGAGAACGTCCTGCTACTTGTACTTGGCCGTCATCATCAACCGGATGAAGCTGCGCTTGCCGAGCACGATCTCGGCCTCGACCGAAGCGCCGAGCGGCAGATCACCGACTTGGTTGTCGATCGCCACATCGATCGCATAGGTGCCGGCCGGAGGCCCGTCGCCTTGGTCGGCATCCAAGGTGCGGTCAAGGGCCACCTGTTCGATCACGCCAGTGCGCGGACTCTTCAAGCGATCGGGGTCGCTCTTGGGTCGGAATAGCACCTTCATACCAGGATGGATGCGGTCGACCCGGTCCTCGCCGGCATAGAGCCGCAGCCGTGCACCGGGCCCACGCGCGATCTTGAAGAGGGCCTGCCCCAGATCGACCTTTTCACCGCGGAAACGCACGGCGCGATTGACCAGCAGGCCATCGGCGGGGGCACGCACTTCGCGCAGGGCGATATCGGTCTGGATGTGCGCCAGCCGCGCCCGCAAACCAGCCAGGCCGGCTTCGGCGGCGCGTACGCGGGCGTCGGCCGCATCCTGCGAGGCTTTGGCCCAGGTGCCCGACAACAGGCTGACGACCCGCTCCGAGCGCTCGAGCTCGCGCTCCAAGGACTGAAAGGCCAGGCGCTCGCGCACCAACTCGACCAACGACAGACCGCGGCCGTCGCCGCTGGCCTCCATGCGCTCCAGCAATCTGCGCCGCTCTTCAACCATCGAGCGCAGCCGAGGAGTCTCGGCCGCCTGCAGGCTCATGTCGGTAGGGATAGCACGCAGGGCGTCGGCGACCGCGGTAGCCAGTTCGGCATCGGCTCGGGCCACCGATTGGGTGACGGTATCCCGTTCGCGTTCCAATTCGCGGCAGTCGAGGCGGGCCAGTAGCTGGCCTTGCGTGACGCGCGCCCCTGGCTCGGCCGCGACTTCGGCGACCGTTCCCGCGGCGGCCGGGAAGACCAGCAGATAATCGGATGGACGGACCACACCCGGTGCCAGCACCCGCTCGTCCATCGGGCCGAGCAGGACGATGCAGGTCGCCAGCACGCAAAGTACTCCAGCGAGGATAAAGATCCTGCTCATCCAGCGTGGGGCGATCGCCTGAGGCAGCGACGACACCGGCAGACGCTGACTGCAATGGTTTTCCGGCAGGCTCATACCGGTGCTCCACGGTGACGGGTCGCGCCGCTCATCGGCACCATACCCTCGACCTGGGCCTGGAAGAGGTCTTTGTACCGGCCATCAGCCTTCTTGAGCAGGTCCTCATGCGTACCGGATTCGACCACCTTGCCGGCATGCATGACGACGATCTGGTCAGCGCGGAAGATAGTCGACAACCGGTGCGCGATGACCACCGAGGTACGGCCGACCATCAGCGCGTCAAACGAACGCTGGATCTGCTTTTCCGTCTCGGAGTCGAGAGCGCTGGTCGCCTCGTCGAGGATGATTAGCTTGGGGTCGCGCAAGAAAACGCGGGCGATCGCCAGTCGCTGGCGCTGGCCACCTGACAGCCGAGTGCCCGACATGCCAAGGCGGGTGTCGAGTCCCTCTGACATCGTACGGACGACATCTTCAAGGTGGGCGGCGCGCAAAGCTGCCCACAAGTGTTCATCGGACCAGCCATCGCGGCCCATGGTCAGGTTCGAGCGCAGGGTGTCATCGAACATCAATGAGTCCTGCAAGACCACGCCGACGTTCTCGCGCAGCTGTCGCAAATCCCATTGCCGCACGTCGACGCCGTCGACCAGCAGCTTGCCGCCGGTCGGCAGGTAGAAGCCAAGAATCATGTTGGCCAGGGTGGTCTTGCCGCTGCCGCTTTGACCGACCAGCGCGGTCATCGTGCCGGGCTTGAAAGAGACGCTAATGTCGCGCAGGACATCGTCTTGGCCGTCATAGGTGAAGCGGAGGTTCTCGGCGACGATCTCGCCCTTGAACGCAACCGGCGCTGACTGGGCAGGCCTGGAAAGGTGCGGCTCTTGTTCTGAGGCCATCACCTCGGACAGCTTGTCGGCGCTGGCGGCGCCGATCTGCACGGTCTGGCCGGTGGTCAGTAGGGTGTTGATCGGACCCCACAGCATGCCCTGGTAGCCGGCGAAGGCGAAGAACTCGCCGAAGGAGATCTTGCCCTGGATCGCCAGTACGCCGCCGACGAAGAGGAAGATGTCGGCCCCGAGGCTGGTGAGCAGGCCGAGCAGGCCGGCGACCATGTGGTAGACGGTCCAGTGCCGGATGCCCTCATAGCGCAGCGCTTCCGAGCGGTCGCGGATGCGGCGCAGGAAGGTCCGTTCGGCAGTGAAGGCGCGAATCACCTTGATCGCACCGAAAATCTCGGTCGAGGTCGCTGACAGCGCCGCCGAACGGTCGCTCTCCTCGCGCGAGAAATGGCGCAGACGACGGTACCACGAGATCGATAGCAGGGCGGTGATCGGCATGGTCGCCAGCACCACCAGGGTCAGCATCGGGTCGAGGAAGAGCATGAAGCACATCACCACCAGGACGGTGAACACTGCGGTCAGGCACGAGCGCAGGATGGTGAAGACGGCGCCGTCGACATGGTTCGGATCGTTGGTCAGGCGCGAGGCGACTTTGCCAGGCGACATCGTCTCCAGCGTCTTCATCGGCGTGCCCATCACGCGTTCTGCGGCATCGACGCGTACGTCGTAGAGGCCGTTGCGGGTGATCTGCAGGATGTAGTGGCTCTGCCAGCCGCCGATAATCGTCCCGAGCAGCTTCAGCAGGACACCGAGCAGCACGATGCCGGCCAGCATCCAGATCGTCGAGGAGACACCGAAGACGGCATCGACTCCAGGCGCTCCGCCGGCCTGCTGACGGAAGATCAGGTCGTCGATGATGACCTTGCCGAGATACGGCGTCGGCGCGGTGACCAGTGGTCCAAGGAACGCGAGGAGGATGATGAAGACGACCAGCCGCGGTTGCTTGCTGATCAGTTCCCGCATCAGGCGGTAGCCGCCTGGGCCGGGTTCTGGTTCTGGCATCTGCGCCATCGTATCCCCCCCTGCAGGGGATAAAGGGGGCATGCTGTCCCCTACCTACCACGCTGTCAGTGCTTGCTTTCCAGCGCCGGCACAGCTGGCGCTTCGAGGTTAAATATCAGCTAGCCTTGGCGCGGCGGCTTCGGCAGTTTGCCGTCATCCGCACTCGGGCAATGATCGCAGCCGCACTGGCCTTTCTGGCGCAAACGACGTACCATGCGCCAGACGACCCACAGCACGCACAACGCGACGATGGACAGCGCGGCGATGTCGCTGCCGCTCATGACGGATCCGCCAGTTCAGCGAGCAGCTGCGCGTGAGCCCCTGGACCGGCGGCAAGGAACGGCACCTTGGCGCCCTGGTATCCAGTCAGATTGATCGGAAACACTGGGCGCCCGGCGAGATCGCTGACCACGCCGCCGGCCTCGATGACGATGGCTGCGGCTGCTGCCAGATCCCACAGTTTGCCATGCATGGTGATCGCGCCGTGGGCGACGCCGGCCCCGACCTGCACCGCTTCCAACGCTGCGCTGCCGAGCATGCGCAGGCGCCAGACCTGCCTGGTCCAGCGCAGAAACCACGCGGGCAGGCTGCCGTCAGGCCGCACCAGGTTGCACGTCATCATCATCAACGAACGGTCGGACAAACCATCGGGTACACACTGCACGCGGCATCTGTTTGCCCAGGCGCCCTCGCCTCGCGCCGCGGCATAAGTGACATCGCGGGCGACGTCATGAACGACCCCCAGCACCGGGAAGCCGTCCTCTAGCAGGCCGATACACACCGCCCAGCAGCCGAGGCCGGCGACGAAGTTGTTGGTTCCGTCGATTGGATCGATCACCCAGGTGCGGCGGTTGGCTCCGGCCAGGTTGGTGATGCCAGCGCCATCCTCGCTCTCCTCGCCGATAATTCCATCAGCGGGGAAACGGGCACGCAGGGCCGCGATAATGTGCCGCTGCGAGGCGCGATCCCAGGCGGTGACCGCCTCGGCGGTAGTGGTGGCGTGAGTCTTGGTCAGACGCTCGGCGTTGCCCGCCTGTTCAGCGACCAGGGCGGCAGCCGAACGTGCCAGGCCGCGAATGTATTCCAGGTCGTTGCTCACGCCTACATCGTCCCGGACGGGGCGGCGGTGCAATGGCATGGGGTCAGTCGCGAATGACCTCGGGCACGCGACGGCGGTAGGCTGCCGGATTCAGGCCGAACGCCGCACGAAAACGGCGCGCGCAGTAGTTGGGATCGTCCCAGCCGACCCGGCGGCCGACCTCGGCGACCGGCGCGTCGCTCGACAGCAGCAGCACGGCAGCGCGCTCCGCGCGACGTGCGGTCAGCCAGGCCAACGGCGGCGCGCCATGCACCTTGCGGAAGCGCCGGCAGAGATGCTCGCGCGTCATGCCAGCACGGTGCGCCAGCTCGGCGAGCTTCCACGGTCGCGCGAGATCGCTGCTCATCTCGGACGCGATCGCCAGCACGCCGTCATCATCGTGGCTCGGCACGTGTCGGCGCCCAGCCAGACCGGCCAGCCGGGCCAGGATGGCGGCGATCAGCGCGATCATTTCGGCGCGCGCTTTCACCCCGGCGCGACTGTCGACCAGTTCACGCAATCGGGCGCACGCTGGTTCGATCGCCGCCATCGCCGCCTCGTCGGCATGCACATGGATGACTTCCTGGGGATTGCCTGCGCTGCGCGCCGGCAGCAGCGCAGCGACCAGCGGATCACCCGCCAACCAGGCCAACTCATGGGTGAATAGTGCGGTCGGAACACACAGGTTGGTCAGGTCGAGGGTCAGACAGCGGGCATAACCGTGCCACTGCCCCGGATGCAAGATGACGACATCGCCCCGGCTAAGTGGACGCTCGCCATGGATGCCCTGATGCACCGCATCGCCGGCGTGGACCACGGCGACTTCAACAAAATCGTGATCGTGGAAGGGCGTTGGATCCTGATGCCGGGGCCGGTTGCTGAACAACGGCAGTCCGCGCGTCGGCAGCAGATACTCCAGGCTGGTTATGATGTAGGGGTGGTCGGCAAGCCGGGCAGCCATGTCAGGCGAGTATCCGAACGGATCCCTGCGATCAACATCGTGCTAATAGACCAATGCAGTCCGAGGATTGCCCCGATACCTCATCGCCGCGAGCATCTGCCCATGACGACCGCCCTCCGCCCCATCGACCTGCACACGGAATACCGCACCGATCCGCTCGGCATCGACGTGCCGTCGCCACGCTTCGGCTGGGGTCTGATCGACGGTGGCCGCAACGCCATGCAGGCGGCCTGGCAGGTCCAGGTAGGCAGCGCACCTGGACAGGCCGACCTGTGGGATTCCGGCCGCACTGCTGGCGATGCGCAGATCGCGATCAGCTACGCTGGCAAGGCGCTCGCGGCACGTACCTGTTACCACTGGCGCGTGCGTGTGTGGGACGGCAGCGGGCTCGAAGGTCCGTGGAGCACCCCTGCGTGGTTCGAAACCGCGTTTTTCGATGTGAACGGCTTCGTCGGATCGTGGCTGTCGGCCAAGGCGCAGGGCGACGACGAGCGCATCGCCCTGGCGTGTGCGAAGTGGGTGCGGCCACTCGGCGAAGTGCGTGAACTGGGCTGCTATGGCGTGCGCTTCGAGCTGCCTGCCGGGGCCCAGATCGCTAATGCCATGATCCACCTGCTGGGCGACGGCCACGACACACCGTGGAGCTGCGGCTTAACCAAGTATCTGTCGGTCAACGGCGTCCGCCCAGACAGCTGTGCCCACCTGCCGCGCTCCTGCGTCATGGCCTACGACATCACCGCCTGGCTGCGTCCAGGGGCGAATCATGTCGCCGTGCGAACTTTCCACTACGCCGATAGCGCCTGCATCGCCCTGCTGGTGGTGCAGCTGGCCGACGGCACGGTACTGAGACTGGGCACTGGCGAGCCCGCCTGGCGCGGCCGCTTCCTCGTCAAGGCCGGCAGCGATGCGCACTGGGACGACGCCGGCGCCGCTGACTGGGCGACCACCAGCGACGTCGGCGCCTTCGGTGCCGGACCGTGGCCAGCTGACGATCGCCGCAACCTCGCCGATCGTCTACTGCCTGCCCTGGTGCTGCGCCGCACTGTGCGCGTCGCCAAGCCAGTGCGGCGTGCGCGGATCTACGCCACCGCCTGCGGCACCTACGAACTGGCGATCGCCGGCAAACCAGTTGGCGACCGCGTACTGGCGCCAGGCTGGACCGACTACCGCACGCGCATCCACTACCAGACCTACGATGTCACTGACCTGCTTGCCCTGGGCGAACGTGAGCTGTCCGCGACCATCGGTGACGGCTGGTGGAGCGGCCACCTCGCCACGCCCTATGGCTGCAGCTGGTATGGCTCCAGCAAGGCTCTGAAGCTGGCCCTGCACATCGACTACGCCGACGGCAGCAGCGAGGTGGTCTCCACCGCCGACGGCGGCTGGCAGGCCGGTACCGGCCCGGTGCGCCTCGCCGACCTCATGGAAGGCCAGACCACCGACCTGACGCGCAGCGCCGGCAACTGGCGCACACCGGTTGCCGTGCCCGGCCCAGCCGGGCGGTTGCAGGCCCAGCCCGACGAACCGGTGCGCAAGCTGATGGAGCTGCCGGCGCGCACCCTGACCGAGAAGGGCCCCGGCCGCGTCATTGTCGACTTCGGTCAGAATCTGGTCGGCGCGGTGCGCCTGCGTCTGCGTGCGCCCAAGGGCACGCGGCTGATCGTGCGTCACGCCGAGGTCCTCGACCTGCAGGGCGAGGTGTGGACCGAGAACCTGCGCAGCGCGTTGGCCATCGATGAGCACATCTGCTCGGGCGGCGACGACGACGTCCTGCCCACCTTCACCTTCCACGGCTTCCGCTTTGCCGAGATCCGCGGCGTACCGGCCGGCCTGACCATGGAGCAGATCAGCGCCGTGGTCTACGGCAGTGACACCGCCGACCGCGGCACCTTCACGTGCGACAATCCGCTGCTCAACCGCTTGCAGGCCAACGTGCGCTGGGGCCAGCGCGGCAACTTCGTCTCCATCCCCACCGACTGCCCACAGCGCGACGAGCGCCTCGGCTGGACGGCGGACACCCAAGTGTTCGTGCGCACTGCAGTGCACAACGCCGACTGCGCCACATTTTACGGGAAGTACGTCGACGACATGCTCGACGCGCAGCATCCCGACGGCGGCTTCCCCGACTTCGCCCCGACCAATGCACCGGTCGACAAGGGCCGCTTCGGCTGGGCCGACGCCGGCGTGATCATCCCGTGGTGGTTGTGGCGGCTGTATGGCGACCTCGACACGGTACGTCGCGCTTGGGCCGGCATGCGCCGGTACCTCGACCAGCGGGACCGCACCGCGGTAGGCGATCTGAATGTTGACTGGAGCTTCGGCGACTGGGTCAGCCCGCCACCGCAGACGCCGAACGAGGTACTCGGCCCGATCTACCACGCCTGGATGCACCGCCTGATGGCGGAGATGGCACAGGCCCTCGGCAAGTCCGACGAGCAGCGCCACCACCAAGCCCGCTTCGAGCGCATCCGCACGGCGTGGCGCACCAAGCATCTCGATACCACCGGGCGCTGCCACAGCAGCGACACCCAAGCGTCCTACGCCTGCGCTTTACGCGCCGGGCTGATGGACGGCACCGAGGCTGCGCGCCATCTGGTGCGCGGGGTCGAAAAGCACGGCTGGCACCTCAATACCGGCTTCCTCGGCACCTACTGCCTGCTGCCGGCGCTGACCCAGGCCGGGCGCGACGACGTCGCCTGGCGCGTGCTGACCAGTGAGACCTACCCCGGCTGGCTGTACACGGTGAAGAACGGCGCCACCACCATGTGGGAGCGCTGGAACACCTACAGCCCGGAGACCGGCCCGGTCAACGTCGGCAACATGAACAGCTACAACCACTACGCTTTCGGTGCCGTCGGTGAGTGGATGTACAGCACGATCGGTGGCCTCGACCGCGCCGAGGACGACGTCGCCTTCCAGAAGCTGGTTGTCCGTCCGGTGCCCGGCGGCCACTGCCGTCATGCCTCGTGCAGCTACCGCAGCCTGCGCGGCACCGCCGCCAGCCGCTGGTGGCTCGACGACGCGCGGTTCAACCTGCACGTCACCGTGCCGCCGAACTGCACTGCCGAGGTGCACGTCCCAACCGTGCTCGGCGCCACGGCGGTCGTCGGTGCCGACGGGGCGAAGCACCTGCGCGACACTGCCACGCACGCAATCTACACGGTGGGCAGTGGAACGTGGAGCTTCAGCACTGCAGCGTGACGCGACGCCGCATGTCAGGATCCACCCCAGCGACACGGATCAGCGCTGGTAGATCGGCAGGTAGCGGTGCTGCACGGCCAGCGCCAGCATGGCCATGGCGGTGCAGTACACCGGCCCAGCGGCTGCCTCGTGCTCCCAGCCTGATTCCCAGCGACCGTCCTCCTTCTGCAGCGGCAGCAGCAGATCAGAAGTCTGCTTCCACGCCTGCTCGGCGTAGGCGCCGCCGGCCTGATGCATGCCCTGGCTGTAGTAGTAGGTGCCGTAGTAGAACCACGGCATGCCGGGCTTGATCTCGCAGGTCTTCAGCCACGCGACACTGCCCGCGACCTCGGGCATGTCGTAGGCGCCGGCGACCTGGAAGGAGAGCAGGCCGGCAGCGGCCATGGCATAGGTTGGGGCTTGGCCGGGCTGGTAGGCGCAGGCAGTCACCGCCTGCAACGGCTTGCCCTGGGCATCGCGGTCGGCGCGGTAGCAGCGCTGCAGGTACTGCACCGCGTCATCAATCGGCTTGCGGTCGATGGGCAGACCGGCCTGCTTTGCTGCGCGTAGCGCCAGCAGTTGCCACACCGTCGCCGACAGGTCGCTGTCGGCGGAATTCGGGGCGTAGCGCCAGCCACCGAATTGGTCGCGGTTGTCGCGGTTCTTGCGCGCCTGCGACCACAGGATGACGGCGATGGCACTGTCGAGCCGGGTGCGGATGCGGCGGTCGGTGGCGGCATCGTTGCCCATGCCGAGCAGTTCACCGAAGTAGAGCGAGACGATGCCGTGCCCGTACATCGCCGAACCGTCCGGCCAACCGTAGAAGCCGTTGGCATCGCAGCGCTTGTCATCCAGCAGCCAGGTGAGCATGCGGCCGGCGGCGGCGCCCTGCGCTCCCGGCGAGGTCGGCACGACGCCGACCCCGGCGAGCGCCAGCGCGGCCAGAGCCGTGGTCGCGGTCTGCTTACCCTGACCGGCGCTGACCATGCCGTCGGCGTTGCACTTCGCGGCCAGCCACTCGGCGCCGCGCCGGCAGGCGGCCTGCACTGCCGGGTCGATCGGCGGCTCGCCGGCAGTCAGCAAGGCGAGCGTCAGCAGGAGGAGGAGGATGGGACGGATCATCGCTTCTCCTGGGCCTTTTCGCCGATGGCGCGGAAGTAGCCATCGACCTGGCGACGGTACTCCTCGGGCACGGCCTCGCGGTTGCCGTCGATGAGTTCGCGCGCCAGCTCCTTGGGCAGCCGGCCCCAGTCGATGGGCCGGGCGGCGGCGGCTGGCGCGGTGCCCGAATTTCCGGCTTCGCGATCGTTGTCGGTGGAGCCCTGGGACGACGGCGCACCGGGGCGGCTGGCGCGGCGGGCGGCAGCGCGCTCCTGGCCCAGGGCCTGGCGGGCCTCGGCCAGGGCGGCGGCTGGCGCGGCACCAGCGTCGATGGCATCGAGGGCGCGGGCCATCGCCTGGCTGGTGGCGGCATCGCGGCCGGGGGCCGGAGTGGCGGGGCCAGGGGCGCCAGCTGGCGACGGTGATGACGGTGATGACGGTGATGACGGTGATGACGGTGATGACGGTGATGACGGTGATGACGGCGCTGACGCCATCGCCTCGGTAATGCCTTTGGCCGCGTTGCTGAGGGCCTGCGCGGCAGCGGCGAGTTCGGCGGCCGGCTGCTCACCGGCGGCGAGGCGGGCGGCCAACGGCGCAGCCTGCTGCTGGGCCGCCTGCGCCAGCGCTGCGGCGCTGGCGGCCATGCTCGGGTCGCGCTGGCCCAGGCGCTCCTGGTGCCGCACTGCCCGCGCCGCCTCGGTCGCTGCCGCGGCCGCCTGCGCCGCGGCCGTCTGCTGGCTGCCGGCCAGCTGCGCGTCCACTCCCTGGTTGCGGCTCTGCTGTCCCGCGGCTTCTGCAGCCTGGGCCTGGGCAGCAGCAGCGAGGGCCTTGGCCTGGGCGGCGTTGCCGCGTGCCTCGGCCGCCTTCGGCTGGGCGGCGAGCGCGGCGGCGGCCTGCGCCTGGGCCTGCGCGGCCTGCGCCGCAGCACCCTGCTCGCGTTCGGCCTGCGCTGCCGCGTTCTGCGCCTGCGCCTGGGCCTGCGCGGCGCCAGTGGCGGCCTGGGCGGCCTGGGCCTGGGCTGCCCCGGCGGCTTCTGCTGCCTTGGCGGCGTCGGCAGCAGCCTTGTCCGCGGCGTCCTTGGCGGCAGCAGCGGCGGTCGGATCGGTCGCGGCAGTCTGGGCGGTGGTCTGGGCGCGATCCGCCTCGGCCTTGGCGGCGTCACCGGCACGCTCCGCCGCCTCGGCCGCGGTGCGTGCGGCCTCGGCTGCCTGGGCCGCGGTCTGCGCCGCTTGTTTGGCGCTTTCGGCCGCACGCGCAGCGGCCTCACGTTTGGTGGCGGCGGCTTCGGCCTCTGCGTTGCGCTGCTGGGCCGCTTGCTGCAGCGGCGCGGCGGCCTCCTCCATGTGCGCTGCGGCGGCATCCAGTTCTGTGGCCGCCTTGGTCGCGGCCTGGGCGGCGGCGGCAGGATCGGGAGCGGCGGCGCCGCGGTCGAGGTCGGCGGCGGCCGCATCAAGGTCGGGCCGGGCCTGAGGCGCCGCGTCGCTCTTGGCGGCTTGCTCGCGTACTGCGGTGGCGAGCTTGCGCGCCTGTTCGGCGAGTGTGCCCTGGGCCGCGGTCGCGGCCTGACGCTGCGCCGCCCGCGCCTCGGCTTCGGCCCGCGCCTTATCGGCCAGAGCCTGCTCCTGTGCGGCCGCTGCCTGCGCCTTCTCCTGCGCCGCCTGCGCTGCGGCCTCGGCCAGGCTGCTCAGCTCGCGCTGCATCGCGGGGTCGTCGCGCAACGCCTCGGCCAGGCCGGTCTGGGCCTGTTCGCGGTTGGCCTCGGCCAGAGCGGCGAGGTGGTCACGCTCGGCGGCAGCGGCATCAAGTTGGGCCTGCACGCCGGTCTCGGCTTCGCGCCGGCGCAGCTCGGCCCGGGTCGGTTCAGGGTCTTTGCCCTCGGCCAGAGCGCGCCAGTGCCGCGCCGCCAGGTCAAGATCGGCTGCGAGAGCGGCCTGCTGCGCCGCGGCCTGGGCGATGGCCTCCTTGCGCGTGCGCTCATCGGACGCAGCGGCAGCGCGCTGGAGTAGTTCCTCGGCGCGCGGCGGCGGCTGGGCGAGCAGCGCCGCGGCGCCGTCGGCGTCGCGGGCGCGTTTGCGGTCAGCCGCATCGCCGTTGTCGTGCTGGTTGGCGTCGCGGTGCAAGTCGCGCTGGACCGCCTCGATGCGCTCGGCCAGCTGATGCGCCGCGGCCATGGCCGCGGCCAGGTCGCCGGATGTCTCCTGCGTCATCGTGGCCGCTGCAGCGGATTCTTGCGCTAGTTCGCTGAGGCGCTCGGCCAGCACCGGGGCGGTGTCGCCAAGCCGCTTGCGCGCTGCGGCAGCCTGTTCGCTGGCGGCTTTGCGCTCGTTCTCGGCAGCTGTGCGCGCTGCCGCCAAGGCGTCGCGCGTGGCCTGATCCGGTTCACGGCCAGCAATGGCATCGGCGAGCAGCGCAGCGGCGGTTTTCGCCATTGCGCTGTCGGCTGCCGGACGGGCGCGCAGCAGTTCCTCGGCGGCGGCCAGGGCAGATGGCGCTGTCTGCGCCCGCTTGATCGCCTCGCTGGTCTGCTCGGTGCGCTGCTCGGCGGCGAGGGCGGCAAGATCGGCAGCCAGGGCCGCGGTGTCGGCCTGCGGCTTCACCGTCGCGACCACGGCGGCAGCTTGGGCAAGGTTGGCAACGGTCTGAGCATCGGCGTCGGCGCGCGATTCGGCCAGAGTCGCAGCATCAGCCAGACGGGCGCTGATCGCTGACGCCGCCTCGCGGGTGGCGGCTGGCGCAGCCAGGTCGGCGGCCTCGTCACCGGCGAGGATGGCGAGCCGGCGGCGCGCGTCGGCCGCCGCGCTCAGCAGGCTGGCGTCCAACGGGATCAGCTCGCGTTGCAGGGCGCGCAGGCGCTGCTGGAAGCCGGCGATGGCGGACTGTTCACCGCCACCGGAAGCGGCGACTGGCTGGCGCTTGCCGTCAGGTCCCTGCCAGTCGAACTCGATCAGGCCGCCACCACCGCCCTGGTAGTATTCCAGGCGCACCTCGATGGGCGAACCGTCGCTGACGATGGCCGCGGTATTCTCGGCCGGGCCATGGTCGGTCCAGTTGTCGATCACCAGCTTGCCGCCCAGCCACAAGCGCACGCCGTCGTCACTGCGGGTGAACACGGTCCATGTGCCGGGCGCCGGCGGCTTGACTTGGCCGAGCCAGCGCACGCTGATCTCCTGCCAGGCCAGGCCCGGCATCACCGGCTGCTGGTCGGTGAAGCGGATTTGCGCGTCAGCCCGCACCAGGCGGCGTTGGGCGAAGGAGCGGCCGGCGAAATAGGCCCCCTCGAAGACACCCTCGGCACGGATCTGAGCGGTGTCCTGACGCGCCGCCGTCAGGCCGGCCATCAGGGCAGTGACCGCCGCGGCACTGGTCGGGACGCGGGCGGCGATGCGCTCAAGCATGCTGCCGACCATGCCGGCCTGCACCGCGGCGGCGGCCAGACGGCGGCGGCTGCGCTCGCCACCGCCACTGGCGGCGAGGACGCGGGCGTCGTCCTGGTCGCGGTCGAGGCGCTGCAGATCGCCCAGGGCGACGTCAGCGGCCTCGGCGGCGGACAGCGCCGCCAGGCAGGCGGCGAACTCGCTGTTGCCGGTGGCGGCAATGCCGGCGCGGGAGCTGGCGTCGGCCCGCAGGCCGGTGACGGCGCGGTCGGTGAGGCGGCGCGCCGCGCGGCCGACCAGCACCAGATCATCGGCCGTGCCGCCGCGCATGCCGCCGAGGCGGCTGCGTACCATGCTTCCCGTGTTGCCCAGCACCTGACGCACTGCGCCCAGGGCGGCGTCATGAGCCAGTTCCTCCTGGCGGCCGTCGCCCTCGGCCTTGGTCCAGGCCTCGGCGGTGGGTACGGCCAGGCTGGCGCGCCGGGCGGCGTCGCCGGCGAGGACGGTGAGGCCCTCCAACGCCTCGGCGGCGGCGAGGCGCGTCGCCGGATAGCCCTGCGTGGCGACGGTGACGGCGAGCGTCGCGCTCTCCGCCCGCGAACCCTTGCGATCGATGGCGACGAGGCGCGCCTCGATGCGGTCGCCTGGTACCGCGCCCAGTGCCAGCAGATCGAGACGCTCGCGCAGCGGCCAGGCGCCGGGGCGCGTGGGCGCAATGCCGTCCAGCAGGCGCCAGGCGCCGCCGTTGCTGCGCACCTCGCAGCCGACCGTGGCCAGACCGACATCGTCGTCGGCCTCGCCCTCCAGCATGAGCAACTCGTCGCCCGGCGCGACCAGTTCGCCGGTCGGCCGACTCAACACCACTGTCGGCACCAGATCGGGAATGGCACGGATCTCGGCGTCGCCGCCGGGAGCCGAAGCGAAGCCGCTGGCGGCGGCGACCAGGCGCAGGCGCGCCGTGCCACTGCGTTCAAGAACGAAGGAGCCGCGATGGACGCCGGCGGTACCAGCCAGCGCGATGCTGCTGGCGCCGCCATCAAGACCGAGGATGAGTTCGGCCGAGGTCAGCGCCTGGTCGGGCGTGATGGCGAGCTCGATCCGACTGCCAACCAGGGCCTCGATCTCCGGCCGCTCGGCCGCCAGCGTGCGCGCCGGCAGGCCGGTGTAGGCCGGCGGGGTGATGACCAGGCTGATTGGGCCAGGACGCGGCCGCGGCAGCGGCACCAGCAGGTGCGCGGCGGTAAGCCCGTCGCCGGCGCGGACGCAGAACGACAGCGGTTTGTCGCCGACCGCGAGCTGCCCGGCCCAGCGGCCGTCATCGCGGCGTTCCAGCGCGATGCGTCCGCCGTCGGCCTCGATCCACGCCCCCTCCGCCGGCGCGGCAGACAGTTCGGCGAGCACCGCCACCGGATCGCCCGCCGGCACCACGCTGCGCGACGCGATCGGCTCCAGCAGACGGATGCGCAGGCTGGAGACGCGGTCGCGGTCGAGCCACGGCACCGCCGCGCGCGTCACCAGCTCCGACCAGGACAGACCGGGCCACAGACTGAGGACGCCATGCGCCCCGATGGCCAAACCGGCGGCGAGGAGGATGCGCCGCACCAGCGCCATCGGCAGCAGGGTGTCGGCGCGCAGCGGGCGCAGCTCGGCCGCAACCTCGGCACGCAGGTGGGCGCGCAGGGCCGGCGAGTCACGACCGTCACCGGGACCGGCGAGCTGATGGGCCGCAAGCAGCCGGTCGCGCAGCTGCGGCAAACGCGCCTCGGCCAGGCCGGCAATGGCCTCGCTGCCCGAGGACAGCAGCAGCGAGCCCAAACCACCACGCCAGGCGGCGGTGGCGGCCGCACCCCACACCCCGGCGGCGTAGGCCCAGCGCCAGCCCTCGTCGATGACCAGCAGACGGTCGGCCACCGACGCCAGGGCCAGAGCGCCGCCACCGGCGACAACCCCGGCGGCGCAGGCGCGCAGCAGCTGCAGGCGGCGGCGGCGACGGTCGGCCGCGGCCAGAAAGGCGGCGATGACCTCGGCGTCGGACAGGATCTGCGGTTGCTCGGTCATGGCAGGCCCTGGCGACGGCGGAGGAGGAGTTCAATGGTGAGCAGGCCGGTAATAGCGCCGAACCACCACCAGCTGGTCCACAGCGCGGTGGTGCGCTCGACCGCGCGCTGGCCCTTATCCTTGACCAGGGCCTCGACCATGGCGGACAGCTCGGCCTCGCTCCACAGCTTGCCGCCGCCGGCCTCGGCCACGGCCTGCAGGCCGACGCGGTCGCAGCTGAGGTGCGCCAACTCACCGTCGCTGGCGGCGTCAACCACCAGGATGGTGGCCGGGCCTTCGGGCTCGCCACCGTCGGCAGCCAGGCGCACCTCGTAACGGCCGGCGGCGAGGGCCGGGCCCTGCGCTCGGTACATCCCGGCGCCGTCCTCGGCCAGCGGCACGCGGGCTAGGCTCTTGCCGGCCTGCTGCACCACCAGCACCGGCTTGGCGCCCAGGCGCGGAGCGCCACCAGCGTCGCGCAAGCGGGCGCGCATCAGCGGGCGCTGCCCCGGCTGCAGGCGCGGGCCGCCCGGATCGAAGGCGCTGCGCGGCGTGCTGACCGCGTAGGGCTCCTCGGCGACGGCGCGCAGCAACTGGTTCCACAGCTGAGACGTCGCCTGGGCTCCGCCGGTGGCGCGCCAACGCCAGGATTCGCCGTGGCCGATCCACACCACCTGGCCGGCGCCGAAGCGCCGCGACACCACCGCCGGATGCGCCGCGCCCGAGGCATCGAGGGCTTCCAGCACAACCTCGGCCCCGGGCAGGGCCTCGGCGAGCGCAAGCGCCTCGGGCGGGGTGCGCGCGGCCCACTTCGTCGCGTCGGCCAGCGGCTCGGCGTCGAGCTGCAACCACGGTGCCTGGGCGGTGGCGGCAGTGGTGCGCAGGCTGGCGGCGCGCAGCGTGCCGGCTCCGCGGCGCACCGGCATCAGCGCCGCCGCTGGGCCGTCGGCGAGGGTGGCGAGGCGGCCCTCGCGGCCGTCGATCAGCACCAAACCGCCGCCGCGCAGCTCGACGAACTCGCGCAGCCACCCCAGGCTGGCGATGCCAAGCAGAGCGGGGTCGAGGTCGCCGAGCACGACGACGTCGAGGGCCATCCAGCCGTCGCGCGTCTCCGGCACCGCACCGGCACCGCGCCGCAGCTTGCCATCGTCCACCAGCGCCGAGCTGAGCTCCCACTGCTCGTCGCGGCCGAGCAAACCGTCGAGGAAGCGCCATTCCCAGCGCGGCCGGTCATCGGCGAGCAGCACCGCGCGGCGCTGCAGCGCGACGCGCGCCCAGCCTTCCAGCCGGTCGTTGGCTGGCTGGCTATCGCCGCCCTCGACCTCGACTGTGGCGAGCAGTGGTAGCAGCAGGCCGCTGCGCACGGTGGCATCGTCGCCAGTCAGGGCGGCGGCGACGGCGGCGGCCAGATCGACCGAGAAGGGCAGGATGCGTGCCCCTTCGCCGGTGCCGCGCAGCGGCCACGAGCCGAGCTCGACCGTGCCGGAGCGCAGCTTGACCACCAGCGGCGTACCGACGGCGAGGTTGTCCTTGAAGCGGATGGCGCCGGCGAGGCGGTCGCGGACGTGGACCTGCTCGGGCACCTCGATGGCCTCGATGGCGGCGTCGGCCGGCTCGCGCTCATCGCCGATGGCGACGAGGTGCAGGGCGGTGCCGCCGCGGCCGGCGAGGACGCGGGCGGCGGCTACCGGCGTGCCGCCGGCGGTGCGACGGCCGTCGCTGACCACGACCACGGCGGTCGGTGCCGGGCCGGGCCCTTCGCCAGCGGCGACCAGGGCGGCGAGGTCCGACGAGCGACCCTCGGCCGGGCCGCCGAGGTCGATCGGCGGCGGCTGCGGCGTGGCCGCCAGGCGCGACGACCACACCACCCGCGCATGGGCGCCGTCGAAGCGCAGCACGTCGAGGTCGAAGGCGCCAGCGAGGCGGGCGAGCAGCGGATCGCCGCCGCGGCACAGCTCCGTTTCCACGCGCTGCCAGCGCGATGTCGGCGTAGCGGCGTCGCCCACGCCCATGCTCGCCGAAGCGTCGAGCGCCAAGACGACGCGACCGACCGCGCCCTCGGTTCTGCGTACCGTCAGCATGGGCTGGGCGGCCAGAGTCACGGCGAGGAACACAGCGGCGGCGCGCAGTGCGGGCAACAGCAGGCGCGCCGCGCCGCGGGCGGCGCAACGGCGCGCGTACCACCACCATGCCAGGGCGGCGAGGGCGGTGGCGAGCAGCAGCACCGGCCACGGCCCGAGCTGGGCGGCGAAGGCGAGGCTGGCGTTCATGGCCTGCCTCCGGCGGCGCCCGGACGCGCGGCGATGCGGTCGATCATGGCGATCTCAGCAAACAGCAGGACCAGCAGCAGGCCCCAGAACCATGGCCACAGTTCGACCCCGCTGCGCCGCTGCCGCTCGTGGGTCAGCAGTTCCTCCGCGCTGGACACCAGGGTGGCGCCAAGTTCGCCAGCGACGCGCACCGCTCCCGCGTGGTCGAAGGCCGCCGGATCGTGCTCACTGGCGGAACCCTGGACGACGTAGGAAATGGTCGTGCCTTGGCCGGTGACAGCGTAGACGCCAGGCTGACGGGTGTCCGGCCAGGTTACTGCGCCACCGCCGTCGCGCGGTTTCACCGGCAGCTCGTGACGCTGGCCGTTGGGCGTCAGCAGCGTGGCGGTCCCGCCGGCGGCCGGCAGGGCGGCGAGCAACGGCGTACCGGGAGCGAGATTGCGCGGCGGGGTCACGGTGGCCGCCAGCCAGGCGGTCAGCTCGTGGACCAGCGGCACGAAGGCCGGGCGCAGCGGCAGGTTCGACCAGGCCGGGGTGCAGGCGGTGGCGCACAGCAGCACGCGGCCCTCGCCGTGGCGGCGCTCGGCCAGAAGCGGTGCGCCGTTGTCCAGCAGCAGCGGAGTGGTCGCGCCAGCGGCCGGGGTCAGCTGGAACCACGCGCGTACCTCGACGCCGCCGAGCGAGGCGCGGGTCGGATCGTCGAACAGCGCCAAGGCGGGATGGTCGTGGCGGCGGGCGAGGATGCCGGCCGGCCGCCCGCTGCCCACCGCACCGAGGCTGGCCGGCAGCACCTCGCCGAGTTTGCGTGCGTACCAACCAGCGTCGCAGCGGTCGCCGGGGAAGACAAGCAGGCCACCGCCAGCGTGGACGAAAGCGGTCAGGGCGGCGACCTGCTCGTCACGCAGGCTGCGTACGTTGGCCAGCACCGCGACCTTGCTCGCCGCCAGCAACGCAGCGTCGAGGCGGGTGGCCAGCACGGTAGTAGCGCGAAGCAGCCCAGGCGAGCCGGCAGGCGGGGCGAGAGCGAGTTCGAGGTAAGCGGTCCCGCCCGCCAGCGGCGCGGGGTCCGGGGTGCCGTCGACCAGCAGCACCGGCACCTGCTCGGTGACCGCGACGCTGAGACGTGCCGTGCTGTCAGCAGCGATGCTGTCGCCGGGGGCGCTCGCCTCGACCGCCAGGACGTGGCTGCCGGCCTTGGTGATGGTGCAGGGAAACAGCGCTTCGGTGCTGCCGCCAGCGGGCAGTTCGGCGCTGGCCGTAGCCACCTCGCTGCCGTCGAGCAACAGGCGCAGGCGGATGGAGGGGAAGCCCTGCGGGCCGAAGGCGGCTAGGCTAGCGCGCAAACGCAGCGGCTGGCCGGGGCCGATCAGCTCGCGGTCGACGCTGATGCTGCCGACCACCAGGTTCGACGGCTGGCCCGACGGCACCGGCAGGAGAGCCAGGCGTGGGCCGGACGGCAGATCGGCGAGCGCTTTGCCCAGCCGCCGGCGCGCGTCGGACTCGGCGTCGCTCCACGAACCGGTCTGCAGGTCGCTGACCAGCAGCACCAGGCGGTCGGCCCGCGCCATCCCAGCGACCAACGGCGTGGTGGTGGCCAGGCGCAGCGGCACAGCGGCCGGGGCGTCGCCGGGCGCGCCGGCGCGCACCCGCTTGGCCAGGCCGGCGAGATCGGTGGCCGAGGCCGGGTCCTCGCCCAGGCCGGACAGCGGTAGTACCACCGCGTCGCTACCGCGCGGCAGGGCCTGGAGCACGGCGGCGACCGCCTCGTTAGCGGCCTGGCCGCGACCGGCGGCCTGCATCGAGGCCGAGTCGTCGAGCAGCACCGCCAACGACACCGGCTTGTCGCCGGCCAGCATCTGCTCGCCGGTGAGGGTGGCGCGAGCCATGAGCAGAGCCATGGCCACCGGGATGAGGATGCGCAGCAGCAGCAGAATCAGCTGCTCGATGCGCATGCGCCGGCTCTGGCTGGCCTCGGCCCCACGCAGCAGGTGCATGGCGGCCCAGCGCACCGTGCGTGGTTTGCTCTTCGCCCACAGGTGCAGGGTGGCTGGCACCGCCGCTGCCAAGGTGCCGCCGAGCATGATGAGGTTAAGGAACAGCATCGTAGCCTAAGCCGCAGCGCGCGTGCCGAGCCACGCGGCGAGCTGGCGGCCGCACGGCTCGTCGCTGGCCAGCGTAGTCAGGTCGATGCGCTGGCGGCGGCAGCCGTCGGCCAGCTCGCCACGCCAGGCGGCCAGTGCCTGCAGGTAGGCAGAACGCAGGTGCGCCGGATCGACCACCGTCTCCTCGGCGCGTTCAAGGCCTTCGAAACGGGTCCAGCCGGCGAAGGGGAATTCCAGCTCGTCGCGGTCGAGGACCTGCAGGACGGCAACGTCGTGGCGGGCGTGGCGCAGGCGGGCGAGGGCGCGCAGCAGCGGTTCGGCGTCGTCCATCAGGTCGCTGATCAGCACGACCAGCCCACGGCGCTTCAGGCGGACCTCGACCCGATCGATGGTCGCGGACAGCGCGGTCTCGCCGCCGGGTCGCGCCTTGGCCAGGGCGTCGGCGATGTGGTGCAGGTGCCCGGGGCCCGAGCGCGCCGGCACCAGGCTGCGGATGGCGGTGTCGGCCACCGCCAGCCCGACGCTGTCGCCCTGGCCGATGAGCAGATAAGCGAGGCCGGCGGCGAGGCGCACGGCGTGGTCGAGCTTGCTGCGCCCGCCGCGGCCGGCATAGCCCATCGAGCCGCTGGAATCGAGCACGATGGTCGCACGCAGGCTGGTCTCGTCCTCGTGCTCGCGGATGAAGAAGCGGTCGAGACGGGCGAAGGCTTTCCAGTCGATGCGGCGGATCTCGTCGCCGACCGTGTACGGCCGGTGCTGGCGGAACTCGATCGAGGCACCCTTGTTGGGCGAGCGGTGGCTGCCGGTCGAGGGCCCCTCGACCAGGACGCGGGCGGCGACCATCGCCCGTTCCAGGGCGGCGAGGTCGTCCGGCGGCAGGAGATCGGCGATTCCGGGCATCGCCTCAGACCGCCGCGACGGCCTGCGGCGCGAGGCCGGCGAGCAGCGTGTCGATGATCTTGTCGACGGTTATGCCGTCGGCCTCGGCATGGAACGTTGGCTTGAGGCGGTGGCGCAGCACCGGATGGGCCAGGGCGAGGACGTCCTCGCGGCTGGCGTGGTGCCGGCCCTTGAGCAGAGCGCGCACCTTGGCGCCAACCATCAGGGTCTGGCAGGCGCGCGGACCAGCGCCCCATTCGATCCAGCCCTTCACCGCCTCGGGGGCGTCCTCGGGGCGGGTGCGGCGCACCAGGTCGAGGACCAGATCGGTGACGTGGTCAGGCACCGGCACACGGCGGGCCAGTTCCTGGCAGGCGATCAACTCGGCGGCGGTGATGCACGGGCTGGGCTTGGCGTGGTGGCCGCCGGTAGTGCGGACGAGGATCTCGCGCTCCTGCTCGCGGGTCGGGTAGCCGACGCGGACGTGGAACATGAAGCGGTCGCGCTGCGCCTCGGGCAGCGGGTACGTGCCTTCCTGCTCGATCGGGTTCTGCGTCGCCAGGACGAAGAACGGCTCGGGCAGCACGTGGGTGGCGCCGCCGGCGGTGACGGTGTGCTCCTGCATTGCTTCCAATAGCGCCGCCTGGGTCTTCGGCGGGGTGCGGTTGATCTCGTCGGCGAGCAGCATCTGCGTGAACACCGGGCCGCGCTGAAACACCAGGCGCCGGCCGCCCGTGGCGGGATCGTCCTGGATGATTTCGGTGCCAGTGATGTCGCTGGGCATCAGGTCGGGGGTGAATTGGATGCGGCGGAAGCTCAGCTCCATGGCATCGGCCAGGGCGCGCACCATCGCCGTCTTGGCCAGGCCCGGCACGCCCTCGAGCAGGCAGTGGCCGCGCCCCAGGATGGCGATGATCAGTTGCTCGATCACCTGCTCCTGGCCGACGATGACAGTGCCGACTTCGCGGGCGATACGCGCCGTCGCTTCCCGCAGGCGGTCTGCTGCAGCGAGGTCATCGGGGGTCGCATTGTCCTGGGTCATATCGGCGCTCCGGGTGGCCCGGAGTCCCGGGTCAGGAGAAAACGCCGCGTCTCGGCCGTCGTGACCAGCTAACCCGGTTGCAAGCCACCGGTCGGTCGGCAGTTGGCGAGACCCCGGCCCCAGATCCGCTTGGCCTCCGCACTACCAGCGCGAGGCAGCGCGGCACAAACAGAGCGCCCGACTCAGCCCCTGTGAGGCGGCACCGATCCGAGCGTCTCTCCCTCCATCCACACGTGCGGCACGGCCACCGCCGGCAAAGCCTGGCGCCCTCCGCCTCAGCCAGGCAGCGCTGCAGGCGCAGTACGAGGCGTTCATGTCGGCGGCCGGTCTGTCCCGGACGGGCGGGTACTGTCACTGCGCTGCAGCCCCGCCGGCAGCACGATGTCCACCTGACGCTCCGCTGGCGTGACGCGCAGGTCGAGCAGCGTCCCGCCGCGCAGCTCGGCCTCGACGATGGTGCAGCCAGGGGCGCGCAAGCGGAAGCGCACGTTCTCGTCGCGGGGCCAGGCGGGAACAGGTGGATGCGGCCGTCGCCATAGGGATCGGCCGCGATGGAAGGACAGACTCCGCGGCATCCGTACCGACATGGGTTTGCGTTGACCCAATGCGTGTGCCCTCGCCGCTGTGCACAAGCACGGAATCTGGTCGAAGTCAGCCGGAAGTGAAAGGCCTGCCGTCCTGACTCCTCGATACATGCATTCAGTTGATATCAATTGATTGCTTGTAATTATAAAATTATGTGCATGTATTGATGTCAATGGCACGCCAGATCACCCATCTCCTCCCGGCGGTTGAGCAATCCCTGGCCAGCCTGGGGACCCGCATCGCCCTCGCCCGCAGCCGCCGCCGGATCACGCGGAAGCAGATGGCGCAGCGGGCCGGCCTCACCGAATTCACCCTGCGCCGGGTCGAGCAGGGCGAAGGCACGGTGACCATCGCGGCCTACCTCGCCGTGTTCCAGGCACTCGGTCTCGCTGCCGATGTCGATCAGGTGGCAGCCAACGATCCCCTGGGACGCGATCTTCAGGATGCGCCCCTCATCGAGAAGATCAGCCACCGGCGCGCCTCGCGACCAGGACCCAAGGCATCTGCGTCGAAGCCGCACGCCAGATCGACGGAGCCTCTGCCGACGACATCGCAAGCGCCCCCACGTGTGCTGTCGACCGATGACCTCGTCCGCATCCTGTCCAAGCCGGCGCCCGAGGAGCCGCATCCATGATGCCGACCACCGTGGACATCATGCTCGACGGCGTCGGTCAGCCTCGCCCCTTGCGGATCGGCCAGGCCCATGTCGGGCCGTCGCAGCAACACGGTGTCCAGATCCGGGTCGACCTCAGCACGCAGGATCCCGAACTGCCGCTGGTCGTCGGTCAGATCGATCCAGGCCTGGGGGCCTACCTGGGCGACCAGTACCCCGCCGGGGGACGACCGACATTCGGCTTTCTCCAGGACATCAGCCCCGACCGCTGGGGACGCCGCCTGATGGATCGCCGGCGCGCCCAGCAGCGGCGGCGGGGGGAGACCACCCAGCCGGCGCGTCTGACCGTATGGGACTACCTGCTGGGGGTTGATGACCGCCTCCGCCTGGGGGCGGTGCGACTGCGGGAGCCGGGCCGGGGATGGATCGCCGCGCCGCATGGATCCAGCGTGCCGCCCCTGACCCGCCTGCGCATCCTGGAAGCGCAGGCCCGACAGGTGGAAGATGATCCGGATGGTGAACTGGATGAGGATGTGCGTCTCCTGATGGCGCCAGGGTCATCGCTGGGTGGAGCCCGGCCCAAGGCGGTGGTCGCCGATGAGACGGAACGGACGTGGATCGCGAAATTCCCCAGCAAGACCGACGAGGACGACATGGGTCTGTGGGAGGCGCTCACGAACGCGCTCGCGCGGGCCTGCGGCATCACCGTCCCGGACATGCTGGTCGACCGGGTCGGCGACAAGCACCACCTCGTGCGGAGCCTGCGCTTCGATCGCACGCCCGAGGGGAAGCGGATCCATGTCGCCTCGGCCATGACCCTGACCGGACACCAGGATGGCGACGGCGCGAACACCGGCGTGAGCTACCTGGAACTGGCGCGGGTGCTGACCGAGCACGGTGCCGCACCGGGACGATGCCTCCCGGAACTCTGGCGTCGCATCGTCTTCAACATGCTCGTCGCCAATGCCGACGACCACCTCCGCAACCACGCCTTCCTCCTGCGGCCCGGCCAGGGCTGGGAACTGGCGCCGGCCTACGACATGAACCCGGTGCCGGATGCGTCGGGCTTGGCGCTCAACGTCTCTGAGGCCGACAACGCCATCGACCTGGATCTGGCCCGCAGTGTCGCCGCCCACTTCCGGGTCAACGACGCGGAGGCGACAGCCACCATAACCAGGATGCGGTCCGTGGTGCGCCGCTGGCGACAGGGTGCCCGAGCGATGGGGGCGTCCGCCGTGGCCTGCGACCGCATGGCCCACGCCTTCGCTCTCGCCGATCCCTGATCCTACCTGTCGCAATCGGATTGGGCACGGAGGTCGTGGGCTGCGCCGGCTCGACCCGTGTTGGCACAGGTTGGCCATGTTGGCGATACGCAGGGTCGAGCTGGCGCTCGACCCTCCCGAGAGCGACGGCAACGCGCTGCGGGTTCAATCTGCAGCTGAAGCGCCTATGGGGCGCGCTTCCGGCAAGCCTCCCGGATCGCCGCCAGCTGGCGGCGGATAGGCTCGGCGATGGTGCCGTCGTGGGCCACCGGGATGTCCCAGGTCACGGCTGCACCGGAGGCGGTCGCCAGTGAGCTCCAGCCCGCCGCCATGCCGTCGGGGAAGCGCGGCTGCGGGCCAACGCCCCACCACGGGCCCAGGAAGGTGAAGAAGTGGCGCTGGCGACCGTCGACCAGGGCGCGTGGCTTCGACGGCGACCAGTCGCCGTTCACCGGCACCGGCAGGTGGTCGGCTAACTCGCCGGCGCAGTAGTCCTCGTCCGAGCCCTCCTGCGGGCGCACCGGCACCACCACCCCGCCATTCATCGCCACCAGCGCCGCTGGATTGCCGCTGCGGGCGGCGGCGGCGAAGGAGGCGAAGTTCGGGGCCTGCGGATGGCGGTACATGCGCTCGGCGTAATAGCAGCCGTCGAACCACCAGGCCGACACCTGTTCGCCCCAGCTCTTCGACCAGTGGGCGATGATGTCCTGCCAGTGGCCCTGGAAGACGCTGAGGCGCTCGTCGCTGGCGGCGCGGGCCGCCGGGTCGAGGTTCTGCGGACCGAGGCTCCACTGCCCGCAATCCCAGGACGGGGTGCAGCGCAGAGCGTGTACCGCTTCCAGATCGTTGGCGGGCGCGTGGCTGGGTAGGTAGGCCAGGGTGCGCACTCCGCGCCGCGACAGGGCGGCGGCGAGCTCGCCAAGCAGATCGCGCCGGCTCAGCCGCGAGGGCCGGCGCGCGACCAGGCCGTCGTAGACCGGGTTCGGGCTGCAGAAGTAGCCCGAGTTCTGCCCGAGGGTGAAGCCGACCCAGGCAGCGCCGAGTTCGGCGGCGTTGGCGGCGAAGCGTTCGACGTCGAACGAGTCGACGCGGCGGTTCCAGGCCTCGGCCGAGAGCGTAACCGGGGCCTGCGCCGAGGCAGTGTCGGCAAGGTAGTGGACGAAGAGCCCCCAGTGGGAGCCCATCCAGGAAGTGTCGCGTGGCATGGGCGCAACCTAGCGCAGCGTCGGCGTCGCGACAGGATGGCGATCACGACCATGCGGTATCCGATCCCGTCCATCCCGGCCGTGCAGGGGCTCGACTTCCGCGAGCTGCCCCCTGCCCCGCTGCCGCGCATGCTCTCACTCGGCTGGGCCGACCTGCCGGCGCATGCCTGGGATCATCCGGGCGCAGACAGCCTGTTCTGGACCTTGTACCGCAACCAGACCGGCGGCAGCACCCTGAGCACCCGCGACGGCGAGCTGCCGATGGTCGGCGGTGCCACGTATCTGATTCCCGCCGGCACGCGCTTCGCCCGGGTCAACCGCCGCGCCACCCGGCAACTCTACGCCTACTTCGACGTCATCGGTCTCGACCCCGCCGGGCTGCCAGCCGTCATCGCGGTGCCGGGCGCCACACGCGCGCACTGGCTCGCCAGCCTCGCCGCCGCGCCGCAACCAACCGGGCCTGCAGACAGCGCCCGCCTGGCGGCGCTAATCCTGGCCGCCCTGGTTCCGTACGCAGCTGTGGCCGAGCACGTCGAGCCGCAGCGACGCGCGCTCGCCCCGGCCCTGGGCGCGATGCAGGCCGATCCAGCGCGCAGCTGGTCGCTCGATGAACTTGCCGCCCGCTGCGGTTGGGGTGCCGACACCTTTGGCCGCCGCTTCCATCGCGCCCTTGGCCTCAGCCCGGTGCAATGGCTGCGTCGGCACCGCGCCCGTCTGGCGGCGCACCACCTCGCCACCGGCGCCGACAGCCTGGAGGCCATCGCCCGCACGGTCGGCTTCGGCTCGCGCCCCTACCTCTCGCGGGTCTTTCGCGCGGTCATGGGCGTCGGCCCTTCCGAATACCGCCAGGTTCACGGACGGGACCGACGGCCGCTGGGACCGCGGCGCTGAACGACGGCTCAGGGTCCGCTGATCTTCAGATCCCTGATCAGCACGCTGCCGGCGGTATGGAAGGCGCCGATCTCGGCGATGAATGTGTGGCGCTGGTTCCGCGACATCCTGCCCTACCTGACGCACAATCCGGCTGGCTGGAACAATTCGCCCGAGATCATCGCCGAGACTCAGAGCGTCTCGCGCTGCCCGGACCCCCGACAGGATGGGCGAGGCTTGCGGATCAAACCGCGACCGCGCCAACCTCGTCCCACGCCTCGAACACCGCATTAGCGCTGTCGGCGCGGCAGGCGCCGCCCCATTCGAACTGCGCGATGATGCCGCCGCGCGGGTCGTAGAGGGCCTCGGCGATCTGGCGCACCTCGGCGTAGACGGCCGCGGCGCCGGTGGGCAGGACGTGCTGGCGGTCGATCTCGCCCCAGAAGGTCAGTTTGCCCTTGGCCGCCTTGGTGACCTCGGCCAGATCCATGCAGCCGAGTTGCGAATTCAGTGCATCGACGCCGACTTCGACTAGATCGGGCAGGATGGCGGTGATGTCGCCGTCGCTGTGCATGAAGGCCTTCTTGCCGGCGTCGTGCGCAATGCGGCAGTAGTCGCGGTACAGCGGCTTGAAGAAGCGCCGCCACATGCGCGGGCTGATCAGCAGGCCCTTCTGCGCGCCCCAGTCGTCCATGAACATCATGCCGTCGACCGCGGTGGTGGCCCAGAACTCGAACTCGGCGAGGTAGAAGCGGTGGAGCTCGGCGATCATCGCCGCAGCCTCGTCGGGCGACTCGGCGAGGTCAGCCATCGCGTCGGCGGTGCCGCGTAGGAACTGGTAGCGCTCCCACGGACGCGGGCAGCACGACGCCATGACGAAGCCGTCAGTCGAGGCGTGGGCCTCATCGACCTGGCGGCGGGCGGCCGCGCAATCGCTCGGCAGGGTCTCCCACGGCGGGCGCATGGTCGTGCGCCAGGCGGCCAGATCAGGCACCGTCGGCGCCTTGACTTCGCCGATGACGCCGGCCTGGATATTCTCGAAGACGCAGCCCCACTCGTCGACGTAGGTGCCGACCGCATGCATGTCGCCTTTCTGGCAGGACGACGGCCGGTACGGCGACGGCACGCCGACGAAGTCGGTGGCCCAGCGTTGCTGAAAGGCGCGCACGTCGTCGGGCATGTGGATGTTGGCCCACGACGAGATCCACGCGCAACGCGGCACGCGGTCGGGGGTGGCGAAGTTGAGGGCGGCGAGTACGCGTTCGCGAGGAGTCATGCCTGCATCGTAGCGGCACCCGGCCCTTGGCGTGCCGGCCCGGCGCCGGACGATCCGGCACATGGCCGCCACCATCCAGCGCAGGACTATCCTTCCGCCGGAGACGCATATCCCCGAGCTGTTACTGCTCGGCCGAACCAGTCAGAGCGGCGCCGCCGAGCTGGGCCTCGACCGCCATCGCCACGCCGAGGCCTGGGAGCTGTGCTGGTTCGCGCGCGGTTCCGCCGACTGGTGGGCTGGCGGCGAAGTGCATGAGCTGGCTGCCGGCTGGTGCTACCTGACCCGGCCGGGCGAGGAGCACGGTTCACTGTCCGGCTTCCTCGAAGCCTGTGATCTGCACTGGCTGCAGCTGGCACCGCCAACAGACCCAACTCTGAGCGCGGCGCTGCGCTCAGCCCCGCGTGCGTTCCCGGCTCCGCGCCTGGGCAGCCTGTGGCAGGATCTGTGGAACGAGTGCGACCGCTGCGATCAGCTTGCCGCTCTGGCGATCCGTGCCGCGCTGCACCGCCTGCTCGCCACCGCGCTGACCGTAGCGCGACTCGAACCTTCGCGCGCGATCGCCCGCGCCCTGGCCCGTGCCGACGAGGGTCGCGCGACGGTGGCGGCACTGGCGCGCAGCGCGGGCTTGTCGCGCTCGGTCTTCCACGAGCGCTTCCGCGCCGAGCTCGGCGACAGCCCGGCCGCCTGGCTGCGTCGCCGCCGCCTGCGCGAGGCCAAGCGCCGACTGTGGCGCAGCGACGAAGCGGTGACCGCCATCGCCCACGCCTGCGGCTACGCCACCAGTCAACGCTTCGCCACCGCCTTCCGCGAAGCCACCGGCCTGCCGCCGCAAGCCTGGCGCGCACGCGCGCGCGGCTTCGCTGCAGGGTGACGATCAGCGCACCGGCCGCCAGGGCTGGAGATGGGCACCTAGCCAGGTGGCGAGGTCGTCTTTGCCGGCCTTGCCCGAGGCCACCGCGAGGACGAAGTCGGCAAATGCGTCGGGGTCGGCTTCGACGGACTGGCCATTGAGATGCAGAAAGTGCAACCCACAGACAGCCGCGACGCGTTTGTTCCCATCTACATACGGATGGTTTTGCGCGAGGTGGAACATGTACGCTGCTGCCATCAAGGACAGATCCTCGTGCAGCCACTGTCCTCCGAAGGACGCTTCCGGTTGCGCCAACGCCGAACGCAGCAACCCGACATCACGAAGGCCCGCAGTCCCGCCATACAACTGCAGCTGGTTGGCGTGGATGACGTGGACCTCTTCGATGGTCAGGAACGTCGGTGTCACGACGCCAGCCGCTTGAGCGCCATGGCAAATCGCTTGTTGATGTCAGCCAGGGAGGCGTCGAGGACCTGCGTCCGATCGGCTGGGCTGAGAACAGCCGTCGCCTCGATGTGCAGCGACTTCCCATCCCTGGTCGAGATCTCCAGCGGGGTGTCGGGTGTGATGTTGAGCAGTTCGAGGATCGGCTTGTCGATGATCAGCGCCCAGCTGTTGCCATGTTTGACCAGTGTCTTAATCATGAGGCACCTCCGTGTATACATTGTTGTACCTATCGTATACCAATAGGCAACTGACCGTCCCAGATGTCCGCACACCCGTACTAGCGATCCCACCCACCCACTTCCGGCTTCCGACGTCGGACTTCACCCGATAACCCGCCCATGCACGCCGCCCTCTTCTGCCTGCTCTGCTCATTCGGCCTGACCCTGGCGGCCGAGGACGTACTGGCCACGCCGCCTGCCACCGAGAAGCCGGCCTGGGTTGGCGCGGCCGGGCGCGCCGCCGCCTTCCCCGAGGCTACTTGGCTCTGCGCCGTCGCCGAGGAGCGGACCAGCGACGAGCGCGATCCGGCCAAGTGCCTGGAGATCGCCGGCACCAGCGCCCAGAACGAACTGGCTCGCAGTATCCGCGTGCGGGTCGAGGCGGTCACTGAGTCGAAGACGGTCGAGATCACCGGATCGAGCGGAGCGCGCTTCGAGTCGTCTTTTTCCGATCAGTCGCTGACCGTGGCCGGCGTCTCGCTTGACCTACGCAAACTGGAAACGTGGTTCGACGAGGAATCGGGTTATGCGCACGCCGTATGCGCAGTCGAACGGTCGGTGCTGGCCGAATCGCTGCGCGCCCGCGCCGAAGCAGCGCTTGGCGAAGTGTCAGCGTCGGCCGACGAGGCCCAGGCCCAGGAGACCGCCGGCCGCAGCAACGATGCCGCCCCAGCGTGGTCGCGCATCCTGGCGAGCGTGCGCACCATCGGCGACGACCTGATCCTGGCCCGTGGCATCGCACCAACGGCCGCCGATGCAGCGCTGTCAGCCCGGCTCGCCAGCGTGCACCAACGTGCCGCGACGGCCCAGGCCCGGCTGGCCGGACGCTCCATCACCACCATCGACGACCTCGCCTGGATGCTCGCCACCCAATTGGCGCGCACGACCGGCGATCAGCCGCCAGTCGTAGTGGTTCCGTCCTTCACCGTGCGCGACGCGCGCCTGTCCAGTCAGTTCGGCCGCTATCTCAGCCAGCTGCTCGCCGGCCAGTTGGTGAAATCAGCTGGGTGGAAAGTGATGCGCGCGAGTGCCGCCGGACCGGCGCGCGATGCGGCAGCCGCCAGCGGCGCCGAGGTGGTGGTACTCGGCGCAACCTGGGATCTGCCCGATGGCGTGCGTGTCGTGGTTGCAGCGCATCGCCTGGATGATGGTCGCATGATTGCCGCCGCCGAGGCGACCCTGCCCACTGCCGGCGTGCGTGCGACCGGGCTGGCGGTGGCACCGCAGAACGCCGCCGCCGCTCTTGCCGACCAGCAGGCCTTCCGCACCGACGAGGTGATCGGCGGCGGCATGCAGCTGCAGGTGTGGACCAGCAAAGGCGACGACGCACCGGTTTTCGTCAGCGGCGAACGCGTGCAGATCTTCGCCCGGGTCGACCGGCCCTGCCACCTGCGCCTCGTCTACCACCTAGCCGACGGCCGCCGCGCCCTGCTGCTCGACGATCTCTACATCGACGAATCCAAGGTGAATCAAGTCTACCAGCTGCCCGACGAGTTTGAGGTCTCCGCCCCGTTCGGCGCCGAGACGCTGCAGGCAAGTGCCTCGACCGCCGCCTTCGCCAAACTGGGCACGCGCAGCGAGGACGGCTATGCCATCCTCAGCGAAGACCTCCTGACCGCCAACAGCAAGACCCGTGGCCTGAAGAAGGCCACAGCCGCCGTTCTGCAGGCCGAGGCGCGCGTGGTGGTGACCACGGTCGAGCGCTGACGGCGCGCACCTACATTTCGTCAACCGCCTTACGACTCGGCCGGGCTCCGCTGGCGGAGTGGTCGAACGCAGCATGCTGGGCCCATGCCCAACGCCCTCGCCCTCGGTATCGACTTCGGCACCGACTCAGTCCGCGCCCTCTTCGTTGATGTGAAGACCGGAGAGGAGCTGAGCTCCGCCGTCTCCACCTACGCCCGCTGGGCCAAGGGCGCGTTCTGCGACGCCTCGCGCCAGCAGTTCCGCCAGCACCCCCAGGATCATCTCGACAGCATGCAGGCGGCAGTGCGCGACGCGTTGGCCAAGGCGCCCAAAGGCGCGGCCTTGCGCGTCTGCGGCATCGGCGTCGACACCACCGGTTCCAGCCCACTGCCGGTGGCAGCTGATGGCACCGCCCTGGCGCTGACCAAAGCCTTCGCCAAGAATCCGGACGCCATGTGCGTGCTGTGGAAGGACCACACCGGCGTCGACGAGGCTGATGAGATCAATGCCCTGGCGCACGGCGGCAAGCACACCGACTACACCACGTGGTCGGGCGGCATCTACAGCAGTGAATGGTTCTGGGCCAAGATCCTGCACATCACCCGGGTCAACCCCACCGTCGCCAAGGCGGCGCACTCGTGGGTCGAGCACTGCGACTGGGTGCCAGCCGTCCTCTGCGGCCTCACCGACCCGGCCGCGATCAGGCGCAGCCGCTGCGCCGCTGGCCACAAGGCGATGTGGCATGCCAGCTGGGGTGGCCTGCCCGATGCGGCGTTCCTCGGTGCGCTCGACCAGCGCCTACCTGCCCTGCGCCAGCGCCTTTTTGACCTCACCTACACGGCTGACGAGCAAGCCGGACGCCTGGGCCCGGCCTGGGCCGAAGCCTTCGGCCTGCCCGAGGGCGTGCCGGTAGCGGTCGGCGCCTTCGATGCGCACCTCGGTGCGGTCGGTGCGGGCGCGCGCCCATTCGACCTGGCCAAGGTCATGGGCACCTCGACCTGCGACATGCTGATGGCTCCTGTCTCGTCGGTCGGCAGCACGGCGGTGCCCGGCATTTGCGGCCAAGTCGACGGCTCAATCATGCCCGGCATGGTCGGCCTTGAAGCTGGCCAGAGCGCCTTCGGCGACGTCTACGCCTGGTGGCGCAAGACGCTGCAGGCCGGTGTCGCGCTCAGCGGCGCGAAGGGCGGCGATGCCGATGCCATCCTGCCGGCATTGACCGCACTGGCCTCGAAACTGGAACCTGGCGCCGGCGGCCTGGTCGCACTCGACTGGTTCAACGGCCGGCGCACGCCGGACGCCAGCGCCCGCGCCCGCGCCGCGATCAGCGGCCTCCATCTCGGCCACGAACCTGCTCACGTCTTCCGCGCCCTGATCGAGGCAACCGCGTTCGGCGCGCGCGCCATCAGCACCCGCTTCGAAGACAGCGGCGTACCGGTGAAGCGCGTGGTCGCCCTTGGCGGCATCGCGCGCAAGAGCCCGCTGGTCATGCAGATCTGCGCCGATGTCATGCAGCGTCCAATCGCCATCGTCGCCAGTGACCAATGCTGCGCTCTGGGTTCGGCGATCGCCGGCGCGGTTGCTGGCGGCGCGCACGCCAGCATGGCCAAGGCGCAGCAGGCGATGGCCAGCCGGATCGAACGCACGGTCAAGCCGAACGCGAAGAATCGCAAAGCGTACGACGCACTGTATGCGCGCTACCAGGCATTGGGACGCTCTTCCGGCTGAGAAACACCCGGCCTACCGACCAGCCTTTTCGCGTTCACGCTCACTGATCTGGCGCAAGGTCCGGCGCTCGGATTCGCTGAGCGCGGGCAGCCCACCCTGCGAAACCTTGTCCAACAGGCGGTCCAGCTCGGCTTGCTCAGAGGCAGCGATCCGCTCGTCGCGCTCGCTGGCAGCGGCCGCGCGGTTGGCGCGCCAGCGTTCCAGCGTGCCGCCGCGCTCGGGCACGGCATCGACCGAGCCGAATTCCGGGTCGTAGCCCTGACGCACAGCCACTTGCTCGCGCCACACCGCCAGCCCGAGCATCAGGGCGATAGCGAACAGCAGGATGTTCTGGCCGAGTAATCCCCACAGAGCGATCCCAGCGACGCCGATCCAGCCCAGCACCAGGGTCCAACGCACGGCCCGACGACGTCCGGCGAACGGCCACAGGGCGGCGCGCGCCATGCGGCCGCCATCGAGCGGGTAGATCGGCAGGAGATTGAAGATCAGCAATGCCAGATTGGTGGCGGCGGCAAAGGCCAGGATGGCGCCGAGCACCCCGGCGATGGCGTAGCCCTGGCCGACGCTCCACACCGGACGGCCACCGACGAAGGCGAGGGCCAGCAGGCAGCCGGACGCGATCAGCGCATTGACCAGCGGCCCGGCAGCGGCGACCGCAAACTGGTGCCATGGGCGCGGCGGCGCCTCGCACATCGCCGCCCCACCAAGCATCCACAGGACGATGCGGTCGCAGCCACCACCAGCCAGGCGAGCTGCCCCGGCATGGCCGAACTCATGCAGCAGCACCGACAACGGCGGGATGACCAGCAGGATCGGCAGCCACCACCAGGGCACGCCATCACGTACCGCGCCGAAGGCCTGGAAGGCGGTCATGACCAGCAAGGTCCAATGCAGCGAGACGGCGATGCCGAAGACCGAACCGCAGGGCAGCGACCAGCTCCAGAAACTCTGCTCCGGTTCGGGCTGCCAGCGCGACATGTCAGGTCCGCGCCGCTTCGTAGCGCGCTCGGCCGGCATGACCGGCGTCCAACCAGGTGCGCAGGGCGGCCTCGTCACCGTCGTCCAGCGCTGTTGCCAGGGCACTGAGCTCGGTGCTGGCGGCACGCACCTCGCGAGCAACCTCGGCGCGATTGGCCAGCAGGATGCCGGTCCACAGTTCCGTGCTGCCACCGGCGACGCGGGTGACGTCGCGGAAGCCGCCGGCGCACAGCGGGGCGGCCGCGGCGGTGAGACGGCGGGCAGCCGCATTGGCCAGCACATGCGGTAGATGGCTGGCAGCGGCGACGGCGCGATCGTGCTCGTCCGGACTGAGACGCACCACCCGGCAGCCGAGCGAAATCCACAGCCGTTCGACCAGCCCAACAGACTGCTCAGGATTTCCCGGAACCGGCGTGACGACGCAGCTGGCTCCGCGATAGAGCAGTGGATCGGCGTGCTCGACCCCCTGGCGGTGGCTACCGCACATCGGGTGCGAGCCGACAAAGATCCCGGCGAGATCAGCCAGGGCCCGGCACAGTGCGCCTTTGACCGAACCGACATCGCTGACCACGCCTACACCGGCGGCGGCAAGCGCACGGACGCTGGCGTCGAGGTGCTCGACCGGGGTGCATACAACCGCAAGGTCGGCGACGACCCCGGCAAGCGTCGGGCAGGGCTGACCCCAGCCGCGGGCGGCGGCGATGGCGATCGGCTCTGGCCGACGGTGATGCAGCAGGACCCGCCAGCCGGCGGCTGTGGCGGCGGCGGCGAGGCTGCCGCCCATCAGGCCGAGTCCGGAAACGAGGAGGGTGCCGGTGGGCATGGTCGCGTAGGGTGGCCGGAGCGCGTCGCGGGCAAGGACCGGCGGCTCGCACAGCGTTGCAGCCAGAGGCATTTGACCAACGCCCCGTCCCCTTACCGTGCCGGTCCACCCGCTCCGGAGTACCCCCATGGCCCGTCAGAAGTTCATCGCCGGCAACTGGAAACTGAATCTCACCATCGCCGAAGGCACCGCCCTGGTCACCGCTCTGGCCAAGGGCCTGGCCGAGAAGCCGACCACCGCTGAGGTCGCGGTGTGCCCGGTCGCCCTGGCCCTCGCCGCAGTCGCCCAGACCGCCAAGGGTTCACCCATCGGAGTCGGCGCCCAGAATACCCACTGGGAAGACAAGGGCGCCTTCACCGGTGAGCTGTCCCCCGTCCTGATCAAGGACGCCGGCGCCACGTACGTCATCCTCGGCCACTCCGAGCGCCGCCAATACTTCAGCGAGACCGACGCGACGGTGAACAAGCGCCTCGGTGCCGCCCTCAAACATGGACTCATCCCGATTGTCTGCATCGGCGAGACCCTCGCCGAGCGCCAGGGCGGCAAGCTGGAGCAGATCCTGAAGGCTCAGCTCACCGGCGCGCTCGCCGGCTTCACCCCCGATCAGCTGAAGACTCTGGTCGTCGCCTATGAACCGGTGTGGGCGATCGGTACCGGCGTCACTGCCACCACCGCCCAGGCCCAGGAAACCCACGCCTACGTCCGCAGCGTCCTGCGCGGCGTGGTTGGTGGCCTGGCCGACAGCATCCGCATCCAGTACGGCGGGTCGGTGAAGGCCGACAACGCCAAGGAAATCCTGTCGCAGCCAGACGTCGACGGCGCGCTGGTTGGCGGCGCTTCGCTAAAGGCCCAGGACTTCCTCGCGATCATCGCTGGC
>JBBQCI010000020.1:0-47576 GCA_038318565.1 Planctomycetota bacterium
GTCGACTGCTCGGACCTGCTGCGACCGCCTTGGCATCGATGCCGTTGTTTGGCGGACGGCGATCAGAGACGGCGGCCTATTCCAGGGCGTGGCAGTCGGAAACCGCACAGCACGAGCAGCGTTCGCTGCGACCCAGGGCAAAAAGATTATCGCGGACAAAACAGGTGTATGGGCAAGTGATGGGTAAAGGTAGTGTGTCTAGTTATCATTCCTGTCTAGTTATCATTCCTCTACTCCGCCGTCGGTACTCGACCCAGGCCCGATCCAACCTACTGCGCGCGGTGCGGCGCCTGGAGGCCGGCCATGGGTGACCTCACCAGCCGCCGTTGGATCGTGGCCAAAGGCATCATGTTCGCCGTCATCGTGCTGATGGCCGGCGCCGGCGTGATCATCCACGAGGATCGCTGGTACCGCCTCGGCCTGTTGCTGATCTGCCTGTGGGCCGCCTGCCGGTTCTACTATTTCCTGTTCTACGTTCTGGAGCGCTACGTCGGTATCGAGGGTCGCTATGCCGGCATCATCGACCTCTGTCAGCGCCTGTGGCGGCAGAAGTCATGAATCTGGCCCTGTTCTGCGCACTGTTGCTGGGAGTGGGAGTGGCCGCTACCGAACCCTCGCCGATCTCCACCAGCACCATGGCCGGCGCCGAAGTGGTGACGGTCGCCGTGCCGACAGGTTGGACATCTGCAATCATCCAGGCTGGAGATCGCGCCCGCTTCGCAGAGAAGCCCGAACGGGTTCTGATCAACGGCGGATACTTCGATGCCCAGGGCCAGCCCGACGCCCTGCTCATCAACGGGGCGACGCAGACCGGGCGTCCTCGCCACGACTCGCCCTACAGCGGCTTCGTCTGGGCCGACGCGGCTGGGGTCGTGCACATCGCCCGCACGGCAGATCCTCCGGCCAGCGCCGCGTGGGCGATCCAGACCGGGCCGCTGCTGGTCGAGCAGGGTCGCTCGGGCATCAACACGACCACTAGCGTGGCGCCGCGTTCGCTCATCGCCCTCCGCCGCGGCCAGGTCCTCGTCATCCGTACCACCAGGATTGGGCTCAAAGAACTGGCCGATGGCTTGGTCGTCGCAGGGATCGAAATGGCCATCAATCTGGACGGCGGTCCGTCGAGCGCGCTGCAGGCCAAGATCGCCGGCGTGGAACTGGATCGACTAGGTACAGCCAAGGTGCCGTACTTCCTCGGTTTCACTCCGTCTGTGCCATAAACGCACGCCAGCGCTTGGTCTGCTCGTTGGCCGGGGCGACGATGTGCTTGATGGATGCCGCGGTCTGGCGCCGCGAATGTGGTCAGGCGTTGGAGCCTGCCTGTTCTTGGGTACCGACAATCCGTCAATGACTGACATTGGATACCCGGTATGGCCATGAGCTTGCGCCGGCTTTCCGTAATCCGACGACCGTACCATACCATGCCCGATGACACCCAGATCCGCGAAAAGCTGTCCAAGATCAAGGCGTTGTTCGCCGGAGCCACAACGGCAGGCGAACGGCAGGCCGCGCAGGCGGCGATGGACCGCCTCCAGCAGCGCATCGACGGAGTGCCGCAGAATGGCCCCGTCCCCGACCCCCCGGTCGAGTTCCGCTTCTCGCTGACCAACCCATGGTCGCTGCGCCTGTTCCTCGCGCTGTGCCGGTCGAAGGGCTACCGGCCCTATCGCCACCCGCGCATGCGCCGGACTTCGGTGTGCGTGATGATCGGCAAACTGGCGGTGAACGCTGACCTGTGGCCCGAGTACCTGGAGATGAACAAGGTCCTCACCGAGTACCTCGGTGAGCTGGCCGACCACATCATCGCTGACTGCATCAACGCTGACAAATCCGACGCCGAGGTAGTGGCGGGACTGCCCGCTCCGACAGCCGCGGGCGAGATGGAGGGGTAGCAGGAGCCGGCATGAAGGCGCCCGCCGCTTCCGCGACGACCGGCAGCGGATAGGCAGGCACCATGCAGCGCGATGACGTCCGCAGCGTGCCGCCCGCGATCCAGGCGCGCTTCCAGGAGACCATCCAGCGCTTCCAGGCGCAGTGCTTCTGGTCCTGGGACACGTCCCGGCCGGTCAACACGCCGGACGTCGCCTTCATCGACAACACGGGAACGATGCGCTGGCCCAACCCGCGACGACCGCTTGCCGAGCAGGGACTGGCCGCCCATGCTCCATCGGTCGGTGGCTGCGTGCCGCTGGCTCGTGCGGATGCGGATGCGGATGCGGAGCGGGCCACCGATTCCTAGCAAATCAGGCGCCGCACATACTACCGCAGCAGGCCGCCGTCCCCATCATGACCACCAGCACCCTCGCTCTCACCCCGCATGGTCACCTGACGGTGATCGCGCCCGACGATGCGCCGCCGCTGCCGTTCGAAGTGGCCAAGCGCCTGGTGCTGAGCGGCCTCGGCGGCTCTGGCCAGATGCTGCTGGACCTAGGGTCGGAGCAGGTCGGCGTGGCCCTGCCGCCAGTGCTGGCGTGGTGGCGCGATCTGGCGGTACGCTACCTGACCGCACTGTGCACTCTGCCGGAAGTGGCCGAGCATCTGCCGGGCCGGGTGCCGGCACCGGATGCCGGCGAGCTCCAGGCCCTGGCGTGGTCGGCGCCGCCGATGGTCGGGGCGGAATACCTGACGGTAGAGGTGCTGGAGCGGCTGTGGCTGGAATTGGACCAAGCGCTGCATGGCGAACTGAAAGCCTCGGACCAGCCGCTGGGCGCGTTCCTGAAAGTGCGCAACCCAGCGTGGAATCTGGTCGGCCGTGTCCACGTCCACCTGGCCGAGAACCGCAAGGACGAGCAGTTCCCCTTCGCCTTCCTGGTCACCTACTCGACCCGGCTGTCGGCGCAGGGGAAAGCGCAGCACCGGCCCCTGGGCGAAGCTTTGCGCGAGTACGCGGCGGCAGCCGACAAGGAGCGCCTGCTCGCGCTGCTGGCTCCGCTGCAACGTGCCGCCGAGGGCTGCGTCTGGCTGAAGGGGTTGATTGACCGGCGCGAGATATTCCAGCCGTTGCGTTGGACCGCCGGTGAGGCGCTGACCTTCCTCAACGACTCCCAGCGGCTGGAGCAGGCCGGCGTGGTGGTGCGCATGCCGGCGCAGTGGCGGGCCAACCGGCCGTCGCGGGCGACGGTCAGCGCCACGGTGGGCGGACGCAAGCCGTCGCTGGTCGGGCAGGATCAACTACTCGACTTTGCGGTGAACATCGCGCTGGACGGCGAGGCCCTCAGCGCCGCCGAGGTGAAGACCCTGCTCGCCGGCAGTCGGGGGCTGGTGTTCCTGCGCGGGCGCTGGGTCGAGATCGACCCCGAACGCATGCAGCGCACCTTGGAGCACTTCCGCCAGGTCGAGCAGACCGCGGCCGAGCACGGGCTTGGCTTCCATGAGGCCATGCGCTTGCTCGCCGGAGCCGGTGCGGCGGAGGCTGACGCGCAGGCCGCCGTCGCGCCGGATTGGGCCCAGGTGGTCGCCGGTCCATGGCTGGCCGAGACGCTGGCGGGACTGCGCAGCCCACAGGGTCTCGCAGCGGTCGAGTCAGACCCTGACCTGCACGCTACCCTGCGCCCGTACCAGCAGGTGGGCGTGCGCTGGCTGCACCTGCTCTCGCGCCTGCGCCTGGGCGCCTGCCTCGCCGACGACATGGGTTTGGGCAAGACCATCCAGGTACTGGCGCTGCTGCTGGCGCGTAAGCGCGCTGAAGGCCCGGCGCCGAGCCTGCTGGTGGCGCCAGCCTCGCTGCTCGCCAACTGGGCGTTGGAAGCGGCGCGCTTCACACCCACGCTCCGCATCCTGGTTGCGCATACCTCGGCAATGCCGCTGGGCGAGCTGGCCGAGCTGCCGGCCGAGCGGGTGGCGGACTGCGATCTGGTGATCACCAGCTACGGCACCCTGCACCGCGTCGCGTGGCTGGCGGATTATACGTGGCGCCTGGCGGTGATCGACGAGGCGCAAGCGATCAAGAACCCCGGCACCCGCCAGACCAAGGCGGTGAAAACCCTGAAGGCCGGCGCGCGTCTCGCCCTCACCGGCACGCCGGTCGAGAACCGCTTGGGCGACCTGTGGTCGATCTTCGACTTCGTGAACCCAGGGCTGCTCGGCGGCGCCAAGCCCTTCGCCACCTTCGCCAAGCGAATGGAGTCGTCGCCGCAGGGCTACGCGCCGCTGCGCCGGCTGGTGCAGCCCTATATTCTGCGCCGGCTCAAGACCGACAAGACGGTGATCAGCGATCTGCCGGACAAGATTGAGCTGAATGCCTTCTGCGGCTTGTCGAAGCGCCAGGCGGCGCTCTATACCCAGGCGGTCGGCGAGCTCGCCAAGGCGCTCGACGAAGGTGTCGAGGGCATGGCGCGGAAAGGCCTGGTGCTGGCCTTCCTCATGCGTTTCAAGCAGATCTGCAATCATCCGTCGCAGTGGCTGGGTGATGGCGGTTGGGCCGAGGCCGACAGCGGCAAGCTGGCGCGCCTGCGCGAGCTGACCGAGGTTATCGCCGCCAAGCAGGAGAAGCTGCTAGTCTTCTCGCAGTTCAGTGAAACCACCGCGCCGCTGGCGGCCTTCCTTGGTTCCATCTTCGGTCGAGAGGGTTGCGTGCTGACCGGAGCGACGGCGGTGAAGCAGCGCCAGGAGCTGGTGCGCCGCTTCCAGGAGGACGAGGCGATACCCTTCTTCGTGCTGTCGCTGAAGGCCGGCGGCTCGGGCCTCAACCTGACGGCGGCCTCGCATGTCGTCCACTTCGACCGCTGGTGGAACCCGGCGGTCGAGAACCAGGCCACCGATCGCGCCTTCCGCATCGGCCAGAAGCGCAACGTCATGGTCCACAAATTCGTCTGCCGCGGCACCGTCGAGGAGAAGATCGACGCGATGATCGCGCAGAAGCGCCAGCTCGCTGCCGACCTGCTCGATGGCGGTGGCAGCGAGGTCAAGCTCACCGAGATGAGCGATGCCGAACTATTGCGCCTGGTCTCCCTTGACCTGAACTCCGCCGTCACAGAAAGCTGACATGTACTACCAGTGGGCACCCTACGTCCCGGTCGCCGAACGCCGCCGCAAGGCCGCCGCCGAGATGGCCAAACTGACCAAGAAGGGCCAGCCGGTCTCACCGGTGCGGATCGACGGTCGCGCCATCGCCACCACCGTCTGGGGCAAGGCGTGGTGCGCCAACATGGAAGGGTACAGCGACTACTCCAACCGCCTGCCGCGTGGACGCACCTACGTCCGCAACGGCTCGGTGGTCGATTTGCAGATCGCGCCGGGCAAGGTCGAGGCGCGGGTCGCCGGATCGTCGATGTACCGCACCACGATCACGGTGAAGCCGCTTGCCGAGCCCGCCTGGAAGGCGCTGTGCGCCGACTGCACCGGCGGCATCGATTCGCTCGTCGAATTACTCCAGGGACGCTTCGCCGCGGGCGTGATGCAGCGCCTGTGCCGTCAGGGCGACGGACTCTTCCCGGTGCCCAAGGAGATTCATTTCGACTGCTCGTGCCCGGACGGGGCCTACATGTGCAAGCATGTCGCCGCCGTCCTCTACGGTGTCGGGGCGCGCTTCGACCACCAGCCGGAACTGCTGTTCACCCTGCGCCAAGTGGATGCCAGCGCCCTGCTGGCCAAGGCCGGGGCTGGGCTGGTCGCTGGCGATGCCGCCTCGGAACGCACCTTGGCGACCGACGATGTCGGGGCGCTCTTCGGCCTGGAGATGGACGCCAGCCAACAGGCACCCGAACCGAAGCTGGACACAGCCCCCGTCCGCGCAACCCGCACCAAGATTCGCGCATCCAAGCCAGCGTCGGCGAAACCAGCTATCCGCTCTAAACCTCGCGACCCGGCCAGCGCGTTACTTGCGCAGCTACGCAAACTCGGGTCGCTCGACAACGCCGCTGCGCGCACAGCTACGGGGCTTGATGCCACGGCAGTGCGCTTGCTGCTGCAACGACTGGTCGTCGAGGGGCATGCGCGGATCGAAGGACAGAAGCGCGGCACGCGGTATGTGGCCCGCTGATGGGCAGAGCCGTCCTATTGACCTGACGCCGTCCACCACGTTGGGGCCATTCTCGCGCAAGCTGGCGGTCGAGAATCTCGGTCATGGGAGCTGTCTACCCCGAACAATCAGGTGGGAAATCGGCACGGCTTCAGCCAGCGGCATCAGCCACGATCGCCTCCAGATTCCACAGTAGGTACAGCGGCACGCTGACCAGCTTGTAGCTCACCGGATCGCCCTGGGTCGTCTTCACGGCAACGTCCATGACCGACGGCCGGTTGCCATCACAGCGCACGGCGAGGGTCAGTCGCTTGTCGAACATGAACTGGTGCAAGCTCTTCATCGCCCCGGTTGCCCCGGCCTTGAGCTCGATCGGGACGATGCGGCTGCCCACTTGCATGCGGTAATCCACCTCGCCGAGCCTTCCACCCGCGCGCTGCCAGTAGTAGAGCTCTACGTCATCACCAACGCCGGGATCGAGTTGGCGCAGTTCCTGCGCCGCCATCTGGTCGGTGAGTTGTCCACGCAGCGCCGGGGCGAGCGTGTCCTGCTGGGGCCGAGCGCCGCATCGGAGGCCAGACTGTACGACAGTCCACAACGCCCAGCCGCAAGGCCGGGCGTTGTGCTTGGTCCGTTCCGCAGCTCCGCTGCTGCTCAGGCTTAGGACAGCTCTATATTTCGCATGCGCTCGTGCGTTTTCAGCTGATGCGGCAAGAGCACCGTCTGGATCAGTCGGACGGACGACGGATCCAAATCGCCGGGATTGCGATACTGAGCTAAGCCATGATCTTCCCCTTCTTCCAATGCCGCGATGACCGTTTTCGCACTGATGAGCGCGGCGCCCTTTTCGACCAAACTAGCGAAGCTGCCCCACATGCCGGACGTTGAATCCGGTTTTCCGCCGAGTTCTGCAATATTGTCCTTGAGCACGTCAACACGTTTGCTGTGGCAGTCCCGATTAACGGTCAGATCATTGATCGGTTCCTTCGCCAAGTGCTTGATCGCCTGATTGTAGGTCTCCACGGCGGATAGTTCGCCACGTAGAAGAGCGTTAAGATTGGCGACGACGGTGTCATTGCTGCTGCTGATCATGGGTTTCATGCGAGTTTCCTTGGGGTGAGTTGAGTGGCGCTGAGGCCGGGTCTTGCTGTAAGGATAGCTAGCGTGGCCAACTTGGTCGTCAGGACTTCACCCCATGCTGCCATTACACACCTTGGTACCTGTTCGCCATCCTGCCACGACACGTATCCGCTGATTCTGCGGATTCTGCTGATGCTCTGCTCTCCGCCGTCACCCCGTTTGCATCAGACCGACAAACGACCAGGCAGGACACCCCCCGCTCTTCGGAACATGCTCACGGCAGTGATCCGGGCTGGTTGTTCGCGGCCGAGATCCAGGCCCACCGCCATCCGATCTGACGGTGGCCGGCCGTCATTATGGCAATGACCTGATCGCTCTGGGCGTGTACCGCCAGACCATAGGATAAGGAGGACGGCGGAGAGTCGCAGGAACATGGCGACAAGATAGGCCGTCTGGGCCTCATGTGTAAATGTTGCGTGCCGATGTTTCGGCCAGACCCGTCAATGGCTAGCGGTTGACGATGTCCGCGTTCGGCGTCTGGTCGGTGAAGAGCGGAGCATCGCTCATGTACCAGCTCTGCGGCGCGCCATCACGCTCAGGGCCATCGACCGGACCGACCAGCAGTTCAGGGTCGTGCTTGTCGGTCTGACGGGCGAAGGCGACGGACGTGCGCCAGGTTTCGCGCGGGAAGAGCACCCAGTCGATGGTGCGCAGGTAGAGTTCGGTGTTTGCAGGTACCTCGTCCCAGCCTCGCAGCTGGCTACCCGCTGGGGCGGAGGTGCGCACGGCCTGGGCGGCCTGCTCAAGCAGTGCGCGATCGGAGGCGATGGAACCCAGCGTGTGTGCTGGCGTTCCCTCGCCCAACGGCACAGATTTCATCGCCCCGGCTACGGCCGGCACGACAGCATCGATCCAGGCGGCCGGTACGAAGGTACTGCCGGTGTTGGCCTTGCGGTCGATCAGCTGGTACTGGCGACTGACGTGGCGGCCGGGCTGCAATTCAGGGAAAGGAACCCAGTCGCGCAAGCGGCTCCAACCCGCGTCGAAGCGGGCCGGGGACAGTTCATGCTTGCCGCAGATCACGATGTTGTTGCGCGCGCTCGAGCGGTCGAAGCTGCCCGGCCGATCGCCTGCGTGCAATACCGGGATGACCCAGGCGTTATCAAGGCCGGCGGCGCGGAAGGTGCGCAGGGCTCCGCCGACCACCCGACGCTTGGCTCCACGCCAGGTGCCATCGGCATCCTGTTCGCCGTAGCAGCCGATGATGTTGGCGAACACCAGGCCACCTTCAGCCAGAGTCGCGCCGCATTCGGCGAAGAACTCGCGGGTCATGAGATGCGGCGGGATGGTCGAGCCGGCAGTGTAGGCATCGAGGATGACCAGATGGTAGCCCTGACCGCGCTGGGCGCGGACATAGGCTCGGGCATCGCGGGCGATGAAGTTCACCCGGCCCTGGCTTTCCAGCCAGGCCATCAGTGGGTAATGGTCGCGCACCATGCGGATCACGGCCGGATCGATGTCGACCACATCGACGACAGCGGTCGGGAAATGATGGGCGATCTGGGCAATGCCGACACCGCTGCCCAAGCCGACGACCAGCACGCGTGGTTTTTCGGGCACCGTGCGGTTCAGCAGCAGTCCAGCAGGAAAGAAACTGATATAGGCGCTGTTGTTCAGCGTCCCCGGGTCGAGCTCGCCGGTGGCGATGACCGGGGGCTGGGCGGGCTTCAGGTGGGCCAGGCGCGGATCGGCGACGAGGTCGCTCCAACTCGGGCTGACGCACACGCCACCCTCGACCATCTCGAAGAAGCGCAGCTGCAGGTAGTTGTTCGATGGGCTGGTCACCCAGGTCATGCCGGTATATGGACTGTCGCGATGATCGACGACGCGCTGATCGGCCGGCAGACCGCCAACATCAAGCCGGTAATGCTGATCGCGGAAAGCGATGCCGGCCGCGGCCGCGGCGACGGTCAGGATCAGACCGTAGAGGACTTGGCGGTCCATTCACGCCCCCTGGGACGGAGCGACGGGCACCGCCGGCTGCTGCTCGGCCGAGGCCTGCATGCGGATGGCCAGGTGGAGCAGGCCGGTCACGCAGAGCAGGCCACCCATCCACAAGAGGTTGCTGTTGATGCGGACATGTTCGAGCAGGATGTAGTCGGTGACCAGGATACCGAAGACGTTGCCGACCGAGCCGACGGCGTAGAGCATGCCGGTAGTGCGACCGACTCGCTCGGCACTGACGAACACCAGCTTGACCAGGACCGGCGAGATCATGCCCAGCAGCAGCGAGGGCAGCAGGAATAGGACCAGGCCGGCGACCAGCACACCGAAGCGCATCTGGCCCATCGCATCGCCAAGTGCTTCCGAGACGCGCAAGGCGTAGATCGGCAAGGTCAGGTAGAGGATGCCCGAACCGAGGACGATCCAGGCCAAAGGCCGGTTGTTGGTGCTGCGGTCGGCGATCCGCCCACCGATGACGTAGCCGATCGATAGGGACAGAATGAACACCGTGATGATCGCAGCCCAGACGTCGATCGACGAGCCGAAGGACGGATACAGCACACGAGCGCCGAGGATTTCCAGGGCCATGAGGCAGAAGCCGCAGGTGATCGACGTGGCGTAGATGGCAAAGAGTCGCACTGGGGTCCCCCGGGGTGGGGGCAAGCTATGGCGCGACCTCCCCCAGTCCACGGGCGCCGCTGGCACGACGGCCCAGGGTATGGTATACATACCCAGATGGCCGACGACCCGATCCAGCTCGAAATCGACCCGTCGGGCATGCTGGCGGTCCTGCGCCTGCCGGCCCACGCAACCCTGCCGGCCAGTGCCCTGATCGACCGGCTGATGAAGGCCGGCGTGGTGGCCGGCGTGGTCGAATCCGCCCTCCAGGAGGTCGGCGTTGCCAGTGACGCCGACCGTGCCCTGGCGGTGGCCAAGGGCGTCCCGGCGGTCCTGCCGGTCGACGCCCACGTCCAGCTCCTGGTCGATTTCGCCCTGCGCCTGGCCGAGGACGCCGAACACAAGATCGACTTCCGCGAACAAGGGCGATTCCACGAGGTCGACGCCGACGTCGTGCTGGCCCGGCTGGTGCCCAAGCAACCCGGGACACCCGGCCGCACCATCCTGGGTAAGGATCTAGTCGTCGGCGAGGCGCGAGACGCCGACCTCAGCGCCTTCGCCGGCGAAGGCACCCTGGTGCGTGGCGGCAGCGAAGTCGTTACCGAACGGGCCGGCATGGTGGTGCGTCGGCGTGATGGCCACCTCGACATCATGCCCGCAGTCGACATTCCGGGCGACCTCGACATGCATTGGGGCAACCTGGTCACCAAGCTGCCGGTCTCGGTGCGCGGCGACGTCATCGCCGGATTCAGCCTGAAGAGCGGCGCCGACGTGGTCGTGCGCGGGGTGATCGAGGACGCCCGCGTCTCGGTGCGCGGCAACCTGACCTGCGGCGGCCTTCTGCAGGGCGTCAATCGGGTCAAGACGCATGGCGACCTGACCACCAAACACGTCACCGGCCGCGAGGTGAAGTGCCACAACCTGATCGTCTCCAGCGACATCCGTGGTTCACAGGTATTCGCGATCGGCAACGTCACCGCCAAGCTGATCGTCTCCAGCAAGATCACCTGCGGCGGCTCGTTGACCTGCGAGGAGCTGGGCAACCGCGACGAGATGGGTGGTACCGTCCAGGTCGGCACGAATCCACTCGCCATCGCCCTGTGGCGGCTGGCCGCGCGCGAACACGAGGCGATCAGCAACGAGGTCAGCGAATCCAAAGGGTCATGCAAACGCATCGCTCTGTGGGTGAAGCAGGAAGACGACCCGGCGAAGCGTCAGGAGCTCGCCCATCGCCTGAAGGACCAGCTGGCGAGCTATGAACGACGGGCCAGGCGGCTCAGCGAATGCGAGAGCGTGCTCAACAACGCCGTGCTACGCGCCGGCAACAGTCCGGACGCGACCGTCACGGTCCAGCAGATCCACCCCGGAGTCGAGATCATGATTGGCGCCGAGGCCAAACTGGTCGTCAGCAAGACGATGGGCAAGACGGTATTCCGCCTGAAGGACGGCAAAGTGGCCTGGGACATTGCCAATGACAAGCCGGCCGACCCGCCAGGCTAATGTGATGCTCCAGGGGTCCTGGACATCACTCCGGGGACCGCATCCACAAGAGACCCGACGACCGAGATGGTCGCATGCCCTCCGAAGCCGCCAGCGATGTCGAGACGCCGGCCGATCAGGCGATCAGGCGTCAGAACGTCGCCAGAACCTCAGCGCTGTGCGGCGATCAATCCTAGGAATGCACGCCGTTCTTGCCACCACAGACCCAGGGTCAGCACGGTGATGGTGATCAGCATTGGATCTGCCAGTCCGGCACCGCCCATGAGGAAGACATGGAAGGCGAGGATGTTGACCAGGATCGGTCCCAGGATGAGCAGCCCGGCGCAGCGCGTACGGGGAATAGCGACCAAGATGCCGCCGAGCAGCTCCAGCACCTTGACGAAGGTGAGATACCCGGTCGGACCGAATGCGGCGAAGAAGTGGCCAGCCGGTGTGCCCTCGGGCAGCGGCGGCATCTCCACGAGTTTGAACAGGACGACCGCACTGGAGGCGACGAAGGCAAGTCCCAGGACGATGCCGGCGATGATGGGGATCCAGCGCATGTGCGACCTCGTGGCTTCGTAGGATGAGCGAATATTGATTGGGAAGCTGAGAGCCAGTACGCACGCCAGCATGCCTGGACACGGCGGAGGAATTGGACGTTTTCCTGCCTATCAACGGTCCGTAGCCTGTGCCAGCGATGACACCCTGGATCCTGCTCGACCGTGCTGTCATCCCCGGCGGGGGCGAGATGCACCTGCTGCAGCACATCCGCGATTTCGCCATCCGCGTCGGGCGGGATGAACTGATGAACAGTCACGCGCACGGCTCGGAAGAGGCCTTGGCCGATCTCGCGCATGCTCGCGTTGGCGATCGCACACATGCACAGGTCCTGGTCGGCGGTCTCGGCATGGGTTTCACCGCTGCGGCAGCACTACGCCGTCTGCCGAAGGACGGCAAACTGACCATCGCCGAGCTGGTGCCGGCGGTGGTGATGTGGAACCGCGGACCTCTCGCCCATCTTGCGGGACATCCGCTGGACGATGCGCGCACGACCGTGGTGGTCGGCGACGTCGGCGAACTGCTGCGCGCTGGTCGGACGACCTACGACCAAATCCTCCTCGATGTCGACAACGGACCACGCGGCCTGACCAGTGATGATAACCAGTGGCTGTACGGCCGTGCCGGTCTGACCCACGCATTCCGCGCCCTGCGCCCCGGCGGTGTCCTGGCAGTGTGGTCGGCGGTGATCGACCACGCCTTCACCACCCGGCTGGCCGACCTGGGATTCCAGGTCATCTGCGAGCGGCCGCCGGCGCACGGCGCGCGTGGCCGCCGCCATGTCGTGTGGCTGGCGACTAGGCCGGCGTCGCCTATCCTGCGCAGGCATGACCCCCATCGCAAAACGCCAGGCGATCATCGAGATCCTGACGCTGATAGCCAAGATCAACGACGAGCCCGAGGGCAAGCGCTTCGGCGCCCGCGTCGCCATCGACCTGCTGCAGGCTGACAAGCTGAAGCTTGCGGTCGACTCGCTGCGCCAGTCGAAAAACGGCGTGCTCAGCGCCATGTCGTGGGAAGTCGAAGCGCACCTCGGCAAGCCCGCGAAATAGCCTCGCCATGGCCCTCGACGACCGGACGCCGATCCACCAGTGCTATTTCCTTGGACAGGAGGACGTGGATCCGATCCACATCCTGACCCAGTATCTGATTCGCAATCCTCAATACGCGCGTCAGCGCCATGCCGACTGTGAACTGAACATCTATGTGGTCGCCGCACCGGTCGAGAACCGTCTGATCTGCCCGCCAAGCCATCTACGCAAGATTACGACTACGATCGGGGCCATCCGCGCCGCGGCGGCAGCGATCACCGGCGAGGACTTCAGCCCACCTCCTCCGAGCGCAGCCCAGGTGGCAGCACGCAAGGCGAAGAAGCTGGCTAAGAAGGCGAAGAAGGCCGGCGCGGTGAAACAACCCGGCGTCTGAAGTCACGGCCGACTGAAAAAAACCGCGGAGCGGACTATTGACTTCGTGTATTAAATACACTAAACAGACACAGACAGCGGAGGATCTCCCATGCGCGCACTCATCCTCGTCGACATTCAGAATGACTTCTGCACTGGCGGCGCCCTTGCCGTGGCCGATGGCGAGGCGGTGGTGCCGCTGGCCAACCAGCTGATGGCCACGGCCGATCTGGTGGTCGCCACCCAGGACTGGCATCCGGCCGATCACGGCAGCTTCGCGGTCAACCATCCGGGACGGAAGCCATTCGAACTGGGCGATCTGGCCGGCCTGCCGCAGGTTCTATGGCCTGCACACTGCGTGCAGTGGACGGGCGGAGCACAGTTCCATCCCGGCCTAGATACGCGGCGCATCGATCGGGCGTTTGCCAAAGGCACCGATCCAACCATCGACAGCTACAGTGGCTTCTTCGACAACGGCCGGCGCAAGGCGACCGGTCTGGGCGACTGGTTGATCGCCAAGGGGGTCGACGAAGTGATGATCTGCGGCCTGGCCACCGACTACTGCGTCAAGGCAACCGCCGTCGACGCAGTGCAGTTGGGTTTCCGCACCTTACTCGCCGCAGCAGCCTGCCGGGGCGTCGGCCTGCAGGCCGGCGACGTGCCCGCTGCGCTGCAGGCGATGCACGATGCCGGCGTGGTGATCCACGGTTCCTAGGAGTCCTCACCAGCCGCCGCCGCCACCACGACCGCTGGAGCGTCCACCACCGCCAGACGACCCACCCATCGAGCGGAAGCCGCTCGATCCAAGGCTAGACCCTGAACCACATCCGCTACTGCGCTGTGGCTGCCGCCGAGGCACGGTACGATGACGGACCTCGCGATGACCGCAGTGGTCGCAGCGCGTATCGATGCGTTCGAGTCCTTTCGACAGTTCGGTGGCTTGCTGCTCCACCGTCGTTCGATCACTAGCCGTACGGGCTCCGCAGGCTGCGCACGCATGATAACGCGTAAACCAGGCACCAATCCTGGCGATGGTCACCCGTGGGCAGGTCGGACAGGCCCACACCAGATAATCGACGCTGCCGACGGTCTCCTCGGCCTGCTGCGATGATGTCAGATGCGCATCGTCGGCCGTCTCGTCGAGTCGCACCATCTGCACCTGACAGGATGGGCAGGTGCGCGGACGACGGCGCAACCAGGCCAACGTGCCGAAGCCGCAAACCAGGGCGCCCAATCCGCCGCCAAGCAGCCAGCCGAGACCACTGGCTTCGTCGGCGGCAAACTCGGTCCGGAAGGATCCAGCGGGTGGGACCATTGAACTGTCCTGGACGGGCAGCGGCGGCTGGGTGTCCACCGGCACGACCCGCGATTCGACATCCACCTCGGCGACCGAGGTTGCCGGCGCGGCGCCACCTGAAAACAGTTCGCGTGCGCCGGCTTCGGCTCCGGACGCGACGGCGCCGGCGAAATCTCCGCGGCGAAACAGCGGCAGCATGTCGCGATCGATGATTACCTGGCTACGCAGGACGTTGGCATCATCGTCGATGCCGTCTCCGAGCAGGAATTCAGCCCGCCGTTCGGCGACCGCCACCAGCAGCAACACGCCATCGTTACGTGACGCAGACCCAAGACCCCAGCGGTTGAACAGGCGCAATCCGGCCTCACGCGGCGTTCGTCCACCACAATCCGGCACAACCACGACAATGAGCCGGTGCGCAGAAGTGGCCCAGGCGGCTTGGCAGCGCTGAACCGCTTCCGGCGTCAGCCGGGTCGCAGGGTCAAGAACCCTACCTGCTGCCGGCCGATTGAGCCGATCAAAATCCAGCCCGGCAACCAGGGAGACGCACAGAACGAGCAGACCGAGGGCACGCATGCGGACATGATGCGAACTGCGGACCACCGGCGCAAGATGCATGGTTGTCCGCGTACGAGGACACCGTCGTCCGGAATCAGCGCCTGGAGACGCGACCGATTTCGCTGCGCAGCTGCCGGATCTTGTTGATCAGGTCGTCGTTCGCGTGCTTCATGAAGCGCAGCAGCTTGCGCACTTCGTCGGGCTGCAGCGCTTCGGTGCCATCAAGCAGCTTCTGCGCCTCGTCCGGCGTGATTGCGTCGGTGCTGTCCATGGTGGCCCATCCTTGCCGGACAGCCTAGTGACCAGCCGCCGATACCAGCAAGCTTTCCCCGCCTCAGGCTGCCGATCCGACCCGTTTGGCAGCAGCACGGGTGCCGAGAGCGGCTCCGGCCATCAGCAGACCGAGGCCAAGCAGGACCTGCAGCGAACCGACCAGGTACGGTCCCCAGGCGCTGGTGACGATCCCGCCGGTGGCCAAAGACAGCATCTTCACGCTCGATGCGCCGCCAGCGATCTGATCGGGGGCGTCGATGACGTCGCCCGGAATTAGCCTGGCGACGCCGAAACCGATCAGCAGCAGAGCGACCGCGACAGTGGTCAGGAACGCGACAGGAGCGGCCAGCGAGGCGGCGAGCAACACGGTGCGTGAGTTGGCAGACGCCTCATGAGCGAGTGTCTTGGGCGAGGATTTCCACATGGCAGAAATATGCCGGTCGAATCAGCGAGTCACACCGCGATGGGCTCCATGATTACAACCCGGCACAGCCGGAACCAGGAAGGCCATTGTCGGCTTCGCAGGCCGTTCGGCCGTTGCTGTAGGGCCCCGACAAAATCCCCGGACGAACCGGAGATTTCGACTCGTCGTGCTACAAAGCCGAACTTGCCAAGGAAGCCACCAACCGGAGGCTATACCGCGTCCATGTTCCGATTCGCTCAACTGACGCTCAGCCCCGACAGGCTTCAGGCGGTCCTCGACCTGCCTGCCGGCTGTGCGCTAAACAAAGAGTCGATCGCCGCCCTGCTGGTGCAGGCTGGTGTCCGCCATGGCTTGGTGCCACAGGCCCTGCTCAGCTGCCTGACCGCAGTGGCGAGCGACCGCACCCTGGTCATCGCACAAGGCCAGGCAGCGGAACCGGTACGTTCGGCGCGACTCGTACCACCACTTGACCCAGCCACACTACCCAAAGCGGTGACTATGGGGACCTGCCTGGGGCGATATGTTGCCGAGGATCCTGGCCGGCCCGGAGTCGGTGTGGATGGCCAAGTCATCCTGCCGGACGCCCCGCTTAGCCTGCACATCGGCCGTGGCTTCGACCTCACGGGCGATGGGCTGTTGGTCGCGAACCGTGACGGACTCGTCGAGTGCGATGAGACCGGACTACTACGTGTTGCGTTGCAGACCGTGGCGACGCGGAAGCTCGCCCGGGTGCTCGTCCAGCTCGAATTCTCAGCCACGCAGGCCTGGATCAGCCTACGCACTGGGGAGCACCTCGACGCAGGCACCTTGCAAGCTGGCCTTGATCGAGCCAAGGTGGCATTCGGCATCTTGCCAGAAGCCTTCATCGAATCACGCCGGACCGCCGAACGACCACGCCGCTTGCTGGTCGCCCGTGGGCAACCGCCCATCCAGGCCAGTCCCGCATTGATCGATCATCTGTTCGAGCCGTTCGCCCTGCCTGGCCTTGAGCAATTCGACGGGTTCGACCTCGCGGACAGCCTGCGGCAGCGCCTGGTCGAGGCTGGGACACCACTGTTCACCGTCACGCCATCGGCGCCTGGCGTGCCCGGCACGAACGTACTGGGCAAGATCGCCAGACCGCAGGCGGGTCGGGCCGTCGATATCATGCGTTATCTCGGTGAGGGCACCCAGATACGGTCGGCCGATGCCCGCATCGTCGAGGCCGTCATCAGCGGTCTCTATCAGCGCGAAGCCGGCGGCAGGGTACGGGTGCTGGAGCTGCTGGAGATCCACGGCAACGTCGACTCCAGCACCGGAGACATCGACAGCGATCTGCCGCTACTGATCCACGGCGACATCACCGCCGGCATGCGGGTAAAAAGTTCTAGTGACATCATCGTCCTCGGCTCGATCGCAGATGCCCGCGTCTCAGCCCGTGGCAATCTGCTGGTCCGGGGCGGGATCGGCGCCGGCAGCCAGCGGGTGAAAGCCCACAACGGGCTGCTTGCCCGCGAGATCACCTCGCGCCACGTGAAGGCGCGCAGGATGGCGGTGCTGGGCAGCATCCGTGACTGCGAGATCATGTCTGCCGACGAGGTCTCTGCCCTGGAGGTGGTCGGCAGCACGATCGTCGCCGCCAGAGGCCTGCGCTGCGAGTTTCTCGGCGGGGCCGAGCGTCCCAGCCGGGTCGAGGTCGGGTTCGACCCGCTTGTCCGCGAACAGGAGACGATGGCACGGGACAACCTGCCAACTCTCGGTCAGCAAGCCGCAGCGCTGCGTCAGCGTTGCAGCCTTGCCGCGCAGGAGATGAATACCCATGCCCTCGATAGCGAGTCCAGCCGATCCGCCGCCGAATTCCACAGGCTGGTCAATGAATACCGTCAGACCGTGAAACGCCTGTCCGAGGCTCGTGAGATCCTCCATCAGCAGCGCATGCGCGGCGGCCGGGCGCCAGCAACGTTCACCACCACCATCGAAGTCACCGGCACGCTGCAGCCCGGCACCACCGTGGTCTTCGGGTCGGTCAGCCGAACCATCGACACACCTCTGAAGCGACCGCGCCTCGCCCTGCTGGATGGTCAGATCTCATGGTGACTGCATGCCCAACGACCGCTGTCCACCGGGTGCCGATCGGCCCGCATCCCCGTATGGATGGATGACCTCATGAAGCTACCTGCCTCATACCCGCTCAACCGGCGCATCCTGGTCATTGATGACAACCAGGACATCCACGACGATTTCCGCAAGATCCTGGCTGCCCAGGCGCGCGACCACACCGCCCTGGAGGCCGCCGAAGCGACCCTGTTCGGCGAAATCGCATCCTCCGCTGGAGCACAGCTGCCACAGTTCACCATCGATGATGCCCTGCAGGGCGAGACTGGCCTCAGCCTGGTGGTCGATGCCTGCAAGGCCGGCACACCCTACGCGGTAGCCTTCGTCGATATGCGCATGCCTCCGGGCTGGGACGGGCTGGAGACGATCACCCGGCTGTGGACAGCCGATCCTGCCCTGCAGATCGTGATCTGTACGGCCTTCTCCGACTACTCCTGGCAGGAGATCGTCGGCCGGGTCGGCGCCAGCGACCGACTGCTGATCATCAAGAAGCCCTTCGAGGCCATGGAAGTCATCCAGCTGGCCCATGCTCTGACCGAGAAGTGGTCGCTGGCCAGCGAGGTCTCCCGCCAGGTCGAGCGCCTGGAGTTCGCGGTCCAGGAGCGCACCAGGTCGCTCAGTACGACCAACCTCCGACTCGTCGCCTCGCTCGCCGAGCTGCAGTCGACCGCTGAGGATCTGCGCCATTCCGAGGAGCGTTTTCGCGCGATCGTCGACTCTGCCCTGTCGGCCATCACGATCATCGATTCCAATGGCCGGATCGATCTATGGAATCCGGCAGCCGAGCGCATTTTCGGCTGGTCCGCCGAGGATGCGCTCAGCCAGCCATTGAGCATGGTCCTGCCCAACCTGCGTAGCGACGACCTGCGTCAGCGCCTGGAGCAGGCGCTAGTGGTCGAGGACTCGGCCCATGCCACGTTCAGCCTGCCCGGCCGCGACCGCCACGGCCGCGAGTTCCCGGTTGAACTCAGCCTGACGGCCTGGGCCTCTGATCAGGGCGGCTATTTCACCTGCATCATGCAGGACCTCTCACTGCGCCGGTAATCCGATCGAACCTTCGCAGGCGGAGTCCGTTATACGTGGTTGGCCCTGCAATGTGCCGCCGAGGATCCCTGATGCTGTCCGACCTGCGCCGACTGTTCGCCATACTGCTCGCCGTTTCCTGCTGTCTGAGCACAGGTGAACCGCCGGTACCTGCCGAAGCAACCAACGCCTTCGCCGCCCAGGGGGAAAACGCCACGGTGCCAACCGTTCCGTCGGTCGTCGGCCTGTGGATCTGGAGCGGCCGAGCTGATGCCCAGTACCGCCCTTTCTTCGAATGGGATCTGCGCCTGGCGGCAGGCATGTCAGCGCTTGACGGCATCAAGGCTCGCCTGACCACTCTTGGCCCCGATCAGGAAGTGTTGCGGCAAGGTGGATGGATCAGCCTTGACGCGATTGGGGCTGGATCGAGCCGCGATGTCGCCTTGCGGCTAAATTGTCCGGTGTTTCCCGCGTGGAAGTTGGAGCTGACTTGGAATGGCGGCCATGCCAGCTGGATCGGCTTCGACCTAGCCAGCCTGCCGATCCCACACAGCGGCAGCGAGGATGGCAGTATCGTCGTGGCAGTGGGCGCCGACGCCGACCCGATCAAAGGCAAGAAGGGCGCCATCGCCACCTGGTACCTGTGGAACCTCGGCAACAAGCCAGCCACTCAGGTGACTCAGATCGTCCGACTGCGCAACCAAGCCGGCGCCGTGGTCGCCACGGGCGAGTTGGTAATGGCCAAGGACGAAGTGCTGGCCGCTCACGCCAGCAAGCCATGTCGGCTGGTGCTGCCCAACGCCCCGGCCTGGCAGACCGTCGCGGTCGAGACGAAGCAGCCCAAGGACGCGGGCAGCAATAACCTGCTTATCCCACCGGCGTCCACTGGTCCCGACCTGGTGGTCGAACGTATCACCATCAATCGCGGCACCCTCACGGCCGAAGTCGTCAACCGTCTCGGCCGACACCTCGACGGTGCGGTCATAACGCTCAGCTTCACCAACGCAGGCAAGGAGACAAAGGACGTGGCATTCACCGTCGGTGCACTGGCCGACTCGGCGATGGCCTCGGTCCAGGCGACCGCCGGGGCGATTCCCGCCTGGGACGCCTACAGCGTCGGCTGGGCGCCGGCACCGTAAGTCGACGTCATACGTTTGCCGGTCCGGCCGGCGTTGCGGCCAGCGGTTCACCGCGGCGGAAGATGATCCGCTTGGCCTTCCCCTCGCCCTCGGCGTCGACGATGATGGTCGCGCCGGGGGTGAATTCGCCGCGCAGGATGGTCTCGCCGAGCGGATCCTCAACTAGGCGCTCGATCGCACGGCGGACCGGGCGGGCGCCGAATTTCGGATCGAACCCCTCCTTGAGCAGCAGTTCGACGCCGGCTTCGGCCAAGGTCAGGCCGATGCCCTGTTCGAGCATGCGCTTGGCGACCTTGTTGAACTCCAGCTGGACCACGCTCTTGAGGTCTTCGCGCTCGAGCGGGCGGAACACCACGATGTCGTCAAGGCGGTTGAGGAATTCGGGACGGAAGTGATCCTCAAGCGCCTTCTGGTAGGCCTGGCGGGTGGCGCTGCGGGCGTAGGTTTCGCCGGTGTCCTCGGCGGTGTTGAAGCCGAGGTTGCCGGCCTCGTTGGCGCCGGCGGCGCCAACGTTGCTGGTCATCACCACGATGGTGTTGCGGAAGTCGACCGCACGGCCGTAGCTGTCGGTGATGCGACCTTCTTCCATGATCTGCAACAGCAGGTTGAACACGTCGTGATGGGCCTTCTCGATCTCGTCGAACAGCACCACCGAATAGGGTCGACGGCGGACCTTCTCGGTCAGCTGACCGCCCTCGTCATAGCCGACGTAGCCGGGAGGTGCGCCGACCAGGCGGCTGGCGTTGTGCTTCTCACCGTACTCGCTCATGTCGATCTGGATCAGCGCATCCTCGCCACCGAACATGAATTCGGCGAGCGCCTTGCACAGCAGCGTCTTGCCCACGCCGGTGGGGCCGACGAACATGAACGAGCCGGTCGGGCGCTTGGGATCCTTGAGACCGCTGCGCGAGCGGCGGATGGCTCGCGCGATCGCGGTGATGGCGTCGTGCTGCGAGACGACCTTCTGGTGCAGATGGTCTTCCAGCGCCAGCAGGCGCTTGGCCTCGCCCTGGTCGAGGCGGGTGACCGGCACGCCGGTCATCGAGGCGATGACCTCGGCGATGACCTGCTCGTCGACCGTGCCGACCGGCTCCTTGGCCTGCTCAGCGGCTTTTTTCTTCAGCTCGATCAGGTCCTTCTTGCGGCGCTCGGCGCGATCGCGGAAGTCGGCAGCCTTTTCATAGTCCTGGTTGAGGACGGCTTCGCTCTTGAGCTTGTCGAACTCGCGGATCTGCGTCTCGACCTCTTTGAACTGCGGCACCTTCGAGCTGGCCCTGAGGCGCAGGCGGCTGCCGCTTTCGTCGATCACGTCGATCGCCTTGTCGGGCAGGAAGCGGCCGTTGATGTAGCGGTCGGACAGCTTCACCGCCGCGATGACCGCTGCATCAGTGATCTTCACCCGATGATGCGTCTCGTACTTGTCGCGGATACCCATGAGGATCTTGACCGCGTCCTCGGGGCTTGGCGGTTCGACGATGATCTGCTGGAAGCGGCGTTCCAGGGCACCGTCCTTCTCGATGTACTTGCGGTATTCATTAAGCGTGGTCGCGCCGATGCACTGCATCTCGCCGCGTGACAGCGCCGGCTTCAGCACGTTGCTGGCGTCAATCGCGCCTTCGGCGCCACCGGCGCCGACCAGGGTGTGCAGCTCGTCGATGAACAGGATGATGTTCTTGGCCGTCTTGACCTCTTTCATCACCGCCTTGATGCGCTCTTCGAACTGGCCGCGGTACTTGGTACCGGCGACCATGCCTGCCAGATCTAGCGAGATAATGCGCTTGTTGGCCAGCGGCTCGGGCACTTCGCGCTTGGCGATCGACTGGGCCAGACCTTCGACGATTGCCGTCTTGCCGACACCGGCCTCGCCGATCAGCACCGGGTTGTTCTTGGTCCGGCGGCAGAGAATCTGCCACAACCGTTCGACCTCGCGCGAACGGCCGATCACCGGGTCCAGCTCACCGGCTTCGGCGGCAGCAGTCAGGTCGCGACCGAAGGCGTCGAGCGCCGGCGTCTTGCTCTCGGCCTCTTTGCCGGCCTTGGCGCTCTTCACCTCTTTGGCGGTGCCCTTCTCTTCGGGACGTTCGCCCTGGCCACCTGCCGAGGCGCCGACGTCGCCGGCGCCGAGCAGATCAAGGATCTCGTTGCGCACGTCCTCCAGTTTGACCGCCAGATTGATCAGCACCTGAGCCGCGACCGAATCCTGTTCGGACAGCAGGCCGAGCAGGATGTGCTCCGTGCCGATGTAGGGATGACCCAGGGCGCGCGCCTCTTCGCTGGCGAGCTCCAACACGCGCTTGGCCTGCGGGGTGAATGGCAGCGGACCGCTGGGACCCGGCTTCTCGGCCGGACTGACCAGCTTTTCGACCTCGCGGCGGACCTTCTCGACATCAATGCCGAGGTTGTTGAGCGCGGTCACCGCCACGCCGCTGCCCTCTTTGACTAGGCCGAGCAGCAGGTGCTCGGTGCCAATGTAGTCATGGCGGAAACGTTCGGCCTCTTTTTGGGCGAGGCTGATGATCTTGCGGGCGCGGTCAGTGAACTTGTCGAACATGAGGATCCTTAATTTCGGCCGGCGTCGGCGGTCAGCCAGGTGCGGGTCAGATCGGCACGTAGGCGGTCGCGCCAGGCGCTGTCGGTAGCGGCCGGATGGGCGGCCTGAAGATGGGCGGGCTGGCAGAGCACGAAGATGCGGTCGAGGGTGGCCCAGGTGGGTCGATGCGACAGGGTGTTTAGCACGCCGAGTGCCAAGCCCACACGCAACCACGCCAAGTGGTCGACCAGCTCCTCGGAGCTCAGCACGCGCGCGCTGGTCAGCACTGCCCAGGCGCGCCAGACCTTATCCTCCAGGCGGTTGCGCTGCGCATCATTCGCCAGCATCGACTCGCGGGCAATCCGTTCAGCCTCGATCACCCGCAGGGCGGCGGCGTGGACGCTGGCAACAATGCCCGCCTCGTCCTGACCCAGGGTGCGTCGGTTCGACACCTGGTAATAATGGCCCTGCGGCTCGGATCCTTCGCCGAAACGGCCACGTACTGCCAGGTGCAGTTTTTCCAACGCCCGCAATACGGCCTTCAGCTCGCCGGTTTCAGCCAGCGCCGGCAGATGCAGCATGACCGAGGCGCGCAAACCGGTGCCCAGGTTACTGTGGCAGGCGGTGAGATAGCCGAGGCGGTCATCGAAGGCCCAGCCGAGATCGCGCGCCAGGCGCACGTCCAAGGCGACAGCGTCGGCGAGCAGCTTTTCCAATTGCAGGCCTGGACCGAACAGCTGCAGGCGGAGGTGATCCTCCTCACCGATCATTAAAGCGGTGCGCTGGTCATCGCCCAGCCACAGGCCGCAGGCGCGCTTGGCCGCGGCCAACTCGCGGGAGACCAGCTGGCGTTCGACCAGCAGTTGACGCTCGGACGTCTCAAGCCGATCGACGCGGACCAGACGCCCGGGGCAGGCGCGGGCGGCGGCCTCGGCGACCTTCTCGACCAGGGTACGGGCGCGAGCCGGCGGCAGTTTGCGCGGGAAGTGCCAGCCCTCGAGATTGCGGGCCAAGCGGATGCGGCTGCTCAACACCACCCCGCCGTGTTCACCCGGGCTGCCCAGCCACGGCGCCGGCGTGCTGCCTAGCCCTGCAATATCGCTCATGTGCCACCATCCAGCTGCCGGAGCTGATCACGCAGACGGGCGGCATCTTCATAGCGCTCGCCAGAGACCGCCGCGGCCAGTTCGGTATGCAGCTCAGCGCGGCGCGCCTCGCCGGCATCCGGCGCATCCTCACCGGGGCGTCGCCCGGTATGCTGCAGTGCCCCATGCCAGCGACGGATCAGCTCGTCAGCCGACTCGGCAAAACGGGTGTAGTCGTGAGCACAGCCGAACAAGTTGACCTGCTGGTACTCCGAGAACTGCAACCCGCAGTTGGGGCACGAGGGTTCGTCGGCGCTCTCGTCAGGCGTTGTGGCTTCTCCATCTGCCGGACTCGCGACCAGTTCGGCGACCGGCGGCGGCGGCACCAGTGGGGTCCAGCCGGCTTCCTGGCAGCAGGCGTTGCACAGATGCGCTTCGGCGTGACCACCCTGCAACGCCACTTCGGTGACGTGAATCGTGGCTGGTCTGGTACCGCAGCGTTGGCAGGTGGTGGCCATCGCCTGAAGGGTGGCGGCGGACCGGCGGGGGGCAACCATTGTGGAAGGTGGCCCCCAGCCCTGCCGAAGGTGGGTGCCAAGGCCTTCACCTCCTCCCTACGGTGCGGGTTGCTAACCCGCCTAGGGTGGGTTAGCATAAGCGACGAGATCTGATCCATGCCGTTCATGCAGTGGTCCGAGTTGCTGGCGATCGATGGGGGTGTTGTCGACCACCAGCACCGCGGGCTGTTTAACGCGGTCAACGCCTTCCATGATGCCGTCGCTGCCGGGCACGAGTCCGGCCAGGTCGCAGGCACGCTCGACCTGCTAGAGGCCTACGGTGCCGGGCATTTCGCCGAGGAGGAGGCGATGCTTGAACGGCACGCCTATCCCAGCCTTGATCATCACCGTCGCCAGCATCGCCTGTTCCTCGATCAGGTGGTCGCCTTTCGCGACCAGTTGACCCAGGGCGGCAGTGGACTTGGTCACAGCATGAGCCAATTCCTGGGCAGCTGGCTGGTTAACCACATCATGGTTGCTGACAAGGCCTATGCCTCGTTCTTGCGCGGCTCTGCGCGCCTGCCCACGGTCGGCGATGAGCCGACCGACGAGTCCTGACATGCCAAGCATCGTCTGGCACGATGATCTGACGATCGACGACTCGCAGATCGACTTCCAGCATCGTCAACTGATCGACGCGATGGGTGACCTGGAGGACGCCCTGGCTGCGGGCGACCACCGTCGGGTGGGCGAGGCCATCCCCTTCCTGCGCCTGTACACCCAGACCCACTTCGGCGACGAGGAACGGGTGCTGGCCCTGATCAACTGGCCCGGCCTTGCCGAGCACCGCGCCCTGCATCGTGGCTTCTGCCGACGCCTTGATGAGCTGGAAGCCGCAGTCAGGCGTGGCGATCTCGCCGCCGGGACCAGCCTGCTCGGCTTTCTCGCCGCCTGGTTGTCGGGCCATATCCGTGGTGATGATCGGGCCTTCGCGGCCGAGGTGCGGAAGCTGCGCGAGCGGCATTAGTTTGTTCAGGGGCTCTGCCCCTACGGCCTTGCAGGCCTACCCCCCGGGCTTTGTCGCAGCTCGGTTATGTCGCTGCGCTCCACAACCGTGGGCGGATGGGCTGCGCCCATGGTGTCCGCCCACCGCCGCTCGGCGCCCGCCCCACCGCATGCGCGGCGGGGCCCCTGCCGGTGTCGTTATGCGGCTTTGGGCCAGCTGGCTGGCTGCCGCGACATCCGCACGTTGGACACCACTGGCGAGGTTATTCTCGGGATCTTCATCGGACTGATCGCAGCGGCGATCATCATCCCCAACCTGCTCGCCGGCATTGAATGTCTGGCTATTGAGACATCTGCGTCCCTTGCTTCGCGCCTACCGCTCATCTAGGGTGGCGACATGACCTCCGCCAACCCGTACGCAGCCCCCACCACCAACCCCTCAGCGGTCGTCAACCCCGGTAGGCGCATCTACGGCGGGCTCCGGCGCGGGAAGTACGCACTCTACCTGCTCGGCATGATGGTCATCGCCTTCATCCCGTTCCTTGGCCTGATCACCCTGATCCTCAGCCCGATCGCCGCATGGCACCGCATGAAGAACGTAGGCTATCACCCGGCCTTGGGCCTGCTGATCCTGGTGCCGATTGCCAACCTCTGGGCAGCTCTGATCTGCCTGGCCGCCCAAACCGGTTATCGCGACAGCCGCAAGCTGGATACCACGGGCAAGGTCATTCTCGGGATCTTCATCGGTCTGATCGTGCTAGTCATCGCAGCGGCGATCATCATCCCCAACCTGCTCGCCCACCGCTGAGCCCGTCAGACAGGCGCGCTGGGCCTTGCCCCGGTGCGCCTCCTGCCAGCCTGCCGCCACCATGGCTATCTGGTCCAAAGGCGGCGATGACACCGTTGGTGTCGTGCATGAGTTCACGGTCGGCGACGACTGGTCCTACGACCGCGTCCTTGCACCGTACGACATCCTTGGATCGATCGCGCATGCCCGCATGCTCGCCAAGGTCGGGCTGATCCGCGACAGCGACGGCAAGGCCCTGGTCGATGGCCTGCGCGCCCTGCACCGCGAGCACACTGCTGGGCTGTGGACGGTGGAGGCGAGCGACGAGGACGTGCACAGCAAAGTCGAAACCCTGCTGACCACGCGGATCGGCGATCCGGCCAAAACCCTGCACACCGGACGCAGCCGCAACGATCAGGTGCTGACCGACCTGCGCCTGTGGGAGAAGGACGCCCTCGTCAATCTTGCCGAAGAGGTAATCGCGTGCGCCGCAGCGATGGTCGCCCAGGCCAAGCTCTACGAGTTCCACCCGCTGCCGGGCTACACCCACATGCAGCGCGCCATGCCCAGCAGTGTCGGCATGTTCTTCGGCGCCCATGCCCAGGGCCTGCTCGATGACCTCGTCCTGCTTGAGGCGGCCTTCCGCTTCGTCGACAGCTGCCCGCTCGGCAGCGGCGCCAGCTACGGCGTCGGTCTGCCGCTCGACCGCGAATACGCCGCCAAGCAACTCGGCTTCACCCGGTGGGGCGGCATCACCCTGGCCGACGCCAACAGCCGGGGCAAAGTCGAGAGCGCGGTGCTCGATGCGATTGGCAGTGTCATCACCGATCTCAACCGCTTCGCCGCCGACCTGGTGTTCTTCACCAGCCAAGAGGCCGGCTTCTTTTCGATCGGCAAGGGCTTCACCACCGGCTCATCGATCATGCCGCAGAAGCGCAACCCCGACCTGTTCGAACTGATTCGCGCGCGCGCGGCCCGTTTCGCCGGACTGCGCAGTGGCCTCTCTGGCATCACCCACGCCCTGATCAGCGGCTACTCGCGCGATCTGCAGGACACCAAGGCGCTGGTCATCGACGGCCTGCGCCTGGCCCGCGGCATCGTTGTGGTTGCCACCGCCGCAACCCCGACCCTCAAGCCGGTGCGCGAACGCATCATCGCTGCCTTGACCCCGGACATCTACGCCACCGACGAGGCCTACCGCATGATGCGCGAGCAGGGCATCGCCTTCCGCGACGCCTACCGCACGGTCGGCTGCGCCCTCGACCGACTCGAGAACCCCGATCACGACGCAGTGGTGAAGAGCCGCACCCACGCCGGCTCGACCGGCAACCTCGGTCTGGCTGGGCTGGCTGCGCGGGTCGACACGGAAGGCGCAGCCTGGCTGGCCCGACGCAAGAGCTTTGAGGACGCCTGGGCAGGACTCCTCGGATAAGGCGCTACGGCGCCAGCGGCGGACCCGGCGCGAACGGTGCGGCTTCAGGCTCTCCACCGTCATCGCCGCCGGCACCAGTCACCTCAAAGGTCATTGGCTTGCGTACCATCGGCGTGACCGTGCGACGCAGCAGGATATCGGGTAGACGCTGATAGCGCTGCCCCGGCAGCGCTACGTAGGTCTCCAGCCCATGCATGGTCGGCCCCTGGGCGTACCACATCAGGATCGGATGCAGTCCTTTGTTCAGCTCGACCGCCCCGTGCGCCCAGCGCATCGCGTGGAGATTGTCGTTCTTGACCACCAGGAGTTCGCCCAGCCACACCCGGGTTGCATCGTCGCTGTTGGTCGCGAAGCGGTACACGCCGTCATAGGGCGCCATGAAATAGCCGGCGAAACGCAGAGCGAACCACTCGTTCGGCCAGCGGTGGACTGGCATGCGCGAGACCGCATCCAGCTCGAAGTTCGGCCACACTACGGTGGAGTCGGACTTCATCGCGTCGACATTCGCGATCGGTTCGCGCCAACGCTTGAGGATGTAATGATCGACCCACAGACCCGGCAAGGTCTCGCCAGGAGGCGGTTCGGCAGCGCGAATGCGATACTCGCACCACCAGCCATCGGCCAATCGCGTCTCGCTCCCGCCCTTGAGCGTTGCCAGAGCACGGACTTGGGTGGTAGCTGTAAGCGGGAACGGCTTGGCATAGAGCTTGGACTTGGCGTCCGGCAGGGTGCCGTCGGTGGTGTAGCGCACCTCGACCCGTTCGGCCGCGATGCGACGCACCTGGATCTCAGCGGTGGCCGTGCCTTTGAACGGCACACCAGGCAGACGCAGCGACCAGGGAATACGCCGAACTGCCGCTGCGGTGGCCTGGGCTATACTGGTGGTGGCGCCATCCATCGCCTCGATGCGCAACTGTCCGAGCGCCTTGCTGACCACGTTCAGTTCGCGGGCCGACTTGGGATTTTTCTCATTCAACAGCGCCATCTGCGGCTTGCGTAGATCGGCCAGTTCGCAACCGGTGGCTGTTGCCAGTTCGCGCACCGCCTCGGCGTAGCCATCCAGTTCAGCCGTGAACGGACCGCCGGTCGGTTTGTCGCCCAGCACAGGAGGCGTGCACAACACCACCGCGGCGCCGCTGCCCTGAGCCAACTTGACCATCGTTTCGACCTGGCCGCGATAAGCATCGCGGGTGGGGATGCTGGAAGCCTTGGCGGTATGCGCAGCCAGCGCATCGCCCAGGCCCACGCAGATGATCACCACCTGGGCAGGACGGATCGCCATCTCGGCGGTCAGGGCTTCGCGCCAGCGTTCAACGCCCAGTCCATGATTGGCCAGCTGCCGCACCACCAGATCAAGATCCTTGCGCGTTGCCGTCAGCTGCTCGCTGAAGCGTACTGCGATGCCGGACTGACCAGGGGCCGTCAACAGATCGCCGCAATAGATGATGCGATCGCCAGCCAGCCAGGCGATCTCGGGGACACCGATGGCGGAGGCTGCCTTTGGATCGGGTTGGCCAGGCATCGGCACGACCGCTGGTTCATCACCAGCGCAAAGCAGGCAGACGAGCAGACCCAGCGCAGTGAAACGCAGCATGGCGGGACTCCGGCTTTCAGCATAAGCGGCCTGGGTACTGCCTGCAACCCTGCTGCGGCCGGTCCCCGACCGTGCCGCAGGTACAGTTACCTCGCAAATGGACATAGTGGACGCGACGCCGGATCCACACTGCCGGCATGCGCAACCGCCACGTCCACCTTGATTTCCACACCTCCGAAAAGATCCCGGGCGTCGGCTCGGCCTTCGATGCCAAGCGCTTCCAACAGGCGCTGAAACTCGGCCACGTCGACTCGATCACCATCTTCGCCAAGTGCCACCACGGCTGGCATTACCACCCGACCACGGCCGGACGACAGCATCCGACCCTGGGCTTCGACCTGTTGAAAGCGCAGATCGAGGCCGCCAAGGCGATCCATGTGAAGACGCCGGTCTACATCTCGGCCGGACTCGATGAGCAGACCTACTGGCGCAATCCGGGCTGGGCGCGTCGTGATGCCAATGGCAACGTGCCGTGGGCAGGCGGCAACGACAAGGCCGGCTTCCACGAGATGTGCATGAATACGCCGTACCTCGATCAGCTCGCGGCCCAGGTCGAGGAAACCGGCCGGCTGTACGGCGAGGACGGCATCTTCCTCGACATCGTCGGCCCCCGCAACTGCTGGTGCTGCACTTGCGTTACCGAGCGCCTACAGGACGGCGACGCCGCCGATCCCAAGCTGATCGCGGCCCAGAGTCGCCGCGTCTACCTGAACTACACCAAGCGCATGCGGCAGGCCCTCGACAAGGCCCGTCCGGGCGCCCGCATCTTCCATAACGCCGGGCACATCACCCGTGGTGACATGGAGATCGCGAAGCAGAACACCCACCTTGAACTTGAATCGCTGCCCACCGGCGGCTGGGGCTACGACCACTTCCCGTTGTCGGCCGGCTACGCCCGTACCACCGGCATGGAATTCCTCGGCATGACCGGGAAGTTCCACCTCTCGTGGGGCGAATTCGGCGGCTTCAAGCATCCCAACGCACTGCGCTATGAATCCGCTGCAGCGATCGCACAGGGCGCGGCCGTCTCGGTCGGCGACCAGCTGCATCCGGATGGTTCGATGGAGGAGGCGACCTACGCCACCATCGGCGCTGGCTTCGCCGAGGTCGAGGCCAAGGAAGCCTGGCTGGGCGGGGTGCGCAGTCTCGCCGAGGTGGCGCTGCTGTCGCAAGAGGCTGTGAACCAGGGAAGCGCCCATCCCTTCGGCGGCACTGGCGGCATCGACGAAGGCGCCGTGCGCATGCTGCTGGAAGGCCACGTATGGTTCGACGTCATCGACGGCGATGCGGATTTCGGACGCTACAAGTTGATCGTTCTGCCGGACGCCATCCGTCCCGAGGCCAAGTTGGCGGCCAAGCTGCTCGCCTACGCCAAGGCCGGCGGACGCATCCTGGCGACTGGTGAGTCGGGCCTGAAGGCCGACGCCGACCAGCAGATTTTCGACTTCGGCGCCGACGACGCTGGCAAGTCGCCATTTGATCCCGAATACCTTGTTCCGGTCGAGGCAATCGCGCCGTGGTCGAAAACCGCCTTCATTGTCTACGGCCCCGGCCGGGTGCTGCAGCTGCGCGGTGGTAAGGTCCACGTCGAACGCGAAGTGCCGTACTTCAATCGCGCCCTGGGTTCGTTCTGCTCGCATCAGCACACGCCGAACAAACGCGGCCCGGTCACCCCGGCGGTGGTCTCTGGACCGCATGGGACCTGGATCGCACATCCACTGTGCAAGCTGTACCTTGAGAAGGGCCAGCAGATCCTGCGCGAGATCTTCATCCAGGCGCTGAAGCGCGAACTGACCCTGCAGATCGAAACCTCTCTGCCGTCCAGCGGACGCCTCACCCTGATGCGCCAGGATGCCCACAAGCGCGACGTCCTCCATCTGCTCTTCGCCACCCCGATCAAGCGCGGCAACGGCGTCGAGGTGATCGAAGAGTTACTACCGCTCAGCGACATCAGTGTGGCCGTGCGCCGCGCCGCCAAGCCCAGCGCGGTGCAACTGGCCCCACAGGGGACGCCGGTGCCGTTCTCCTATACGGACGGCCGAGTGCGCTTCACCGTGCCGACGCTGGTCTGCCACCAGATGGTCGAACTCGTCGACTGAGCGGAGCGCGGCCAGCTTGGCCGCGCTCCGTGGCGACGAATCAGCTCACGGCTTCCACAGCCAGAACAGCCCTTTGGCCATCCACACCTCCTCGCAAGTGACCAGGTAGCTGCCGTCCTTGCGACGGTGGCTCTGCACCGCGTCGTTCATGTCGATCCAGCCGGTTTGCCGCCGAGGTCGGCGGTGGGCAGCAGGTGGCCGACGCGCACGCCGTCGCTCAGGCGCCAGACCTCGATAGCGAGTTGCTCGGGCTTCCGAGAATACCTGTTACAACCGAAGTCCGACGGTGCTGCCCAGCGTGCCGAGCAGTTGCACGCCCGTCACCGTGCCCTGGTCGGGATGTGCAGCCTTGCCCACCTCCAAGCGCACATGCGCTACCGGCCACTGCCCCTCGGCCGGAGGCTCAATGGCCACGGCGGCATAGAACACCACCACCCAACCGCGTTCTGCCGACCCAGCCACCGCATCAGCATCAAGGCCGAGCGCTTGGCGCACCGCTAGCAGCGGCTGGCCGATGAAGCCATCCAACTGCTGCGAGCCGATAGCGCTGCGCGCCAGCTTCGGCAGCGCGGGGAGCACGATCGGACCGTCCGGGCCGCCAGTTGATCCACCGGCTCCGGCGAATGCGGCAGGGTCGGTGGCGAAGGTGATGACGTGGTCGGCGCGGTCCTGCCACCAGTTCGCCGCGATGGCCAGCGGGGTGAGCACGGCGAGGACGATCAGGGCGTTGCGCAGCATCACGGTGCGTCCGCTCAATGGCCGCCCGAGACGGTGTAGTTGTTCCAGGCGATGTCATTGAAGTCCTTCGCCGACACCGAGGTGACATGGGTGTCGAGCCACACGGTGCTGGCGCGGCCGCGGTGGGGGAAGGCATTGGTCTGCCACCAGTCGGTGGCCATGCAGTGCCACCACCAGTAGGATGTGTTCGCCTCACCCCACAGCACCCAGCTCGCCGAGCTGCGCGGGAAGGAGAGTGGGATCTCCTTGGGCATGACGCTATCGCGCCAATACGCGCCGCTGGTCGGCGGCTCGGAATTGAACTGCGACATATTGTAGGTGGTGGCGTAGTTCGCCGGCCAGTCGCTGCTCCAGACGCTTGGCGTGTTGCGCGGACAGCGATAGACGCGGATGGCTAGATTCTCGGCGCTGCCCCAGGTGTAGTCGCCGTCCAGGTAGGGTGCGATCTGCACCGTCCAGTGGTAGTCGTTGGTGCCGTAACCGATTCCGGGCAGGATGCCGCGGTTCTCATTGGCGAAGCCCTGCGCTGCGACCGCCATCTGGCGCTGGTTGTTCTGGCAGACGGCTGCCTGGGCCGTATCGCGCACCAGACTGATCGACGGCAGGAGCAACCCGGCAAGCACCGCGATGATGCTGATCACCACCAGCAGTTCGATGAGAGTCATGGCCTGGCGCATCGTCCACCTCCTGGTGACATCATGCGCACCCAGATGGCAACGGCACGCGAGCGGTGGCTTTACAAAAGTCGTGTCCGCGTCCGCCGCGGTGGCACCGTCGCGACCAGCCGCGGTGGCACCTGCGTCCTTGTCGGCGGGGCCCGTGGACGCTCCAGCCGGCGGGCGACCAGTGCCGCCAGCGCCGAGCCGATCGCCGGTCCGTCCTTGTTCACGCTCGCAACCGGCGGGGTCGGCTCGCGCTCGGCCTCTGCCCTCATACGCCAGTAGTCATCGTAGCCGGCGACCAGAATGTCACGTCCGGGGCTGAGGCCCAGGCGCCGGATCGCGGCGTACACCGACGGCACCACGCTGTCGGTGTGCACGAGCAGGGCGTCGGGCCGGTCGCGCCCACGCATGGGCTCAAGCAGGGCCCCGGCCAGCAGGTCGACGCTGACGGCAAAGCCGGAGTCGTACGGGACATGGTCGACCACCACGGAGCCGTAACCGAGGTGGATCGCGGGCAGTTCGACCAGACCTGCGGCGCGCACCGCCGCGCGGTAGCCGGCATCGCGGGCGGTACGCCACCACGGGGTGTAGTCGGCCCGCTGCATCCACAGGCGTTGAATCCGGCGGCAACCGCGCGCGGCGAGGAGTTTGACCAGGCTGGCGCAGCCCTGGGCATGGTCGCTGACCACCGCATCCAGCCCGGCCAGGTCCGCTGCCGCCAGGCAGTCACCCTGCACCACCAGGTGACGGGCCCGGCACGCCTTCCGCACCATCGGCAGGAGATCGATGGCATCCTCAAGCAGCACCGCGATATCGACCTGGGGCAGACGGTGGACCGCATCGTCGCGACCAGACACGGTGATCACGTCCCTCCCCTGCGCGAGGAGTTCGCGCAGCAGGGAGCGGTGGACCTCGGCGACGAAGTCGAAGGTGCCGGCAGTCGGCTGCAGCGTCTCGGGCAGGCGCCCGGTGAACACTGCGATGCAGACCGGTCCGTGCTTCGCCGGCCTGGACCGGACCGGGGCGAGATGGCGGATGCGCTGCGAACCACGGCGGACGGCGCCGATGCGTTCGAGTTCGAGGAACAGCTGGCAGACGGTGGTGTGCGACAAGCCCAGCTCGGCGGCCAGGACGCGCGCCGCCGGCAGTCGGCAGCCGGGCGGGAAGCGGCTGCGATCCTCAAGCAGTTGCAGAAGCCGCGACAGGGCTGGATCGCTGGGCACCGCCGGATCATCGCCGCGCTGACATGATGTAAACCGGCGCTGCCGCGCGGCCGGACCGGATTGTAAACCACCATGCGGCGTGATGTTTACAAAATACCCGCCAGGCTGCTTGGCAGCGAGGTAATGCCATGTCCTTCCCCGTCGTCATCGCTCTCGCCCTCGGCTGCCTCTGCACCATCGCCGCCGGTGAACAGCCCGGCATCTGGGTCGAGTGCGAATCCGGCCAAGGCCACAACGCCAGCGGGGCGCTCGCCCAGGCCTCGGGCGGCTCGCGTGTCGGCTGGTTCGACCGCGGCAAGGTCCTGACCCTCGCCTTCCCAGTGCGGGACACGCTGAGCGCTGCCCGCCTTTTCCTACGCTACGGGCGCGGGGATGGCTCTGGCGAAGTCGTGGTCCGCGTACTCAAGGACGGCAAGGAACCGCGTCTTGTCGGTCCCCTCGCCCTGCCCACGACCGGCGGTTGGGACGCCTTCGCCTGGGTCTCGCTGCCGCTCGGCACCCTCACGCCCGGCACGGTGCGGATCAGTCTGTCAGTCGAGTCGGAGAAGAGCGCCGGCAACGTCGACGTCGCGGTGTTGGCCGAGGACCGCTGGGCCGGACTGTGGGAGCCGTGCAACACCTTCGCCAACGGTAAGCCGGTAGACGCGGGGCGCATCCTGCCGGCCTTCGCCTATCAGCTGACGCCCAAGGCCTACCGTGGGGTCTTCACTGCCGGCAGTCCGGTGTCCTTCGATCTGACTGCGGCCAACCGCAGCACGGTCGAGCAGGCGGAAGGGTCCTTCGCCTGGAGCGTCGAGGGCTACACCGGCAAGCCGCTGCGCACGGGCAGCGTGCGGCGGCCGAAGCTCGCCGCCGGCGCCACAGTGACCATCGCGGTGATCGTCGCGGACGCGGGCGTGGACGGATGGTCGCGGCTGCATCTCGATGTCGGCGGCGGCGAGGCGCTCGACCGCCAGTTCGCGGTCATCCCAGCGCCGCTGCCGCGCGACCGCCAGGCCAGCCGCTTCGCTCTCAACACCCATGGGGCGGTCGACGGCGATTGGAAGCTAATGGCCGATCTCGGCGTCGGCTGGGTGCGCGGCCTGTCGCTGTGGCATATGGTGCAGGCGTGGAAGCCGGACGAACGCTGGCAGGACAAGGGCTACAACTGGAAGGACGCCGACCACACCCTCGAACTCGCTGAGGCCAACGGCATCCAGATCATGGGCAGCCTGGGCTTCAGCGTCGCCTGCGCGTCCTCGCGCGACCCGCATCATGCCAATTGGTGGGGCCAGTCCTTCCACCCGATCGACGACCTGACCGCGCAAGGCCCCTACGCCGCCTACGTCACCGCCTTGACCACGCGCTACTCAGCCAAGGTGAAGGTGTGGGAGCAGTGGAACGAGCCGGACCTCGGCTGCTTCTGGGGCGGCAAGCCCGAGGAGTACCCGCCGATGCTGGCCTCCGCCAACGCCAGCCTGCATGCCGCCGATCCCAAAGCGCTGCTGCTGAACGGCGGCTACTCGATGACCAGCGGCACCGGCAATGTACGGGCGATGCTGAAATCCGGGATCACCGCCCATCAGCAGGTCATCGGCATCCACGACTACAACACGTCGGTGCGCAAGATCCGGACGATCAAGCGCATGTACCGCGATGCCGGTGCGACCCTGCCGGTATGGAACACCGAGACCGGCCGCGAACCGCCGATCAACGAACAGACCCCGGTCGCGCAGCTGCTGCCGGCGTACCGCGAGCAGGCCGCTGAACTGGTGCGCGCCTACGCCTACCAGCTGGCCAACGGCGTCGACAAGGTGTTCTGGTTCAACCTCGCCTGGGATCCCTACGCCATGGTCGTGGCCAACGGCCCGCGTCCGGCGCTGGCCGCCTACCGGCAGACCGCCGACCTGCTCGATGCCCCGAAGCCCGCACGCTATCTCGGCACCCTCGACCTTGGCGCCGCCGCCCGCGGCACCTATGCCTTTGCCTGGAAGCGCGATGACGGCGCGGGGGTGATCGCCTTCCGTGAACCAGCCGATGCCACCTACGGCTGGGGCGACCTGACCGTACGTGTGCCGGTCGATGCCGGTGCCTCGGTCGAGGTGCGCGGGATCGATGGCCGGCTGCTGCCGGCGCCGGTCACGAACGGCCAGCTGACCATCACGCTTGATGACGAGCCGCGCCTGATCCGCCTGCGCGGCGCCTGCGCCGGGCTGGAACGTGCGCTCGGCTGGACCCGGCGCTATCCAGACCAGGACGGCGTGATCGCCTCGGCCGACCTCCCCAGCGCCGCCTTCCGCGGCATACGCGTCGGCGCGTCACAGCTGGCGAAGGAGGTGAACGGCGTGCGCTGCGCCGTCACCGAGAAGGACGTGGCAGGACGCGACGACAACCAGCGCTTCTACATCACGCTCGACTTTCCCAGTGACCTGCTGTGGGAGCGCAGCGATGGCTTCGGCTGCTTCACCGAGCCAGTCGGCCTGCGCCTGACCTATCTCGACCAGGGCAGCAACCCGATCACGCTGCAGTGCGCCGAAGGCCAGCCCAGCGTGCCGCGGGTCAACGACGGCCAGTGGAAGACTAACACCGCCAGCATCCCGGCCGGCGCCATCCCCAATCTCGACGTCTACTGCGGCATCCGCCTGACCGCCTTCGGCTGGGGCGGCGGCGCCGACCTAGTCGTGCGCACGATCGAACTGGTGCGGATGTCCGGCAGGTAGCGCACGAGGCGCACAGCGCGGGTGGACAACTCCGGCGGCGCTATCACGGCTTCCACAGCCAGAACAGCCCTTTGGCCATCCACACCTCCTCGCAAGTGACCAGGTAGCTGCCGTCCTTGCGACGGTGGCTCTGCACCGCGTCGTTCATGTCGATCCAGCCGGTGACGCCGCCGATGTCGGCGGTGGGCAGCAGGCGGCCGACGCGCATGCCGTCGCTCAGGCGCCAGACGTCGACAGCGAGTTGCTCGTGCTTCCAGGTCGAGGCGACGAAGGCGTGCTCGGCCTCGAAGCTCCAGGCCTTGGGCGTACCGCCGACGAGGCCTTCTGGCGGCACCAGCAGGCGCTCCCAGGCCAGCTTGGGGGCGGTGGTCCAGGCGTCGAAGCGCTGCAGCACTGGGCCGGTGGCCATTTGCTCCCAGCCGCCGCCCTTGAAAGAATGGTCCTTGGTAAAGCAGCCGAGGTACAGCCGATCATTGAGCGCATCATAGGACAGCTTGGACACCACCTGGATGCCGCTGTCGGTCGGGATCGGCGTGCTTGTCGCCGCCGTGGCGTCCCAGGTCGGCACGCCCTGCTTGCTCAGCGCGGCGAGCGGCAAGCGCTGGATCGCGCCCTTGCCGGCATCCCAGGTGCCGCTCGTGCACCACAGGCCGAGCTTGCCGTCGACGAAGGCGCTCTGGCCGGTGAACCATGCTGCAGGCACGCTGCGGTATTCGCCGGTCTGCGGCGCACCGTCACCGTTGTCGTCGCACCACACGAAGGCGCCCTCGGGATGGCCAGTCGGCCAGGCGTCCTTGGGCGCGCCGGCTGGCCACCAGCCAGCGGCCGGCACGGCGATGTCGCCGCTGAATCGCCAGAAGTAGATCTGAGCCGCCATTTGCGCCCGGCCGGTCATGATGCGCTGGCCATCGATGCGGAACATGCGGATCGACAGGTTGGCCTCGGCCTTCAGCCGCGGGTCCTCGGGATAGCGTACTGGATCGATGGTCATGGCGACGGCTTTCCAGCTCTCGCCGGGCGGCTTGCTCGGATCGATGGCGTAGCGGAAGGCGCGGCTGTAGAGCGTGTTCTCATCGCCCGGATCGGCGTCGGCGCAGGTGACGAATTCCAGGCCCTGGCGCACCCACACCTCGGCGCCGGTGGCGTCGAACTTGTGCAGCCGGTTGCCGAAGGCGGCGTCGCTGACGTAGAGGCTGCCGTCGGCGTCGCAGGCGATGGCGTTGATGCGGTAGAAGCGTGCGGGACCGACCGCTCCGGGCTTGGCGCCGCTCCAGATCGGTGCGCCGAAATCGTTGCCCGTGCGCTTCCACGTCGTGGCGGCGTAGCGGCGGATGCACATGCGCTCTGGTGCGGCGTCGGCTACCAGCACGTCGCCCTGGCGCGGATCGATGGCCAGCGCCGCCGGCAGCAGGCAGTCGGTGATGGCGGCCAGTTCCTTGCCTTGGGCGTCGAGTCGGACCACGCGCTTGCCGCTGATCATCCACAGCGCCTGGTCGCCAGCCAGTTCAACCGCCAGGCGGCCGGGTTCAGCGCACGCGATATCGCGGCGCGGCTGCAGGTCGGTGGCGCCGAACACGGCGATGCGCTTGCCCGCTGGGTCGCTGACGAACAGTTCGTCGCCGCGCACCGCCAGGCCGGTGGGCTTGGTGCCGTCGCTGATCTTCAGGCGGTGGCCGCCGATGGCCTGCGGCCAGCCGGCCGGCGCCCCGTCGCGGGAGTAGCGGGCGACTCCAGCGTACGTCCCGTGCTTCGCCTCGCCGTTCTGGCCCATGCTGTAGAAGACGTGCGTCGCCGACACCGCAACCGCCGGGCCGCCGCTGTAGCCCCAGGAATGGAACTGCGCTGCCCAGTCGCCGCCCTCGGCCGGCACCGTCACCTTGGCCCCGTCGGTGGTGTAGATGGTCGCCTCGCCGCAGTGCTCGTCCCAACCGGTGATGGCGTAGATGCGTCCGCCGGCCACTGCCAGATCGTCGATGTTCTGCTGCACGTACGGCGCCTTCGGCCCCGACCCGCCGCCCCAGGTGTTGCCGTACCAGTGGGTCTGGGTGTTCAGCTGCGGCGCCGGGAGCTGGGGCTCGACGGCGAGGAGCGAGACGGCGGCGAGCAGGAGGAGGTATTGGCGCATGGGCATTCCCGTAGGTTCGTAGCTGGAACGGGCCCGATGCCTCCGCGTGAAGGCGCTGGTATATATCGGCTGTATAGTGTGTCACACCACCCAGAGAATAATTGTCTCAGCGCGGAGGTTCGCTAGCATAACGGTCGGGGACGCCATGCGCACAAATCCGATCCGAGGTAGAGCCTTCACCTTGATCGAATTGCTCGTCTCTGTGGCGATCATTGCGATCCTTGCCTCGTTGCTACTGCCGGCGATCGGGTTGGTCCGGGCCGCAGCGCATAACGTGGACTGTCGTAACAACCTGCGCCAGATCGGCCTGGGTGCGATAACCTACGCTGGCGACTGGGAGGGTTTGCTACCGGCCTATGTCAGAGACAGCATGCCGGTCGATCGTCAGAATTATTTCTGGCCCATTCCCATCGCTGAGTACTTCGATCAGGAGTGGTCGTGGGACCCGGCCGATCCTGGTCGGCGCATCCTGGCGGGGCGCAACATTCGCACCTTCCGCTGCAAGTCGCAGCCGGTCCTCGACCCCGGCGGCCCGGGCTGGCGGATGGACAGCTATCCCATGTGGTACGCCGCCCACCAGTTGATGTCAGTGCCACAGGGGGGACACTGGCGATCGGGCACCGTCAATGGCGTGACCGTGAACAACAACTGGCTGTTGCTCGCCAAAGTGCCGAAAGCCTCACTGTTCCAGATGTACATGGATCTGAATCTCAACGGCAACAACTGGTGGATCTGGTCGATCAACACCGACTGGTCGAATGGCGGCGACTGCAGTCGGCCGGATTATGGGGCCAGGGGGCTGAACAGCTTTCGTCACGGCGGTCAGGTGAACATCGTCATGGCGGACGGTTCCGTGCAGTCGCGTAGCCGCTCGACGTACCAGTGGACAGAGTCGTGGCCCAACAATCCCGCCTTCGAGAGCTGGCTAAACTACGGGTATGCTTGGACGCCATGAGGCCGAGGCCTTGGCTGATCATCGTCCTGGGCCTCCTGGCTGGACTGTCCGTCTGGTTGTGGCAATTGCCTGGCGACGGCGATCCCTGGCCACCCGGCCAGCCGCATCCGCGATCGAGCGGTGCGCGCACCGTCCACGGCGTCAGCATCCAGTTCCCACCTCTGGCGGAGTCGCCGCGCCTAGCCGAATCCAGCGGGCGGTTGGCTGAACGGCTGGCCGGCGCCTCCTGGGCTGATGCCCTGGCGCTGCTCGGGGAACCTGACGAACGGCTCGGCGGGACCGACCCTCCGGTTGCTGCCTGCTGGTGGAGCGTAGCGCGCTACGACGGTGATACCGGGGACACGGGCTGGCATGAGCCGATCGTCCATCTGCAGGTTGCGGTGCGGGATGACCGGATCGCCAGCTGCCACTGGATCGGTGGCGAGGCTCGCGAACTCGGTGTCGCCGCCCCCACCTCGCCGCCACCGGCCATCCCCGCCGGCATGGGTCCGCCGCGCGACTGAGCGTCACCTGTCGCGGTCAGGCACCCCAGCGTTGCTCGGAGCAACTGCGGCGGTCGGCGTGGACTCGTCGACCAGCACGCCGCCACCGCCGACCACATGCACGGCGAGGACGCGGGACTGGCGGCTTTCAACCCACACGTGCGCCACCCAGGGGCTGTTGGCGCCGGCCGGGCACCAGCTGTTCCAGAAGCGATGCGTCCGGCCGTCCGGGCCGGTCTCCTGTTGGTCTGGCGGCGGCAGTGCTGACGTGATCTGGGTATCACTGAGCGTGGCCAGCTCGCTGCGCCAATGCACCGGCGGATCCATCCGCCGTGGCTGCAGCTCCATCGGCGGCAGGTGCACGTAGGTCCCCGGCGCGATGGTCACACGTGCGCCCATCCGCGGGTGCGGCTGTCCTGGTGGAACGTCCGTCCACGGATCGTGTTCCGGCAGGTTGGCCCAGATGGCGAAGCCGCCGCCGATGGCCAGGGCGATCAGCAGCGCGGTGCGCGCGGCCGTCATCACAGCCCCGGTCCGCCGAGGATGTGCGACCAGCGCTGCGCCACCGGCACGGCCATGGCCGGATTGTAGTACTGCGCGATGCGGCCATCGGCCATGACGGCGTTGCAGCGTTTGTGGTGGCGAAACGACACCTGCATGCCGGGATCCTGCGTCACCGTGCCAGTGGCGTAGCCCCACAGATCGCCGTGCTCGAGTTCGATGCCCCACGAGCTACCGCTGGTGTTCATGTCGATGAACATCTGGGTGATGGACGCGGGACGCGGCAGCTTCTGGAGGCGGCTCCACGTGGCCTGGCTGGCGTTGTTCGCTCCCCACATATTGGTCATGTCGCTGTGGATGATGTAATGGATGCCGAGCAACTTGCCTTGCTGCACCAGCCAGGAGTTGGCGGCGTAGCCGTTGCCCGGGCAGCTGAACACCGGCACCACCGTGCTGGAGTTGTTCCAGGTATAGGGGCTGTCCCACTCCCATTCAGCACCGAGATATGGCGCCAGGGTGCGCGGCCAGAAGTGCAGGCGGGCGAATTCGGGATGGCCACCGGCCGCGCCGGCTGGGAGGATGCCGCGGTAGTCCTGGGCGTAGCCGAGGGAGGCGGTGCCGATTTGGCGCAGGTTGCTGGCGCAGCCGACGGTCTGGGCCGACTGCTTGACCAGGCGCACGGCTGGCAGGAGCAGACCGGCGAGCACGGCGATCACCGCAATCACCATGAGGAGTTCAATCAGGGTATAGGCGTGCCGGCTGCGCATGGCGTGGTTCCCTGGGTTAGCATGAGTCTATGTGCCTCCGCGCGGAGGCAATGCGTAATCTAGTTGCCTGAGCGGGGAGAACGAGACACCATCCAACATGCCCGGGCCGGTCACGCTCGATGATGTTGCCGCCCGCGCCGGGGTTAGCCGCTGGACGGTTGCGGCGGCGATGCGCGGTCGCGGTCGGGTCAACGCCGAGACGGCCAAACGGCTCAAACAGTTGGCCGCCGAGATGGGCTACGATCCGGTGCTGACCCAGGCCGGCCATAATCTTGCCGAGGCCCGCCACGGGCGCCGGGCGCGGCACAACCTCGTGGCCCTGGCCTTGCCGGGTGCCGCCATCGATCTGCCGTTCTACGCCCAGATGCTGTGCGGGGCGCTGCTCACCCTGGCCGAAGGCGGTTCCGCCCCAGTGATCACCGACCTGTGGCGGGTGATGTGGGATGAGCACGAGCTCGGCCGCGGCCAGCGCTTCGGCACCGCCCTGCTGCGCGGCCATGTCGACGCCGCCATTATCCATCCCTACGACCAGGAGGCAGTGACAAGGCTGATGGAGGGCTGGCGCCAGGGGCGTTTCGGCGACCGTCCGGTGGTCACGTTGCTGCGCCGGATGCCGGGGTTGCCTTGCGTCGGGGTGGATGATCGGGCTGCGGTGATCGCCGCGGCCCGCCATCTGCTGAGCCTGGGCCATCGCGAGGTCGGCTGTCTGCTCTGGGACGTCGATGCCGGCGATCTCGCCGAGCGTCTGCGCAGCCGCCTGGGCCCGGCGGGTTTCGATACCAGCGTACCGCTGCCGACGCATCCCATCCCGATGGAGTGGATGTCGCCACGGAGGGCGCCGCATCGCCCGGGAGAGGTGACGGCGGCCACGCCCCAGCCCGAGACCGAGGCCGCGCTGGTCGGCTGGTTGCGCGCCAACCCGCGGATCACGGCACTGTTCGTCCCTAACGATGCCGGAGCCCTGCATGTCATCGCCGCCCTGCGTCGCGCCGGCCTGCGCGTACCCGAGGACCTCAGCCTGATCGGCGCCGACGCCACCGACGACTACGCCGATGGCGGCGCGACGCGCTTCCTCGCCACCATTCGGCCTGACCTTGTCGGCGTCGGCGCTGCGGCGGCCCGCCTCGCCCTGGCTATGGTCGCGGGCGAACCGGGGGCGGATGTGGCCATCGCGTCGGAGTTCCTGCCCGGCCGCAGCCTCGGCCCGGCGCGTAGCTGAGCGCGCTTGTTGGCGCGCGGTCCGGTCGCTACCGTCCCGCCATGGCCAAGGCCAAGCGGACGCGCGCCGTCACCCTGATCGACATCGCCAAGGCCTGCAAGGTCAGTCGTTGGACGGTGGCGCATGCCCTGCGCGGCGGCGACGAAGTGGCCAAGGACACTGCCGAGCGCATCCACGCCACCGCCAAGCGCTTGGGCTATGACCCAAGCCTGAACGCCGAGGCGCGCAGCCTGGCCCTGCGTCAGTTCGGCCGCCGCGCCAGCCATCGCCTGCTCGCCGTCATCTACCCCGCGCACATCATCGAACTGCCCTACTACAGCCGCATCCTGCGCGGCGTGTTCGACGCCTGCACCGAGCGCGGCTACGCCCTGGTGGTCAACGACGTGTACAAGGCCACGGAGGCGCTCGGCGGAGGCGGGCACTCCTTTGGCAGCCTGGTCGGCAGCGGCCTGATCGACGGCCTGCTGTTCTATCCGTTCAACAGCGAGTACACGGAGGAGGCGATCGCACGGCTGCGTGCCATGGCCGGTTTCACCGACCGGCCGGTGCTCGGCCTGGTCCACGGCCTGCCCAGCTGTCCAGCGGTCGAGATCGATACCGTTCCCGCCCTGCGCGCCATCGTCGGCCGGGCGCTGGACCTCGGCCACCACCGCATCCTGCACCTCCATCAATCGGAGACCGTTGCCGCCGGCGTGCGGGCTGAGCTGGCGGCCCGAGGCGCCGATCCCGACCGCCAGCTCATCGCTCAGCCGATCGGATACAGCTGGCTGCGCCCCGATCTCGCCATCGACCGGCCGTGGGCCGATCCCTCGCCCGAACTCGCCGGCGTCGCCGAGCTGCGCCAACTGCTCACCGGCCCGAACCGACCCACCGTGGTCCTGGCGGCCAATGACTCCTGTGCCCGCCAGGTCTGGTCGGTGGCGCGCAGCAGCGGCTTGTCGGTGCCGCGCGATCTCTCCATCGTCGGCTGCGACGACACCGACCCGGTGCCTGGCTCCGATGGCCGTAACGTCCTGGCCAGTGTGCGCTTGCCGCTGGAAGATGTGGGACGCTGCGCGGCCGAATGGGTCTTCGCGCGCCTCGCCGGCGAGGTTGTGCCAGTGCCAGCGCCGCGCGTAGCCGCGCAGGTGCTGCGCGAGTCGCTCGGCCGCGCCCCGTCGTAACCCGCTGTCACCAGCCCCGGCTAGACCGCGCGGACTTGACCTTCACGTGGAGGTTTATAGATTAACCTCCACGTGGGGGATACAATGATTACCGCAAGATCATCAGTCCGCAGCGGATGGAGCCTGGTCGAGGTGCTGGTGGTGGCGGCAATCATCGCCGTGCTCGCCGGCATGCTCCTGCCGATGGTGTCGCGGTTGCGCGAGACGACCAACCGCCTGCTGTGCGCCAACGCCTTGCGCCAATGGGGCATGGCCCTGATCGCCTATAGCGCCGACAACCGTGGCATGGTCCCGCGTACGCCGGGGTTCGACTGGCCGGCGGCGGCCAACTGGCCGATGGACCCGCAGGACAGCGGCCCTTTTCCCAACCAGTTCTCTGTCTCACGGGTGATCGAGTACCTGCCGGGTGCAACCTACAATAGTGTGACGAAGCAGTGGAACTGGACTGCCGGACTCTATCTCTGTCCGAGCCAGAAGTGGATGAAGACCACCACCGCTTGGAACGGGGTCGGCAGCGCGTGGACAACCTACTGCTACTTCGGCTGGTCGAATAGCTGGTTACAGAACAACCCATCCAATCCGACACCAGGGAACAGCGCTGTCTCCGCCCTCGGGCGAGAACGCCTGATGCACAAGCGGATCGAGGGCAGCCGCATCCTCATGCAGGATCTGGTGGTCGATCACGGTCCCGCGCGCGGCGGGTTCCACACCAACCACATGCGCGGGCGGAAGAACTACGGCACGCCGTCGGAGATGCTCGGGGCCAACCAGCTGTGGGGCGACGGCCACGTGGCCTGGAAGACGGTCGCCGAGTTCGATCCCGAAGGCATCCGCACCAGCAGCGGCCAGAACTTTGTCTCGACACGGCCGCCGGGTTGGAGCGACGTCTACTGGTGGTGACGCGGCCGTCTGTGGCGAGTCCCATCCAGCCTGTCATCATCCCTCGGTGGAGACCCGCATGCGCCACCTGTTACTCCTCCTCGCCTTCCTAGCCCCGTTCCTGGCCGCCGGCGAGGCGGCCCCACCAGCCCGGAAGGTGAAGGCCATCACCGCCACGGCGACCTGGGTGGGCAACACCTTCAGTGGCAACAACGAGGCGCGCAGCAACCGCGGCCTCGCCGGCGGCGACATCGGCGACTCCACCCACGTGCAGCATATGATCGAGGACATGTTCGTGCGCGGCGACGGCACCGTAGTGCTGCACTCGCACTGGGACGAGGCCCATCACGAGGCCGGAATCTACAAGGACGGCAAGTTGCTCGGCTACTGTCGGGAGACCGGCGGCGGCCGGGGCGGCTGGGACGTGACTGCCGACGAGTCCTACATCTACCTCGGCGTGGCGGTCGACTTGAGCTTCAAGAAGCGTGGCATCGCCCGGCACGACTGGACTGGCGGTATGGTGACGTTCAAGGGGGCCGCCGGACCCAACCGGCTGCCGATCACCGCCGGCGCGACCAAGGGGATGGCCTGTTGGAAGGGCCAGATCTTCGCCAGCGATCCGGCCGGCAAGCGCGTGGTCGTGGTCGACACCGCGAGCATGAAGGTTGAACGCGAATTCCCGCTGGAAAATCCCGGCCGTATCGCCGTCGATCCCAGGAATGGCACGCTGTGGATAGCCCTGGCGAAGACGGCGGACAAGGCCGCGGTCATCGTCCACCGCGCGGCCGACGGCGGCGAACTGCCCGGGACCATCGGCGATCTGGCCGATCCGCAGGGGATGGCATTCAACCCCAAGGACGGTTTGCTGGCAGTGGTCGAGAACGGACCCGACCAGCAGATCGTCTTCTACGACGTCTCCGGCACGCAGCCGAAGCGCATCAAAACTTTCGGGGTCAAAGGCGGGGCGATGGCTGGCCCGAAGCCGGGCCTGGCCGGGCCCGACCGCCTGTGGGGGCCGCGCGGCGTTGGCTTCGACGCCGAGGGCCGGCTCTACGTCGGCTGCGTCGGTTTCAACCAGGGCGGCACCGACCTGCGCGCCTATGACGCCGCCGGCAAGCTGCGCTGGCAGTTGCAGGGACTGATGTTCGTCGACTGCGCGAGCCTCGATCCGGGTGATGAGGATTCGCTCTACAGCACCGAGGAGCGCTTCGCCATCGACTGGAGCAAGCCGCCCGGCCAGGACTGGAAGCTCGCGGCCTACACGCTGAATCCATTCAAGCATCCCGAGGACCCGCGCGGAGGCGACACCGCCGTGATGACGCGCATCGCCGGTAAGCGCATCCTCTATACCCTTGACCAGAACGGCAGCCAGATCGGCATCTTCCGCTTCGACGGCGAGGTGGCCGTGCCTTGCGGCCTGTTCACCGCCACCGGAAAACACCGCACCTCACCGTCCGGACGCTGCATGTGGTACGACCGCAACAACGACCAGCAGATGCAGGCTGACGAATGGACCGTGCTCGGTACCGAGCGCGACTGCATCCTGGGCCGTCCCGACAGCGCCGGCGGCCTGTGGACGGCCGGCTGGGGCAACAAGGTGCGCTATGTGCCGTGCCGGGGGCTCGACGCCAACGGGGCCCCGATCTATCAGAAAGAGGACTTCCAGCAGTGGGAGACGCCGGCCCCGTTCACCAATGCCGACCGCGTATTCTACGTGCCCGACAGCGACACGTTGTACATCTCCGGCAACACCGCCGAGAAGCCGCGCACGTTCGGCGAGGACAAGCACTTCATCACCGGCGGCCGCGTGCTCGGCCGGGTCGACGGCTGGCTCAAGGGGAAGCGCACCGTGGCGTGGACCACCAATGTGCCGCGCTACGACGCCAATCATTGCATGAAGTCCTTCGCCGTCGCCGGCGACCTGGTCTTTGGTGTCGAAATGCAGACCTCGATCATCCAGGTATGGGACGCTGCATCCGGCGTGCTGATCCAGGAACTCGTCCCCGGGCCGGAACTCGGTCCGATCGCCAACCACGTCTGGGTCGACATTCCTTACGCTATCCAGGCCCACCAGCGCAAGAACGGCGAGTACGTGGTGGTGATGGAGGATGATGTCTACGGCAAGAACGTGCTGTGGCGGATAACCGCGACGGAATGAACGGTTGGCGTTTGAAAAGGAACGGGGTAACCTCAACTACGTCGGGGGCTTTATGTGCAATCGAACCGGTCGGGACGGCTTCACCTTGATCGAGCTGCTGGTGGTCGTGACGATCATCGGCATCCTCGCCGCCATGCTGCTGCCGGCGATCCGCCTGGTCAGAGACATGGCCATCCGCACCGCCTGCGCCAACACCCTGCGCCAATGGGGCGTGGCGCTGAGCACCTACGCGGCCGATTTCGATGGCCAGGTGCCGGGCATCCGTGATCCCAACGGCTGGGCCATGCCCTCGCAGTGGTCGTGGGATTCCTCGACGCAGGCAGCCAACGGTTCTGCCCGCTGGAACGGGTTCTGGGTCGCCAAGGTCATCGACTACATGCCAGGCGCCACCACGGTCGGCAACTACGCCGGCTGGTCCTTCTCCAAGAATCTGTTCCTGTGCCCGGCCCAGCCCGCCAAGAATGCGCCGACCGGTTGGCAGACCGGGAATGCCTACGTGACGACCTGGACCACCTACGGGTACTGGGCTGGTTTCAACGCCGTGAATGGCGGGGCGCAGGTGTCGGCGCGAGGATTCACAACCCTGACCCGTGACAAACCCGAGGGCAAGCGCCTGCTGATGTCCGACACCGTCGCCATCGGCAGTGACGGCAAGTTCAATAGCAACCATCTCAAGGCGAGTCAGGACAGGACCTCTCCGCTCAGTCTCGACGGCGCCAATCAGCTGTGGGGAGATGGGCGTGTAGAGTGGAAGAAGGAGGACGACTTCAATGTTCCAGGTATCATCGACCGAACTGGCGATAACCGGCTCAGGAGCAACGTCGGCAACGACTGGTACTGGTGGTAGGCGAACTACCCGGCGTGGCGGACGCCGGCGCTTCACCGGCTTGCCAGCGAGCATCGCCGCCTAGCAAGCAATGACACTTGGAGGCAGGACCACACGCTGCACCGGGCTGCGGTCGCCGGCCAGACGCGCCAGGGCAAGCCGGGCCATCTCCGCGCCGAGGGTGCGGTTGCCCTTGTCGACCGTGGCCAACGGCGGCGTCGGCCGGAACAGCTGGTAGGGG
>JBBQCI010000021.1:0-46855 GCA_038318565.1 Planctomycetota bacterium
GACCACGCCGGAATCTGGCCTGTGGATCGCACCCATCGTTCGCGCCACCGTCGACCAGCTCGACGGCTGCGCGTTCACCGCTGCGATCACGCTCGACGAGTACCTGACCCTGGTCGACACCACCGGTCGCATCGTCCGCAGCGACAAACGCGGAGCCATCCCCGCCAACCTCGCGCCCATCCTCGACCGCCTGCACATCAACCTCGACGCTTGGATGTCGCTCATGCGATCCAGCGGCCACTTCGGACTCGGCAGCTTCGGAGCCCTCGCCAGCCGAGCCCGCGAAGCCCTGCGGCGTGGAGCGAAGTGGATCATCGACACCACCGCCGGACTCTACCGCGACGACACGCCGCCGCCCGAGCCTGACACCGCGTAGCGGTCCGCGCCGCCCCTCGATCAGCACCACGACACGCCAGCGGCCGAGAGGCCGCCGGGGCGGCGTCGAGCAACACCACGAATCGACCACCGCAAAGCGCATCGCAGACCGATACGACGACAGAAGCAGGCCCAATCGGGTCGGCTTCGTGCTGTCGCAGATGGTTCGTTGACCACTATCGTCCGTCAGAGGTCGGTGGACGCGCCAGCTCGTGCGTGTCCACCTTCGTCTACCTTCGAAACCATGAAACGTGCTATATTTTAGCGATTTTCGACCAACTTGCCCTATTGGAACGCAAACCAGAGGCGCAGAGAGGCTGGCAAGGCAAGCTGGCAACCACGCCTTGCCAAGTGGTCGGCCAGATTGGGCGTTTTGGGACAGGCTCTAGCTACCTGGTCTCGTGTAGATGTCGTAAGCATTCGATCGACATGGAGGACCGGTAGAACGCGATTCGTGGCTATCGGATGAGCCAGCGACAACCTGTAGTCCAGGCCGTCTCCGATGCTTCGGTCCTCCATGTGCCAACCGCCGCGCCGCGGGGGATTGCCGTTAGATGCGGTTCGGGTCACACCGAAAGGGTCAGCAGGTGCGTGACCGACCTGTGAGTTAGGCAAGACGTTAATGTCCGATAATATATATTGTGTAATTTACAATTGGGCCAAACAGCGAGTAGACCCGTTGAATCTGTGGATTGTGGAGAACCAGTCGATGTGACGTGACAAAAAAAAGCGACGCAGTATTGCTGCGTCGCTTGGATACCCCGACAGGTGGCTTTCGGGTTCAGATGGCGAAGCGGAGGGCCAGGTAGAACGCGTCCTGGTCCAGATCCCCCAGATGGATGGATTCATAACCAATGCCGACACCCAGGCCGCGAGATTCGCCTTTGGTGATGGTCAACGAGCCCTCGATGCCCCAGGTCCATCCGAACTCTGTCGAGCCTTCACCATCGATATCGACATAGCCGATGCCGGGGCCAAATTTCCCGATGACCTCAATGCGATTCCGATCGTTCAGATCGGTAAAAACACCAGCCACACCCAGGGCGAAGGGTGCAATGGCCCATAAATCGACGTTATCCTGGCCGATCCACGTCTTGACTGTGGCGCCGAGTCCAAGGATGCCACCAATCGGGACCGAATCCTTCTTCCGATAGCCAGATACGGCAAAGGCGGAGCCTGAGAGGTAGACAGCAGACTGCTCATCCTTGACGCCATCGACCTCAACCGAGTTCCAGCCGACCGAGACTTCGACACGACGCTCCTTCCAGGCGGCGCCACCAAGCAGGTCGAACATGCCTTGGCCGCTAGTCTCTTCTGCGGCAGCGGGTGCTCCGGCATTTTCTTTTGGGGCAGCGGGCGCTCCGGTATTCTCCTCTGCAGCAGCGACTGCTCCGCACATGAACAGTGGAACAAGCAGGGGGCGTAGACGGTTCATGGGGACTCCGTCAAGGGGTGATACCAGGGTGGGCAGGCGTCGTCCAGCAGCCAGGGCAGGGCCAATCGCTCCCATGTGATCGCCTCTACATAGCCAGGAAATTGGCGTTCCCAGTCTCGGAAGCGCGGCGAATGGACCCCCTCGCGTCGGATTACTGGCCGCATTGCCTGGCGGTGATGGCACAATTCATGATGGATGACATGCAGTAGAAAGGAGGTGGCGATCCAGGGTCTGGCCAAGCGAGGCGATATGTCGATCTGCCCCGTGGCTCGCCGATAGCAACCGAAGCGGATGTGCCGGAGGCGGCGCCGCGGCGGATTCCGGCCCCACCGTACCACAGCGTTGGGCAGGTCGGAAAACCAGCCGGCATGGATATCGCGCGTCAGAGCATGCAGGTCCGCCACTGGGCCGATAATCGGCATGTCGGCTAGGCGCTTGAACGCCGACGCAGCGGCCCGCTCAGAACGACGGGTTTCCACGCGGCTCAAACAATGCTGCAGGACTGTTCCTACTCCGCCTCGGCCACGACGAAGGATCCATTCAGAAACAGATACCGGATAGTCGGGATCTAAGAGTAGCTCGGGATCGATTCGCAAAACCAAGGCGCCAGATGCGTTACGGCGAAGGCCCATGAGGCTGCGACTGCAGGAACGTACGGAGATCTCGACCTGTGGCAGCAGCCGGCGAATAGCCTCAATCCGGGCGACAGTATCTGATGCAACAACCGGGTGACTCATTGACTAAACCACGCAGAGATCGCTATCATGCGAACAGTCTGGAACCGACGCGAATGATTGTAGCCCCCTCTTCGATGGCGATGGCGAAGTCGCCGGACATACCCATCGACAGTCCCGGGAGTCCGTGCGCCTTGGCCGCTTCCGCCAGCCGTCGGAAACAGGTTCGGGCCTCACTGGCCGCGGAGTGTCCGTCTAGATCGGGAGCCATGGTCATGAGACCGATCAGATCGAGGCATGCATGTCGGCGTACGTGCTCGACAGCCGCCGACAGGCCTTCTACTGACAGACCCGCTTTGGCAGCCTCGCCACTGGTGTTGACCTGGAGGTAGACTGGGAACTTAAGACCCCCTGCCTGGCAGGTCTTGGCGAGCCGATCCACATGGCCGGGGTCACACAGGCTGTGCAGGACGTGTGCGCTTGAAGCGACTTGTGGCAATTGCCGCCCCTGGACCCGGCCAATGTAATGCCAGCGGTCGCCCCGCTCCGCCGCTAGGCGCATCTGCTGGAGGTGATCGACCCGGTTTTCTCCGAAATCGGTGATCCCAGCTGCGCGCAAGGCGGGCAGCACCGCCGGCTCCTGACTCTTGGTCACGGCCACCAGGGTCACGGTGGTCGGGTCGCGGCCTGAGGCGGAGCAGGCGTCAGCTAGCTCACGCCTGACCGCGGCGACGTTGGCAGCGATACGTGAGGCATCCATGGTCATGCCATGGCATTATCGGGAACCACGGCCGGGTCTACTTGCTCGGCGTCTCAGCCTTGTCGTCCATCGCAGGGGCGTCGGCATCTACCACCAGCTTCTGGGCGACTGCCCAGGCATGCCAGGCATCGATCGCACTCTGTCGCTTGGCCTCATCGGCACGCGGATCGAAGGTGAAATCCTGCTTGGTCGTCTCGCGCAGGATGTCATGGCTGCGCCGGCGGATCAACGGATTGGAGCTGGCAAGAGCGGTAACCAGGGCCGGCACGGCCATGAGCCCACGCCCTCGCAAATGGACCTCGGCGGCCTGGGCCTCGGTCCCGGTGGTGCTGGCCAGGTTTGCGCAGGCGTCGCGGTCGGGGTCGACAGCTTGGGCTCCTGCCGGCGCATCGGAGGCGTCATCCGCCGGTAGTCCTGGCCAGGAGAAGCGGGCACCTTCTTCCTTCCACCATTTTTCCAGGGCTTCGATGCGCTTATTGCGTACCTCTGGGGTCTGGCCGACCTCCAGACCCCAATCCAAGGTGGTGGCCCGCCTGATGGTGTCGATGGAGCGTTTAACGACGGCGGTGTCATCGCTGCGCAGCAACTTGAAGAGGACAGGAAAAATCTCCTTGTTGCGCAGTTCGCACAGCCCAGCTGCGGCCTCGACGGCAGTCGACTGGTCCGAACTGCGCAATTGTTCGATCAGCACTTGGTCTTCGCTGGCCGACCAGTTGGCATCCCACCACGCCTTCAGCTTCTCGGTGGTGATATCCTTGGTCGGCAAACGGGTGATGGCAGCGAGCGCATCGCGCGCGCCAGATTGCACTCCCTTATCTTGGTGATCAAGGAGTTCGGTCAGCCGCGGGATCGCCTTACGCTCGCGAACCAGCGTCGAAACCATGGCGAAATGCTCCAGATCACCGGCAACGGTGATCTCCTGGCTAGCCTTGACGATGAAGGGATACAGACGACGGATCTCTCGGATTTTCTGATTTTTGCGCAGGTCCAGCACGATGTCGCAGGCCCCATAGACGTCTCCGAATGCCGGTTTGGCTAAGGCGGCGCACAGACGCGGGAATGCGGTGGGCCAGTTGTCAGCGCGCACCAGGGTGGCGACGGCACGTCCCATCGGATCGCCGTCGTTGTCGGCGGTGCGCATGCGCTCGATGAGGCCGTCGATGAAATCGTTCGGGAGCGGGTTTGGATCCTTGGGCAGGGACAGATCCCAGGAGACATCCTTGGCCGAGGGGCCAGGTCCTGCGGCGACCCGGCCAGGAGCAGAATCCCCAGATTTTCCTGAACCCACGCTGCCTTTGGGAGCAAAATTCTTGCTCACCCAGCGATCCCCGACTAGCACTTCACCGCGCGCCGCACGCGCTCCCTGATGTTGCGGATCGATCTTGACCACCTTGGCGTATAGCTGCTGGGCCTTGGTCGGCTGGCGGTTGTCGCCACACCAGCGAGCCAGGGCATACACCGCCTCGGCATCGCTCATGTCGGTTTTCGCCTGCATCTCCTCAAAAGTTTCCGCCCATGCGGCGGCAGTGAGGAGAGTGGCGAGGATGAGGTGTCGGATCATGGCGTACCCAGATGAACGCGTATGGTCGTGGTAGGTTCGGGCCAGGCAGCCGACCTGCGCCCATCCTTCCACCGCCGTATCACCTGCCGGCACGGACGTGCTTGGCTACCAGATCCCGGCCCTAGCATGTGCTGACGGACACCACATGCCCATACCTTACGTTATCGAGAAGGACTCGCGCGGCGAGCGAACCTACGACATCTACTCGCGCCTGCTCAAGGACCGGATCATCTTCCTCGGCGAACCGATCGACGACTTCGTTGCCAACGTCGTGGTCGCTCAGTTGCTCTTCCTACAAAGCCAGAAGCGTGACGCCGACATCACCTTGTACATCAACAGTCCGGGCGGCGTGATCAGTTCGGGTTTCGCGATCTACGACACCATGCAGTACCTGACTTGCGATGTGGCCACCGTGTGCATCGGCCAGGCTGCCAGCATGGGCGCCTTCCTGCTCGCCGCTGGCACCAAGGGCAAGCGCTTCGCCTTGCCGCACAGCCGCATCATGATCCATCAGCCGATGGGCGGAACCTCCGGCCAGGCCAGTGACATCGAGATCCAAGCCCGCGAACTGATCCGTCTGAAGAAGGAGCTTAACCGCATCCTGTCCGAGACGACCGGCAAACCGATCGATCGGGTCGCCAAGGATACCGAGCGTGACCACTACATGAGCGCTGATGAGGCCTGCGCCTATGGCATCGTCGACAAGGTGGTCACCAAGCCCGCGGCGGAGAAGTGACCCTGTGAGCAAGCGCAAGGGAGACGCCGGACTCGATAGCTGCTCGTTCTGTGGCCGCCACAGCGGCCAGGTCCAGCGGCTCATCCAGGGGCCGCCAGGCACCTACATCTGCAATGAGTGCGTCGATGTCTGCTCGACCCTGATCCGTGACCAGAAGTCGGACAAGACGGCGGACAAGAAGACTTCGATGAAGGATGCGGCCACCCCGCGACCCAATCCGAAGCTCGCCAGTCCGCAAGAGATCAAGGCTCACCTCGACCAGTACATCATCGGCCAGGACCGCGCGAAGCGCGTCATCTCGGTTGCCGTGTACAACCACTACAAGCGCCTACGCCACAACCAGGTCGGCGCCGGTGTCGAACTCGAGAAGTCGAACATCCTCCTGCTCGGCCCTACCGGCTGCGGCAAGACCGCCATCGCGCGTTGTCTCGCCAAGTTGCTGAACGTCCCCTTCGCCATCGGCGACGCGACTACCCTCACCGAGGCCGGCTATGTCGGCGAAGACGTCGAGAATCTGATCCTGCGGCTGTTGCAGAGCGCGGACTTCGACGTCGCCCGCTGCGAGACCGGCATCATCTACGTCGACGAGATCGACAAGATCGCGCGCAGCGCCGGCAACGTCTCAATCACCCGCGACGTCAGCGGCGAGGGCGTCCAGCAGGCGCTCCTCAAACTCATCGAAGGCACGGTCGCGAACGTCCCGCCTGGCGGTGGTCGCAAGCACCCAGAGCAAAAATACATCCAGGTCAACACCGAGAGCATCCTGTTCATCGTCGGGGGCGCCTTCAACGGCCTACCCGAGATCGTCGGCCGCCGCCTGGGCGACAAGCGCGTTGGCTTCCGCATCTCCGAGGTTGATGCGGCGCGCACCGCTCTTGAGGCAGATGACGCTGAATACGCCCTACTGCAGCACGTCCTGCCGCAGGATCTGGTCGATTTCGGTATGATCCCTGAATTTATCGGACGCCTGCCGGTGGTCTGCGCACTCACCCCGCTTTCTGAGGACGCACTGATCAACATCCTGTCCGAGCCGAAGAACGCTTTGGTCAAGCAGTACCAGGCACTGTTCGGCATGGAGGGCGCCACGCTGACCTTCAGCGAGGACGCCTTGCGCGTGATCGCCCGTAAGGCACACGAACGCAAGACTGGAGCCCGCGCCCTGCGCGCCATCCTGGAAGAGGTCATGCTCGACCTGATGTTCGATGTGCCTGTGCTGGTCAAGACACAGAAGGAATTCCTGGTCGACGCCGCCTTCATCGAAGGTCGTCGGGCGATCACCGACCCGCCGGCTGGACGCAAATCCGCCTAGACCTCAGCCATGCATCTCCCGGATCCGCGCGCCGATCTCGTTCACCCTGACATCACGGTTCGGCTCGCTGCGGTCCGCTCTCTGCACCGCTTGTCGACCATGGCCACCCGGCGCGGCAGCAATGTCCACGTCCACACCAACCATTCGTTCAGCGTGTTCCGCTCGCCCAGCGAAGCCGTGTGGGAGGCCCGCCAGGCCGGCCTGGAGGTGTTTGGCGTCAACGATTTCTATACCACCGGCGCTTACGATGAATTCACCGCCGCGTGCCAGTCCATCGGTCTACCATCGGTCCTTGGGCTGGAGGCGATCGCATGTGATCGCGACTTGACTGAGGCCGGAACCCTGGTCAACGACCCGGCCAATCCAGGCAAGATCTATCTCTGCGCCAAAGGCGTGACCAGGCCGGGCAACCCGGAAGCACAAGCGGCCCTGGCCCGACTTCGTTGCTTCCAGGAAAGCCGGAACAAAGCCTTGCTGGTCAAGGCCGACGCCCATTTCCGGGCGACGGTCGGGGCGGCAGGTCCTGGATGGAAGGACGTCGTTGGCTTGACGCCGCTGGGTAACACGACCGAGCGGCATGTCGCCAAGGCCATCCTCGGTCGCATCCGGGAAGTCGCCGTCGAACGCAGCATGCCGGCGACCGATGCCTTCCTGGCTGTGGCAGGCAAACCACTTGTCGGCACCGATGCGGACCAGCAGAACGTGATCCGTGGCCAGTTGCTTAAGGCCGGCAAGCCGTGTTACGCCCCGGAGGATCCCGGCGCGTTTCCGCCGGTTGAGGAGATCCGTGCCATATTCGTCCAACTGGGTGCGATTCCGACCTACCCCGTCCTAGGCAACCCGCTGACCGGGGCCGAGACCGATGTGCGCGCGTGGTGCGACCGCCTAGAGACTTGGGGCTTCAGCGCCCTGGAATTGATTCCCTCGCGCAACACCGAGGACCGTGTCGCAGCGGTGGTCGCCGAGGCCCGTCGTCGTGGTTGGCCGGTCTTCGATGGCACCGAACACAATACTCCGGTGATGGAGCCGCTGACCACCAAGCTCGGCATGGATCAGCGCTTCCGCCCCGTCTTCCGTGCTGGCGCACTGGTCCTGCTTGGGCATCAAGAGCTTGTCTTAGCCGGCCAGCCCGGCTACTGCGACGAGGCGGGACGCCCACGTACTAACGGGTATGATCGTTGCCTGCGTGCAGGAGAACGACGCTGCGCCGCCGCCGCGACCTGGGCCTGAATAGAAAGACACGACATGCTGATCACACCCCGCTCCAAGCTGCTGTTCATCGGTGATTCGATCACCGACTGTGGTCGCAAACGACCAGTTGCAGAAGGGCTGTTCGATCCACTCGGCAACGGCTATGTCGCCCAGGTGTCGGCAATCCTCGGCGCGACCTACCCTGACCGACCCATGCGCGTGATCAATACGGGTTGCTCGGGCAACACGGTGCGGGATCTCAAGACGCGATGGCAGGGCGACGTCCTCGATCTGAAGCCAGACTGGCTGTCGATCATGATCGGCACTAATGATGTGTGGCGCCAGTTTGATTCGCCTCTGTTCCCGGAAGTCGCAGTGCCAATCGACGAGTACGAGCAAACCCTCGACGCCCTGGTCGGCACGACCAAACCGCTGCTCAAGGGCATGGTGCTGATGACCCCCTTTTATGCCGAGCCCAACCTGGCCGACGCGATGCGCGCCAAGATGGACCAGTATGGCAAGGTCGTCTTGTCCACAGCAAAGAAGCACGGGGTCATCGGGGTCGATACCCAGGCTGCCTTCGACCGTGCGCTGAAGCATCAGCACAGCACCAACCTGTCGTGGGATAGGGTTCATCCGAACGCCATCGGCCATATGCTGATCGCTAGAAGTTTCCTAGATGCCGTCGGCTATGTCTGGAGTCCCGTTCGTCGTGAGAAGTAGCGCCTGCTGATCGGCTGGCCACCAGCCGATCGCGCTGTGCAACCTCTGGTCAGTTCAGCTGATCGCTTCGTTGACCCCCGCGTTGAGTATAGCCGCCATGACTACCCCCGATTGGACCTTTGCCGTCAATTTCCGTTTCCCGGTGGTCTTCACGCGTGATGCATTCGCCCAGGACAATACGGCCCTGGCCGACCTGATGAGCCCTGCCGAGGGCCTGCCTATTTCCCGCGCTGTCGTCTTCGTGGATCAATCCCTGCTGTTGGTCAGGCCAGGTTTGATCCGCGATATCCATGCGTGGTTTGCCGCTCAGGCGCATCGCCAAATCACCCTGGCCGCCGCCCCCGAACCGGTCGATGGTGGCGAGGCGGCCAAAAACGGGCTCGCCATCGTCGAACGGGTCGCCCGGCTCGGCGTCGATCTGGGACTGTGCCGACATGCCTATGTGATCATCATCGGCGGTGGCGCCGTTCTTGATGCGGTTGGACTGGGCGCCTCCCTGTTCCATCGCGGCCTGCGCCAGATCCGGCTGCCGACGACCACACTCGGCCAATGCGACGCCGGTCTGGGCGTCAAAAATGCCGTTAATCTATTCGGCCTGAAAAACCTGATCGGCACCTTTACCCCGCCATGGGCAGTGATTGATGACGCCCGCTTTCTGGAAAGCCAAGACGATCGTACCTGGCGCGCCGGCCTCGCCGAGGCGGTTAAGGTGGCTGCGATCAAGGACGCCGCCTTCTTCGCCCGCATCGAAGCTCTCGCTCCACACCTGCGGACGAGGCAATTGGCTGCCCTGGAGGAGGTTGTTCGGACCTGTGCCGAGTTGCATCTGACGCACATCACCACGAGCGGCGATCCCTTCGAACACGGTTCGTCTCGGCCTTTGGATTTCGGTCACTGGTCTGCCCATCGATTGGAAGCCTTGTCTAAACACCGTCTGCAGCATGGAGAAGCTGTCGCCATCGGCGTCGCCCTGGATGCGCTGTATGCATCTGCCATCGGGCGCCTGACCCAGGTGGATGCCTTGCGAATAGTCTCAGTGCTGCGTGAATTAGGGTTCCGACTCTGGGATCCCTGCTTCGACCTGCGTGACGCCGAAGGACGACGCCAAGTATATGCCGGATTGGCGCAGTTCCGCGAGCATTTGGGAGGCCGATTGACCTTGGCCATGCCTGATGGGCTTGGCAATCGATGCGATATCGGCGAATTCGATGAGGCCACATGCGAAGTGGCCCTTTCCCGCCTGCAGCAGGAGTCCCGTCTGTCTGCCAACCTCGCTGTCCGTCCTACGATCTCCCTGTAAGCATTGACCTGTATAGGTGTTATATCGGGTATCTCGGGTATCTCGAGCATCTCTGATGCTCTCTTTGCTCCAGTTGTTTGTGTTTTTTTTATTATTCCCCGTTTGCCATTGTTGCCTGTTTTCAATGTGACGCTCACATATAAAAACCGAACGGTCGGTATTTTTTATTTGAGTACCGGGTGTCCGGTATTTTGATTCTGTGAGTGTTCACCCAAAACTGACACGAATCGCCAAGGTGCGTATCGACATGAGCCAGATCGAAAAACAGGGACAATCCCACCTGAATGCCGAATGGCAGGCTCGCAGAGACGATCTGACAGCTAGCAAGCCGGATATGTCCATACGACCGGACCTCGACTCGAAAGGTCCGACCGAGGACAACAAACCAGCGGAATCCGTAGAACCCCATGAAGGGTACGAACAGCGTTACCCCCCTGTGCGCAGTTTGGGCACCGGGGGAATGGCCAAGGTCTGGCTAGCTCGGCAAACTTCACTCCAACGTGAAGTTGCCCTGAAGGTCGCCTATAGCCATCTGCAACCTCACCAACGCTTGCTTTTCCGGGCCGAGGCCACCTGCACAGCCTGGCTGGAGCATCCCAACATCGTCCCGGTCTACGATGCAGGAGACGAGTTCATTGTGATGAAGCGGATCGAGGGGGATACGCTCGAACGACTATTGGTACTGGAACGTCTACGCCTGCCGGATGTCGTCGACGTCCTGATCAAGGTGTGCGACGCCCTCGCATTCGCCCACAGCCGGGGCGTCATCCATCGCGATGTGAAGCCGGACAACATCATGGTCGGTCGTTTCGGCGAAGTCGTCCTGATGGACTGGGGTCTCGCCCTGCAGGTCGAAACGGACCAGTCCGGCATCAACCGGGCGCCAACGAAGTCAGCCCAGCGCAGCCTCTGCGCAGGTACACCGGGATACATGGCGCCGGAGATGGCGCGAGGCGACTCCTCACTGATTGGCTACGGCACAGATTCCTTCCTGGTCGGCGCGACCCTCTACAGATGCCTGACTGGGCGACTGCCATTCGATGGCTCCGACGCCTACGAGGCCCTCGGATTCTCTGCCGAAAACGAGTGGCCACCGGTCCTCCAGTTCGCTGCCCAGGCGCCACCACGTTTGATCAATCTGCAGGAACGGGCCATGGCGGACCGTCCAGATGAGCGGCCAAACATCAATGACGTCCGCAGTATCCTACGTGACTGGTTGCGATCGGCTAATGCCGAGGCCGAAGGCAAGCGATGCCACGAGCGCGGCTCCGACCTGCTGCGCATCGCCAGGGCAGCAGGACGTCGCAGCGACGAGGCCTACACGGCCTTCAGTGAGGCGCTCCACTACCTACATCGGGCGGTCACCCTGTGTCCGGAACAGGTCGATTACGGGATGTCGCGCAGCGATGCCGTGCGGGAGTTCGCCTGGGCAGCAGCAAGTGCCGGTGAACCTGGGTTGGCGAGGCTCCTCAAGCGAGGCCGGAAGCAGACGGATTTCGACGGAAGCGAGGCCATTCTTGCCGGTATCAATAGAGACCCAGTCGGCGAGGCCGATGAGCACCGCAGATTGACGAACTCGCTGATCGAATCACGCAACCACCTGGAACTCTTGGGAACGCGTGTAGCTGAGCTGGAAACTGCCCTGGAGCAACGGACCTCCCTGATGGGGAGATGGCGATTAGGAGTCGCCATACTGGCTTTGACGCTGGCCGGGTTGTTCCTGCTGCTGATTTCCCGATAACGGGGCGGCAACACGTTCGACATCGACACCTACAATTACTTCGGCCTGACCACCTCCGAGCACCATACCCTTCAGCGGGCTGACATCAGCGAAATCCCGACCGATGGCGACCAGGATATGGCGATCGCCAGGAATGCAGGCATTGGTCGGATCCAGGTCGATCCAGCCCGCCTGCGGGCCACACCAGACCTGAGCCCACGCATGGGTCGCGTCGGCTCCGACTAAGCGCGGCCTCCCAGGCGGAGGAGCAGTTTCAAGATATCCGCTGATATACCGGGCGCACAGGCCCAAGGTGCGTAATCCGCCGATCAGAACCTGGGCGAAATCCTGACATACTCCTCGCTTGAGGTCGAGCGCATCGAGCACCGGCGTGGCCACATTCGTGGCTGTAGGATCGTAGGCGAACTCGCGATTGATCCGATTGCTGTATGCCAGAGCAGCAGCCAGGACCGGGCGACCCGGACTGAAGTCTGAAGCTGCATAGACACGCATCTCGGCAGCGCACGGAATCTGCGCTGAATCGAAACGGTACTCCCAGGCACCCTGGCAATCGCCGCCTCCTTGCACCATGGGGCTATCCCAGGGCGGGGTGAATTCAGGATCGCAGTAAGGCGGAGTCCGGACCTCGACCTCGCTCATGCTGGCCACCACCAGTTGATGGTGGCCAGTGACGACCGTGAAGCTGTCGGTCGGATTGCCGAAGTAGTCGAAACGCCGGCGTATCACCGCTGGGGTCGGCTCGATATCCAACATATGCGAAAGCACTTGCTGATTGGCCGAAACCCGCGGCGCCAAATGGGCCAGATTCTGCGACAGCGTGACACCGTCGGTGTAGCGATACGTGGTGATGTGGCGGATCCGATAGCGCATCGTCAACCCGGGCCAGCGGGAGCGTCGTCAGACGGGTGCCAGGTGTCGCGAGCGAACGCGCGACTCGGGGCGATATGGGTCAGCCAAGCTGTGGTAACCGCATCCGACAGGGCCGTCAGCGTACCTGAAAGGTCATCGAGCAATTCGACCAGGGCGTGGCCTGCGTCAGCTTTGCACAACTCGACAGGATCGGCGAGGCGGACAGCAGCCTGCAGATGGGTGGCCAGACGCTCAGCGGGGCACGGAAGCGCCCCGATCGCCTCACGCGGCAAATTGGAAACATGCTCAACGATCTGGTTGACCTGGAAGAGGACGGCACGTGGATTGGTGTGGTCGGTTAGCAGCAGATCCACTACTGGAGCAGCCTGCATGGTGGTCAAGTAGCGGGAACGGTAGGTGATTGCACTGTCTGCCGTACGCAGCAGCGCCTCAAGCTCGGCCGGGAGACCTCGACCATCCTCGAAGGCGGCGTGGATGCAGTCGATGGTGAAGGACGCACGTTCCATACGACGGCCAAGGTCGAGGAAGCGCCACCCTGGGCCACGTGTGGTATTCTCTCGTCCCATACCGGCAAGGGCGGCGCAGGCTATGACCACCCGGTTGAGCCTAGCCAATGCCTGGTTGGCGTCCTCGCCGCCTTCGTCGGCGAGTTCTGCGTCGAGTGCCGTCAGGGCGCGCCAGGTGTCCGCCGATAGCCGATCGCGGACACCGAAGGCGGTGCGGCGTAGATGCTCGCGCACTACCTTCAGCGGGCCTCCGGCACCATCGGAGATAAGAGCGACCAGTGCGGCACTCGGAGGTCCATTGGCCGGGCTGACACCGGTGACCCGATCCAGCATGGCCAGGTAGGCCGCGATCTGCGCCTGGTCCGCTTCGGCCGAATCCTCGGCCAGACAGGCAAGGGCCGATCGCACCAGTCGGGCAATGTCTTCGGCACGCTCGGCGTAGCGACCAAGCCAGAACAGATTGTCAGCCACTCGACTGGGCAGGTCGATACCACCGCGCTTCAGTTCCAACGGAGCATCGTTGGCACGCAGCAGGCTAACTTCGGGAACGGGTCCTTCGGCCAGGACCCACGCATCCTTGCTGCCGCCGCCGCGTTCGAACCACAACTGCCCGCCATCCCCCTGGGCATCAATCCGTGCCAGGCCTCCGGGCATCACGGTGTAACCATCGCCGTCACGCACGGCGAAAACGCGCAGACTCATGCGCCTGGGCACCACCTTGCCTTCATCCCAGCACGGCACGGTTGAGCGGGCGATGCGTTCGAAGGCGAGATACGCATGCGGTCTGACGCGTATGTCGGCGGCGAGATTGGCCAGTTCCGCGGCGGGGAGTGTGCCTGGAACCACCGGGCGCCCGCGGTTGTTCCAGGCCGGGCGAAGGATCATGTCAGGCAGGTTGGCCACGATGTGGCTGGCCTGGTCGCCGCCCCACCACGCCGGCAGGCCTTCGATCAAGGCTTCCTCGCCGAGCAGCGCGCGCGTGATCGCGGGCATGTAGGGCACCAGGGCCGGGCTGTCGGCAAGACCGCTACCCAGGCTGTTGGCGATCGCCACATTGCCGGCACGCACTGCCCCGACCATGCCCAGCACACCCAGGGTACTGTCGTTGCGCAGCTCCAATGGATCGCAGTAATCATCTGCCAGGCGTCGCAACACGACGTCGACCGGAATCAGGCCACCGAGCGTCTTGAGAAATACCCGCTCATCGCGCACCGCGAGGTCGTCCCCCTGCACCAGGGTAATGCCGAGGTACTGGGCAAGATACGCGTGTTCGAAATAGGTTTCCGAATACGGACCCGGAGTCAGCAGCACGACGCGCGGATTGTCGCGATTGCGGAGTGCCAGCGACAACAGCTGTTCACGCAGGCGTATGAAGAACCCAGCGAGGCGGTTGACCCGCATCTCGCGGAAGGGTTCGGGCAAGGCGCGCGATAATACGATGCGATTCTCAAGCGCGTAGCCGGAGCCAGATGGCGTCTGGCAGAGATCGGCAGCGACCCGCCACTGTCCATCTGGGCAGCGCACCAGTTCACACGCGTAGAGGTGCAGGCGCGTCCCACCGGGGACCGGCACGCCATGCAACGGGCGAAGGAACTGCGGATGGCCGAACACGATGCCGGGCGGAATGATGCGATCACGAATTAGGCGCTGTTCACTGTAGGCATCGGCGAGGAATCGGTCGATCGCCAGGGCCCGCTGCGCGATGCCTGCCGAAATACGGGCCCATTCGCCGGCATTGACGATCATCGGCAGCGAATCCAACTGCCACGGCCGGTCTGCTGCCGCACCATCGCGGAACAGGTTGTAGGTTACACCGTTCTCCCGGATGATGCGACGGCACTGCTCCCAACGGCGGTTGACCTCGCGTGCGCCGAGCCGGTCAATATGCCCGAGCAGCTCATTCCAACCAGGGCGCGGAACCCCGTCCGGACCATGGCATTCATCCCAGCGGCCGGGCTCTATGGGGTAGCGGGATGTGGTGAGGGCTTCGAGCATACGCAACCGGCGGTAGTCGGACTATCCCCGTCGCAGGTCGAGCGTGAAGGGGCAATCGGGGTCAAGCTTGGCGGGCTGGACGGTACGCACACCCGGGGAAAACCCGAGGTGCTGGAAGCGCGAGACACGTCGGCCTTCGGCTTCGAAGGCGTTCACCGGCCGGTTGTCGTAATTGCGTCCGCCCGGATGGATGACGTGGTAGGTGCAGCCGGCGATCGCCCTGGCGTTCCAGGAATCGACGATGTCGAAGACCAGCGGCGTATGCACGCCTATCGTCGGATGCAGGCAGCTTGACGGCTGCCAGGCGCGATAACGCACGCCGGCGACATATTCACCTTGGGTTCCGGTCGGATGGAGCGGCAACGGTTTGCCGGCGACTGTGACAACATGCCGCTTGGATGTTGCCCCACGCAGCACGACCTGCAGGCGTTCGATCGACGAGTCGACATAGCGGGCCGTACCGCCGCCACCGGCTTCCTCGCCCAGCACCGGCCAGGGTTCCAAAGCCGTACGCAACTCCATCTCCATGCCACGATGATTCAGCACCCCGCAGACCGGGAAACGGAACTCGCGATGCGGAGCGAACCACGCCGACTCGACTGGCAGTCCGCGCTCTCCCAGTTCAGTGCAGACCTCCGTAAAGTCGTCCCAGACGAACCACGGCAGCATCCAGCGGTCATGCAGCTGGGTGCCCCAGTCGGCCAGCGGCGCCTTGTATGGTTCACGCCAGAATCTGGCGAGCAGCGATCGTACCAGCAGCTGCTGGGCCAGGCTCATGTCGGCGTGCGGCGGCATTTCGCAGGCGCGCATCTCTAGCAGGCCCTTGCGCCCGGTGGTGGAGTCCGGCGAGTACAGCTTGTCGATCGAGAACTCCGCGCGGTGGGTGTTGCCGGTCAAGTCGACCAGCAGGTTGCGGAAGATGCGGTCGGTAACCCATGGCTGGGGCGGCAGGCCCTTGCCGACTTGGTTGAGCGCTGTCTGCAGCTCGTAAATCGTTTCGGTTCGCGCTTCATCCGCCCGCGGCGCCTGTGAGGTCGCGCCGATGAACAGACCACTGAACAAGTAGGACAGCGAGGGGTGATTGTGCCAGTAGGCGACCATGCTGGCGAGCAGATCGGGGCGTCGCAGGAACGGGCTGTCGAGCGTCGTCGCGCCGCCGAGGGTGATGTGGTTGCCTCCGCCGGTTCCGGTGTGGCGACCATCGACCAAGAACTTTTCCGTTCCCAAGCGGGTCTGTCGCGCCTCCTCGTAGAGCTGACGCGTGGTTTCGCGCATCTCGGCCCACGAATGCTGCGGATGGATGTTGACCTCGATGACGCCCGGGTCAGGGGTCACCGACAGGCTCTTCAGGCGGGCATCGGATGGCGGAGTATAGCCTTCGATCTGTACCGGCATCTTGAGATGGCGGGCGGTGTCCTCGATCGCGGCGACCAGCGCCAGATAATCGTCGACGACCGGTAGCGGCGGCATGAACAGGCGTAGCACCCCACCGCGCGGTTCGATGACCAAGGCGGTGCGTACCACGTCGGCGGCACTGGCGCCCATTTTGGGCCGTTGTTCACCGACGACTTGCGCACGAACCGGTCGGGCCTGCAGCGGTTGGCGTGGGATCGACGGATCATCTGGCTGCTGCTGAATACGGTCGTCGGGCGTGGCCCAAGGTAACGAGTCGAGTGGCAGGCGATATCCCATCGGCGAGTCGCCGGGGAGCAGATACATACGCTCTTCGCGCAGGAACCATTTTCCGGTTCGCCAGCGGCCGAAGTCATAGGCGAGCGGGAAGGCGTAGCCGACGACGTGCTTAAGGCCCTGCCGGAAGACTCGGGCCAGACGCTCGCGTTCGACGTCGTCTTCAAGCTTGCTGTTGAACGGGTCGACATTGGCGGGTAGGCGACGCTCGCGCCACATGTGGTACCAGGCATCCTCGAAGCCCGGCAGGATGTGGGCATCCGGTACGCTCAGACGGCCAGCCAGAGCCTCGGCAAAGGCCTTGGCATGGGTGTCGTCATGCCGCGACGGAGAGCGGTCGTCCGCGATCAGGGCGGGATCCTGCCAGATCGGCTGGCCATCCGCTCGCCAATAGGCGGTGAATGCCCAACGTGGCAACTGTTCGCCGGGGTACCACTTGCCTTGGCCCATATGCAGGAACGCACCAGGAGCAAAACGCTTGCGCAGCCGGCGGATCAGCTCGTTGGCGCGTTCGCGTTTACGCGGACCAAGGGCACCGGTGTTCCACTCTTCACCGTCGTAGTCATCGATCGAAACGAAGGTTGGCTCGCCGCCCATGGTCAAGCGGACGTCGTCGGCCTTCAGCCTAGCATCTACCGTCTCACCCAGGGCATCGATGGCGGACCACTGGGCCGAGCTGTACGGCTTGGTGACGCGCGGATCCTCGTGGATCCGCGCGACCGACATGGCGAAGTCGAACGCACTTTCGCACTCATCGTCCTCGTCCACCTGATCAAAGGCGAAGGAGCCGGTAATCGGAGCCGCTGTCTGCGGATCGGCGGTGCAGGCGAGCGGGATGTGACCCTCACCGGCGAGCAGACCGCTGGTCGGATCCAGCCCGATCCAGCCGGCGCCTGGCAGATAGGCTTCGCACCAGGCGTGCAGATCGGTAAAATCCTTATCGGTGCCGGATGGCCCATCGAGGGCCTTCTGGTCGGCCACCAGCTGGATCAGGTAGCCAGAACAGAAACGTGCGGCGATGCCCATGCGGCGCAGGATCTGCACCAGCAGCCAGGCGCTGTCGCGGCACGATCCGCTAGCCTTAGCGATCGTTTCATCCGGCGTCTGCACACCTGGTTCAAGACGGATCAGATATTTGATTTCGGTCGAGAGTCGGTGGTTCAGACGCACCAGCAGATCGATGCTACGGATCTCGTCGCGCGGCACGCCGGCAACCCAACCGTCAACTTCGACGCAATCGGGCAGAGCTTCCAAATAGGGGCGCAGCTCGCGCCCCAATTCCGGGGCATAAGTGAACGGATACGAGGTGGCACTATCTTCGACGAAGAAGTCGAAGGGGTTGGTCACCGTCATCTGGGCGACCAGATCGACCTCGACGCTGAACACGTCGGTCGGTTCGTGGAAGATCACCCGCGCCTGCCAGTTCCCCTGGGGGTCCTGCTGCCAGTTGATGAAATGCTTCTCCGGAGTGATCTTTAGCCGGTAGGCGTCAATCGGCGTCCGGGCATGCGGGGCCGGCCGCAGACGGATGACCTGGGGCGACATGGTTACCCTGCGATCGTACTGATAGCTGGTACGATGGTTCAATGCTACGCGAATGGTCATGGTATCATTGCCCCAGGTGCAGACGTCCGGCTTTCCGGTCGGCGAGGCACGTTCTGGATGTTATAGTTCATGCGGTCGAACGACACAAGACGAGCATAGCTACGAGGTGTCATGCGAAATGGTCTCGCTGGACCTCGGCGCCCAGTTGATTGGTGAGCACGGTGAGCTCACGGCAGAACTCATCCATCCGGTGGTCGGCCACCACCGTCAGGTCAGTGGCGAGCAGTTTCGCTTCGATGGCATGGGCTGTCTCCAGCGCCGCACCCTCGCGACCAGGAGCGAATCCGGTAATGGCCTCGGCCATCGCCCTGACGCTGACCAGCATGCCATGCGGTGCGGTGGGATGTAGCAGGACGAGGTGCAGTACTTCCAGCGGATTCAGCACCCCGGCGTCGACCCGGCGGAAGCTCTCTGATAGGCCTAACCCACGCAGCAGGCTCTTCCACCGACGGCAAGCTGGTGTGCCGATCGCTGGGCTGCCATGGCCATCTGCCAGTAGTTTAGGCAGCATCTCGGCAAGAATACGGGCGATGAAGTCGGCCCGTTCGATTGAACGGCCGAGGTCGATCACGTGCGGCACAGTGTCGCGCCACAGTTCGCCAAAGCAGCCATCGATCATGCGGCAACGCGAGAGGGTCCAGCTGACCACCCCTTCGGTCGCCATCTCGGCGATACGCGCATCATCAAGCGCCTGGGCATCGATCCACGTGCCATTGATGGTATCCCAGAGGACGTCCGGCAGCAGATGCCGGGCAGTTCGCGCATTGTCGCGCGCCGAGCGCAACGAAGCGACCACGCCAGACGGATTGCCGCGATCGAGCACCATGTAGCGTGTCACTGATTCGGGGGTGATCGCGCCGATGCGCTCCTTGAAGTCGTCCAACGTGCCACCGACCTCCAAGGCGGTACTCCACAGCCCGACCAGCTCTTCGGCGGATTCGGGCAAGCAGGCATGGCGTTCTGCCATGCGCAACAGTCGCGCGTTGTTCTCAGCCCGCTCAATAGACCGAGCCATCCAGAAGCAGTTGCCTGCGATGCGGGTCAGCATGCTGCAACCTCCAACGGGCGCCGAGCGGCGGGGCAGGCCGGAATGCCTGCGGAGGGGAAGCCACCAAATAAAGATGCACTGAGCATGTCAGTCCTCCACTACCCAGGTGTCCTTGGTGCCGCCGCCCTGGGACGAATTGACCACCAAGCTGCCCTCCTTCAAAGCAACCCGGGTCAGTGCTCCGGGAACCAATTCGACGGTTTTCCCTGACAACAGGTACGGTCGCAGATCGACGTGTCGAGGCGCGACCCCCTGCTCGACGAACGTCGGACAGGTCGATAGGGCCAAGGTCGGCTGGGCGATGTAGCCCTCAGGCTTATCGCGCAGTTTGTCGCGAAAGGAAGCGATCTGGGCAGCGGTCGAGGTCGGCCCCACCAACATGCCGTAGCCGCCGCTACCGGCCACTTCTTTGACGACCAATTCTGGCAGATGACCGAGGACGTAGTCGAGGTCGGACTTGTCGCGGCAGCGCCAAGTCGGCACATTCTGCAGAATTGGTTCTTCGCCCAGGTAGAAGCGGATCATGGTCGGAACGTGGAAGTAGGTCGCCTTGTCGTCGGCAACGCCGTTGCCGATGGCGTTGGCCAAGGTCACGTTGCCCGCACGGATGGCACGAAGCAGACCCTTCACGCCGAGGACGCTGTCAGCGTTGAAGACCTCGGGGTCGATAAAGTCATCGTCGATGCGACGATAGATCACGTGCACCGGGATCGCGCCGGTGGTGTCCTTCATGAACACCCGTTCACCCTCGACATACAAGTCCTGGCCTTCGACCAATTTGGCTCCCATGCGGGCGGCCAGGAAGCCATGTTCGAAGTACGCGCTGTTCAATGAGCCAGGAGTCAGCACCACAACATTGGGCTTATCTACCCCGGCAGGAGCCACACTGCGCATCGTCTCCAGCAGCAAATCCGGGTAGTGCAGCACCGGGGCGACTCGGTTAAGACGGAAGAGTTCGGGGAACAATCGCTGCATGGCCGAGCGGTTCTCGATCATGTAGCTGACGCCGGACGGCGTACGCAGGTTGTCTTCCAGCACGTACCACGCATCTGGCGAGGTCCGGACCACGTCAATGCCGGCGATATGGCTGTGGATGCCGAACGGCATTTTTAGTCCGACGGCCTCCTTGAGGAACAAGGGGTTGCCCAAGACCTCCTGTGTGGGGATCTTACCAGCCTTGAGGATCTCCTGTTTGCCGTAGATGTCCTCTAGGAACATGTTCAGGGCCCGCACCCGCTGTATGCAACCGGCCGACAAACGGTTCCATTCCTTGCGGCCAAGGATGCGAGGAATGACATCGAACGGGATCAACCGCTCGGCGCCGCTGGTGTCCCCATAGACGGCGAAGGTGATGCCTCGCCGTCGGAAGATACGATCGGCCTCGTCCCGCCGCTGGGCCAGTCGTTTGGCAGGAACCTCGGCCAGCCAGCGGTCAAGTGGCGCGTAGATCGGCCGCACCGACGTCCCTTCGCGCATTTCGTTGAAGGCCGTGTCGCTGATCCGCATGCTTGCCTCGGGGATCCTTGTATCTCAGCGCAGCAATCCGCGACTGGTACATTTCGTTACACTGGATCTAAGTGTTAATTTTGTAGTGGTTTACGAACATGATGCAAGTCTGCGGTGATGAACCCGGTGTCGTTCCATCCAGACAGTACTGCGCCTTGCGGATGTTTAGTCCACACGCCAGCATTCCGTAACCCCACCGATCGGAAACCATATGTCGAACAACCCATACGAAGCTCCAGGTACCGCAGCGGATGCTGCACTGGCATCCACCGGTCCAGGCCAATTGGCCTCTAGGGGCAAACGTCTGCTTGGCTCAGTCATCGACGGTATAGCAGCCTTCGCTGTCGTCTGGGGGACCCTGTATCTGGGATTCGGCATCACTTTCCAGGATTTCGCGAAGTTCGATCTGGTGAAGCAGACCCAGCTAGGTTTGATCGCCATTCCCGGATTTCTCCTCCTACATGGGTACCTGCTCTACCAATATGGCCAAACCCTGGGCAAGCGCATCCTCGGCATCCGGATCGTGCACATCAACGATGGCACCAAACTGCCATTCGGGCCACTGATCTTGAAACGCTACGCCCCCGTGTGGTTTGTTTCCGCTATTCCCTGGATCGGCAATTGGCTGGCCATCATCGACCCCCTCTTCATCTTCCGCAATGACCGCCGTTGTGTGCATGACCTGATTGCTGACAGCCGGGTGGTGAACTGCTGATGTCACCGATGCGTGTTATGGCGGCGACTTCAGGCTACTTAGTAAGCTTAGTTGACCACGCTGTAGCCGAGTCCCCCGCATTACGTCCCCAGGTACTATCAGGAAAGCGCTTGGCGATTGCAGCGTAGGCATCAGCCAGTTCGCGGATGGCCGACTTGCTCGTGGTCTTTTCCTCGCGGGCCTTCAGGGCTGCAAAGGATTGACGTGCTGCATAATCCTGAGCAACAGACTTGTCTTTGCGCAATTGTTGCAGGCGTGAGGTGATGCTGGCCCGGGTAACCTTGTCGTCCAATGTGGTCATCTGAGGTTCAAGCGTGAGATCGACCAGCGTGTTGTGGGCGGCGACAGGGTCGGAAGTCAGAGCCTCTACAGCGGTCAGGGTCGATTGCGCCCACAGGAGACGCAATTGCTTTCCGGCAGGAGAGGACGCTACGCCGGCCACATCAAGAAGCGTTTTGCATCCGTTCATACGTTTGACCAGATCGGACTCCGACTTGAGTGATTCCACCCGCTTGCTGATCACTTCTGACCCGGACAGTCGATCGGTTGCTGAGAGGGCTGGATTCGACAAGCAGGTGGACAGGTACAGCCAATCCAACAGATCGACATAGGCAGAACCTGGGGCTCCTTCGTGCCCACCCTCATGGACAACCATGCGGACTAGGTTCCCTTGCGCCCGATAGGCATTGGCGGTGCGCGAGATCGTCTCGAAACTATGTGTCGTGTCGGAACGCCCGGCATAGAACGCAACTGCAATGTTTTTCGGCACCATGACGCCATTGCCGCTGTGGGCCAGCAGGGCAACTCCTGCGAAATGTTTTGGGTCGGCACGTGCCATCGCGGCAGCGGCCATGCCGCCAGCGGAAAAGCCGAACGCATATCGCAACGTCGGATGCATGCGTACGCCGGTCTTTTCAAGATGGCCAGTAATGGCTGCCGCAGCCCGTTCGAGATCGGCCTGGCTCTTGGCGGACACCACGCCTTCCATGCTGACAATGATCATGTCATTATCGTCTGCCCAACTCTCGGCTGATCCGCCCGGGGCTCTTGAGGCCTCGCCCATGCTGAACAGTACGGGAACCATCCGCTGGCTTTCAGCATAGTCCTTCGGCAACCGCATCGCGTAGCGCGCTCCTGGCACACCGCTTTCGATGTTGAGATGATTTCCAGGGGTGAGCGGTTCCCCCGCTGCTGCCATGACCATGGTGACAAACAGCCAGTAGACATGCATGCGGTAGGTCATGCGTATTACTATTCACGGATTCAACGCGAAGACAAGGGAAGATAGAGGTGAAATCGTTACCGGGCGGGCGATCTCGACCATCGCATAATCAGACTTAGAGACACCGCAATGTGGACATCTCCAATCGGCCGGTATGTCCTGCCAGCGCGTTCCTGCCGGAATACCCTCAGTCGGCAGACCCAGTAGCTCGTCATAGATAAAGGCGCAGATCGAGCACTGCCAGACGATGCGCCGCTCGCTGGAACCGACCGCTGCAACCGATGGCGATGGCGCAATCAGCTTATCTTGATCGACCGATGGCTTTGTCTCGCCAGGAAGCTGGGCACGGAATGCCCAACCCGGCTCCTGCTGCTGTCGGAACATGACGCCGATGATGTGATACCAAGTGGCGACCAGCCCCTTGGGACTCTCAGGCAGCTCGTGGGCGATCGCGCGATGCAGCGCACCGAGCCGATAGCACGGAACTCCAGCATACATGTGGTGCTCGATATGCCAATTCATGTGCCAGTAGAGGAAGCGGAAAACCGGATTGACGATGATCGTCCTGCAGTTCAGACGGAAATCGCTGACCGATTCAATCAATCCGACATGCTGGGTGTTGTTGAGCAGCCAGAACAGGCCTTTGCAATACAGTGGAGTCAATGACACGACCACGGGAATGATCCATAATCCATAGGCCAACGAGATGATGGCGATCAGCGCGTGGCCGATGAGCAGCCAACGCGACCACGAGGCCACGGCGAAGCGCCGCTCTTGCCCTTCCAAAAGATGTTTCTCCCAATCCCCCTCCAACCGTCCCCGAGCGGTGCGCCAATGACCCGTGATGATCCAGCGCAGCGCCATCGGATTGATCGTCGCATCGCGGAAGAAGTCCGCGAACCGATAGCGGATAGGAAAGACGTTCTCCTGATCGTAGGGGAAATGCATGGTGTGCTGGTGGTGCTCGGCGTGGCTGACCCAAAACTGCCGGTGATTGATCCAGCCGATAAAGGCGAACAGATGGACGAACAGGGTGTTCAACCAACGGGTACGGAAGACCGTGCCGTGGACCAGTTCATGGACAGCGTTGATCATGAATGCCGTCACATTGCCGTGCGCCACCAGGGCGCCTGCCAGGATCCACCAGTGGTGTCCCATAGCGGCCCATACCGCCACGGCACCGGTCGCCACGCAGACGGTCAGGTATCCGAGCGATTGGGCCAGGCCAAGCAGATCACTGCGGCGGTTCAAGGCTTCAAGCTGACCGGGTGGCAACGGAACACGATACCAGTCGACGGAATGACCAGCAGGAATGGCAGGCATGGCGAAGACTCCAGGCCATGCATGGTAACCTGTTAGAGTGTCCCATCTTTCGGTTTCATCTGCCGGCGCTTAATGAACATAGCCAGTGATGGGTAAGCAAGATTCCCTGGTACCGCGCATCGTTTACGAAACGCCCGACATTGTTCCGGGTCTACGCCACATCGGCTACGATGTGTTTGCCGATGCGCGGCCGTCAGGCCTCGAAACTCACAGCCACCCAGGAGCCTACGAGGTCTGCTACATCCGCCGCGGTAGCCTGCAGTGGTTGGTCAGCGAGCGTCCATATGATGTGGGGCCCGGTGAACTCTTCATGACCCTGCCTGATGAGATGCACGGCGGACGCAACGGGGTCATGGACCGCTGTGAACTGTTCTGGGTATCGTTCGACCTGGATGTGACGGACGGCTGCGGGATGAAAGCCGCTGAATGCGCCCTGCTTGACCGTAGTCTGCGCTCCTGCCGGATGCGCGTGTGTCCTGGCCCTGTGGAGATTGTCGGACATTTCGAGCGCATCCTGCGCACGTTGAGCGCGCCTGAACCACTGACTCCCGCGGTGGTGCGCAGTAGTCTGGTCCTGCTGCTGGCCGAGGTGCGATCGGCCTACCTGCGTGCGACGACTGGGGTCAACCGTCCGCCGTCGCCGCGTATTGCCAAGGCCATGACGTGGATGCAACGGCATCTCGCCGACGCCATCGCTCTTGATGCGGTTGCCGCCCAGGTCGCTCTTCGGCCCAGCCAATTCCGTGCGGTATTTATGGAAGAAACCGGTTTTTCACCACGGGAATATCTCACCCAGGTGCGTATCGCGCGGGCCAAGGAGATACTCGGACAAGCAAATCGCAGCATTACCAGTATTGCCCTGGCCACCGGCTTCACCTCCAGCCAGTACTTCGCCACTGCATTTCGACGCATCACCGGTTTCACGCCACGGGATTTCCGCAAGCGCCTCGGTTGAGCTGCTGGCAAGTCGGATTTGCTATGCAGTATCCCGGCATGATTCGCCCCCTGTTCTGTTGCCTAGTTCTGGTACTGCTTTCGGCCGAAGACGCCAGAGGCCTGAAGCCGTTGGTCGTGTCCGCGACGGATGGCACCGAAATCGTACGATTCTCCAGCAGCCAGGCGCTGATTATTGGCAACAGCCGATATTCAGCAGGCTGGGCGCCGCTGGCCGGCGTTGCTGAGGATGTCACCCAGATCCGCAAAGCCCTGGAATCTCAGGGTTTTTCAGTCGCCGTATCGATGGATCTGACGCGCACCCAGATGGACGAGTGTATTTCGACCTTTGTCGCTGAGAAGGGCCAGGATCCCAACGGTCGTATTGTCTTCTATTACGCTGGCCACGGGCAGACGTTGAAAAATAACCAGGGGCAGGAGAACGGCTACTTGGTTCCGGTCGATGCGCCGGTGCCCACAGACACGACCCGTCCGGCCTTCATGGCCAAAGCCTATCCCATCCAGCGGATCAAGATTGCGTCGCAGGAACTGGGATGTCGGCATGCCCTAGCCGTCTTCGACGCCTGCTTCTCTGGCTCCTTGTTCTCTCCCCTGCGCGGCGGCAATGCCGCGATCCTGCAGCAGGCCGCCGAGCCGGTACGCATGTTCATCACCAGTGGCTCTGCCGACGAGCAGGTTCCGGACGTCTCAATCTTCCGCGAAGAGTTCGTCGCCGCCCTTACTGAGGGCGTGGCCGATGCAAACAAGGACGGCTGGACCACTGGCAGCGAATTGTCGCTTTATATTCGCCAACAAGTCATGGGTAGGCGTGCTGCCGCCGGCGGGCGCCAGACCCCGCAATGCGGCATCAGCGAGCAATCTGGACTGAACCGGGGTGACGTGGTGTTCACCAGCCCTGCAACTCATATGGTGACGGCAGCAACTATCGTACCGGCGATCGTGCCTGCAGCTCCACTGCCACCACCCGCCCGTGTACAGATCGTTTCGGCTGGAAGTGGTCCGGTCTGGGCTGCGAACACGGGAACGGATGCAACTGGTCCCTGGGCCGATCTCGTTGTCGGCAACGTTACGCAGCGCCTACGGCTGATCCCGGCTGGTGGAGGCGTCGACCCTCTCTGGGTCGCTGATAGTGAATGCACCCAGCGCCTGTGGCAGGCGGTGAAGAGTAACAATCCCAGCAGTTGGACTGGCCAAACCAGACTGAAGGAATTGTTGACCGGAATCGGCGAGCCGCAGGCCCTGCTGCTACCGGTCGAATCCGTCAGTTGGGACGACACGCAGGGATTTCTCACGGCTCTGAATGCCAAGGTTCCTGGTTTGTCGGCCCGACTTCCCAGCGAAGTCGAATGGGCGTGGGCGGCCACCCTGGGGCAGGGCGTGCCCGCCGACCTCGATCCGATCGCCTGGACACGCAGCAGCGGCATCCGCAATCCGCAGGAGATCCGAAAGTTGCAAGCCAATCCGAGCGGACTGCACGACATGCTCGGCAACGTGTGGGAGTGGTGCGCGGATTCCTGGGTGGGACAACCGGTCGACGATCCGGCAATTGAACGCCTGCTGCGCCTGGGTCGCACCCAGGAGCAACTTGCGGGCACCGGGCGACGGTCTTTGCGCGGTGGCGGGTTCCTCGACAAGGCCAACGCAGTGTCCCCCGACCAGCGGACAGGCGAGAAACCCGACTATCGCAGCCGTGACATTGGATTCCGCTTCGTGGTCAATCCTTAGCTGATCGCCAACGACGAGGGGTCATGCCGACGACCTGGCTGAAAGTGCGCTGGAACTGGGCATAGCTGCCGAATCCGCACGTCTCTGCTATGTCCGTCCACTCCAGATCGGGCCGCGCACGGCGCAGCCCCATGGCCTGCTCGATGCGGGCTCGTGAACGCCAGGCCAACATGGTGGTCCCGAGTTCGGAGCGGAACAGACGGGCGAGATGGAATCGTGAAACCCCCGACACTTTGGCCAGTGCTGTTGCAGCGATCGCGGTGTTCCGCGCTAATGCGGCAGTAGCCCGTAGCAGGGCTGGATGCAGTCGTGTGCTATCAATCGCACCCGACTGCTGAAAGCGATCCCAGGCAGTCAGGAACAGGTACGGCATTCCGGCATTCTGTCGGACATGGTCGCCCCCTCTGGTGATGTCTCGGCATACGCGGTCAAGGAACGCCGCATCACCAGGCGCCAGCAACCGGCAGAAAGCGCCTGGTGGGTCAGCGTCTAGCAGTCCTTGATATGGCGCATGGTCGGCCACGACCTGACGCAGCGCAGTGGGCCTGATCACCCCGATCCACATGGTCAGATCCTCGCTGAGATCGACCATCATGTGTTCCTGGCGGGGGAACAGCCAGACCAAGCCATGGCGATGCAACTCGTAACGACGATCGGCCAAAAGATACGTGGCATGGCCACGCAGGACGAGATTGAATTCGGGTTCATCGTGATGATGCCAATGATGAAGACGGCCGCGGGGTTCATGCAACCACACCTCACCAATGACCTTGCCATCTAGACGCAGGGCTTCGAACATGACGACAGCCTATGGCACAGGATGCGATGTCATGCACAGCCTGCCCAGCGGACCATGCCGCTGGTCCTAGCATCACCGCCATGAGCGCACTCCCCACCCCACTCACCGACGAGCAAGTGCGCAACTACCGGGAACATGGCTGGATCCTGGCCCCAGCGTTTGTGCCGGTGCAACACGTCGACCTCCTGCGTGACAGCGCCCAGTTGGCAATCGATACGATGCATGCAGAGATGGACCGTCTTGGCACCAACGTCATCGGCATCAATCATCGCGGGAAGCGCTATTTCAGCATCAATACATCTTTGATGAATCCGCAGCTTTTCGATTTCATATATTCTCCTCTCATGGCCGGAATCTGCAAACAACTGCTTGGTGGGGATGTCCGTGTCTTCTGGGAGCAGTACGTAATCAAAGGAGCCGAGACCGGGATGAGCTTCTCCTGGCATCAAGACAGTGGATATGTGTCTGCTGACTCGCCGCACCTGCCATACCTGACCTGCTGGGTCGCCCTCGACGACATGAGTTATGCCAACGGTACCATCTCTGTACTGCCGACCTCACGATTGGGTATCAAGGCCCGGGTGGAACACGAATTAGACCCAGCGACCAACGACATGGTCGGCTACCATGGCAGCGACCCTGGGGTCCAGGTGCAATGTCCATCCGGTTCCTTGGCCCTGTTCTCGTCAGTAACCTTTCACCGCAGCGGAGCCAACACGACCAACAGAATGCGCCGCGTTTATCTGATTCAGTACAGTGCCGGTCGTATTGCCAAGCGGGATGGAAGCCCGTGGGGACGCGACGAGCCGCTATTGGTCGATGGGGAACTGGTTTCGCCCCAACGGTCGCCATGGCCGCGGTGAGCTGAATCAGCTCCTCTGACCGTAGTAGGCTTTCGGCCCGTGCTTGCGCTGGTAGTGCTTGTCCTGCAGGAATCGCGGAACGCGGCGCAGACGCGGGGCGATGGCGGCACCGTGGACAAACATCTTGGCCAGATGCTCCATTGTCCCGGCGTGCATGACCGCCTGTTCGACGGTCACGCCCCAGGCAAATGGGCCATGCTGGTCGACAAGAACACCGGGAACGGCGATCGGGTCAAGCTGGTTGCGGGCGAACCGTTCCAGGATCACCGCCCCGGTGTTGGCCTCGTAGTCGCCTTCGACCTCGCCTTGGTTTAGGCTGCGGGTGATTGGCACATCACCATGGAAGTAGTCGGCGTGGGTTGTGCCTTGGGCAGGGATTGGCACACCAGCCTGGGCAACCGAAGTCGAAAACTCGGCATGCGTGTGAATAATGCCGCCGACCCGCGGCCACGCGCGGTAAAGCGCCAGGTGCGTCGGGGTGTCGCTGGATGGACGTAGCTTGCCTGAGGCCACCGTCCCGTCGTCCAAACGCACCGGGACGATGTCCTCAGGCACCATTCGGGCGTAGTCGACACCGCTCGGCTTGATGTAGACCAAACCGCGTTCCCGATCGATCGCCGAGGCGTTGCCCCAGGTGAAGATGACCAGCCCGAGCCGGACGAGGTCGAGATTGGCGGCCAGCACCCGCTTGCGGATCTCGATGTCGTCCATTACTTCGCCTCGGGTGCCTTGCGCTGACGGGCTTTCAAGCCGACGACTTCCTCGCGCAGCTTGCGCAGCATCTCTTGGAGGGTGGCGACGCGTTCGCGCTCCTCGGCTACCTCGCGGATACGGCTTTCGACCTCGTTCTGATGCTCCTTGCGCAGCTCGGCCACCTCGGTGCTGAGCTGGTCGGCACTGCCTCGGGCATCGGCAAGATCACCTTCGATCGAACGCTTCTGCTCGCGGAGCTGATCACGATCGCTCATCGTCCGTTTGTGCAGTTCTGCAAGATCGCCACTGCGAACCACCGCGCCGGCATTGTCGCCGCTGCGTGATTCCAGATCGCGGATGCGGCCGTTGGCGGCTTCCAAATCGACGGCCAGGGCCTGGGCCTTGGCTTGCAGCACCTTCACATCGATGCGCTGGTTCGACAGCTGATCGATGATGCGATCCTTCTCAGCAATCAGGTTGTCGCGCTCTTCAAGTCCACGGCCGAGTTCCTCGCGCTGACGCTTCAGGCGAGCTTCGCCTGACTCGACCTGCTGACGCAGGCTCGACAGGCTGCTGCTCTGTTCCTGATGCCGACTACGCAGGCTAGTCAACTCCTGTCGAAGGGTGACCATCTCGCCACTGAACTGGGTGCCGCTGACCTCGTTGCGGGCGCGGAACTCGCTGGCCTCGGCCTGGGATTCGTCGAGATGCTCCTTCAGAGCCGACAGTTCTGCGGTCAGGCGTTCGACCTCGTCACGACGCATCGCCTCAGACTGTTCGGCACGACCAAGAGCGGCGATCCGTTCAGCGCGTACCGACTCAAGATCGGCTGACAGTCGGACGCGCTCGGCGTCTAGGGTCTTCTTCCGCGACGCTAGTTTCAGCACCGATTCACGGAGATCTGATTCCAGGCTGGGATCGCTGCTTTCGAGGGCGACTGCCAGGCTGGCGGCGGTTTCGGTAAGCGTCGGATCGCCTTCGCTGGCCTTGACTAGCTCATGGGCAATCAGGCGACTGACCGCAGAGCGGGCCTCGGCCTCGGCCTTGCCGGCATTGTTTTTCAGGCTAGCTACGACCTTGCGGGTCGCCTCGGCGAGATCTGACGACTTCGGGTCGGCGATCGCTTTTTCGAGCTTGGCGAGGTCGTCACGGGAGACCGACGGCGTACCGCCGACGGCCTGGGCCACCGCCAGTTCACGCACCTGCTTAGCATGTTCGCGCTCGCGCTGGTGCGCGGCATCATGACGGTGATGCAGGTCGCGGATATGGCGGTCCAGCGCACTATCGGCTCGGCGCAGACGATCGGCAATGGCCTGCTCGTCCCCGGGTTTCAGTCCGTCAGCCAGCCCGGTCTTCGGGCCATCGGTCGAAGCCAGCAGACGTTCGGTCATCTGTAGGTGGTCGACTGCTGCGTCTTCGATCTGACGGTGGTCGGCTAGACTGGAAAGGGCAGCCAGAGCAGCGCTGGCCTTCAGCTCTGGTGCGGATGATGGATCATTGAGCGCAGCAGGGACGTCGCGGCCGAGCAGCGCTGAACGTTGCACCAACTCGGTCGACAGCTGCTCAATGGCGGAGGCCATCGCCGCATTCTGGGCCTTCATGCGGCCCGCCTCGTTGGCGATCCGACCAGTCTCCAGATTACGCTCAGACTTGCGCTGTTCGAGCTTGGACAGCTCTGAAGCCAAGCGGGCGCGTTCGGTCTCAAGGGCACGCTTGCGCGATGCCAGCCGGACAACCCCGGCACGCGTCAGCGATTCGACCTCGGTCGGATCAGCGTCGGGATTGTCGATTGCCAGCGCCAGATCGGACGCGGTCTCGACAAGTTCCGCATCGCCTTCTGCAGCCTTGACCAGTTCGGACGCGATGCCGCGGGCGACGTTGGCTCGGGCTTCGGACTCTGCCCGACCGGCTTTGGCCTTGAGCCCGGCGATCAGACGGCGAGTCGCTTCCGCAACCTCAGTGGCCGAAGCATTGTCGCCGAGGGCGCGATCCAGCCGTGCGATATCATCCTTGGGGGCTGACGAGGGCGAGGCGACGGCCTGGGCGGCGGACAGATCGCGGACGTTCTTGGCGAGTTCGCGTTCGCGGTTGCGCGTCAGGTCCAGTTCAGTGCTGATCTGGGTGATGCGGGCTTCCAGCTGACGGGTCGATTCACGCAGGTTGTCGGCCAGTGCCTGTTCATTGCCTTGGGTAAGTTCAGCGGTCAGTCCACTGCCCTGACCGGTACGGGCCAGTGCACGGTCGATCGCGGCAACCGCCTCGACGGCGGCACTTTCCGTCGCGCGACGTTCGGACAGTTGGGCGACGGCTTCCTTGGCAGCAGCAGCACGCACCTGTGGTTCGCTGCTACGGTCGGTGAGATCAGCATGGGCTCCGGGAACCCGTGCCTTGAGGTCGATGGCAAGCGCTTCGAAGGCGGCGCTGGCGGCATCGCGACCGCTGCGATGCCGCAACGCCTCGTTTTGAGACTTCTGCAGTTCAGCACGCATCTTCTCCAGCTCACCAAGTAGGTGCTGGGCCTCTTGTGATCCGCGACCCTGATCGCTCTGGGCAGCGTCGATCTGGACTTGTAGTTCGGCGACTTTTGTTTCCAGGGCGCGCTTGCGGGCACCGAGGGCGGCCACGGCTTCGCGAACCTGAAGGCCCAGCTGCGGCTGGGTCGCCGGATCTTGTTCTTCGGCACTGAGGGCGAGGTCGGCGATCTGCTCGGACAGGCCTTCGTCGCCCTGACTGGCCTTGACCAGTTCGGCAGCGATCGAGCGATCCTCGTCGAATGCGGCAAGAATGCTGGCCTTGCGGCCTCCGCTGCCGGCGACTTCGTCGAGAGCCCGGGCGGTAACCATAGCGAGCAGCTGCGGGTCCACCTTGATCTCCAGCGAACGCTGGAGTTCGCGAACCGCCGGAGGCACTTCACCGCCATGACGTGCAGCGAGGTTGCTGACCTGCTGTGCCAGGGCGCGTTCCCGATCAGCGGCCTGATCCAACTGATGCTGCAGATCAAGGGTGTAGCGCTCCAGCTCGGCGCCGGCCTTGCGCAGACGTTCGGCGACCAGTTGCTTGTCGGTGCTGGGGATGTCGGAGGACGGGCTGCCGGCACGGACCAGGCGGTCGGTCAGGGCGACATGCTCAATGGCGGCTGCATCCAGCGGGCTGGCAGCCTGCAGATGTTCGACGATCTCTGACGCAGCCGCGGCGCGGTCTTCAGGAGTAGATTCGCGATTGGCCAATGCCGGAGGCACGGCGATCCGTTCGGATTCGGCGCGCTGGCGCAGGCTGGTGCACACGCGTTCCAGAGCGGCGCGGGTGGCTTCGAGATCCTGTTCTGTGGCGTTACGCGCGCTGTCGCTTTCATCAGCCATAGACTTGAGGGCGGCAATGCGGTTGCGGTTGCGGGCCAGGCTGGCAGCCAGTTCGCGTGCGACTGCGGTGGCGCCAGCGAGGACTTCGGCCGGTTCCCCACCTTCGTCAGGCAGTTCCGTGAAGGGCTGGTTGTAGGTCCCGCCGGTGGCCTCGGCGGCCTGCTGCTCAAAGGATTCGGCTTCGAGGCGGGCGCCTTCCATGGCTTCGAGTAGTCCGGCGACCGGAGCAGCGACGTCGACTGCATGGAGATTGCCGGCCTTGAGCTGTTCGAGGAGGACAAGGTCATGCTCGAAGAGCTGCTTCTGCTGCTGCTCCTCAACCGCGTGCTCCTGCTCGTGCTTGATGATACCACGCAGTCGCTCGAGGTCCGCCTGCAGGGTGGAGATGACCTTGGCACCGACGTCGAAGTCGTGGTAGAACTGCTCGTCCTGGCTGGCGTCGTCGGAGACTTGGTTCTCGTCCTGGTGGCGCGAGCCGTAGTAATCGTTGTCGATGCCCAGGACGCCTTCGCACAGGGTTGTCATGCGCAGCATCTGGTGGCGCACGGTGTCGCGCAGTTTGTCCTTCTCGGCGATGGTGGTGCTCAACAGCGCCATCTTCTCGTTGAGCTGATCCTGCAGGTCGTAGTTGTCCTGCTGGAGATCCAGATTGATCTGCTCTGCCTGCTCGAGTTTTTCCTTCAGAGCGGCCAGAGCCATCTCGATGTCAGCCTGGCTCTGGGCTGAACTGCCGGCGGCCACGGCACTCATCGCCTGGTCCAGCTCAGCCTTCAGGCGATCGCGCTCAGACTGCATCTCCTGCTCGCGCTTGATGCGACGGTTTAGGTCGTCCTGGGCCTTCTTGACCATCTCAGTCTTCTCGATGTCCGAGAACGCATCTGCCTTGCCTGCCATGTGCTGCTGCATCATGCGCAGGATCCAGTCCATCAGTTGCTTCTCGCTGATGACCCGCAGCTTCTTGGTCTGACCTTTCTGGCGGAGCAGTTCAGCCGCCGTCGTCGTCTCTCCCAGCTGGGAGAGACCCTGGGCGATGTTCTTTTCTTGTTCCTGGTCGGACATGGGCGGCTCCTAAGAAAGCTGCTTGGCAATCTCCCTGGCGGTGCTGACGGGGCATCGTCAGTCGGCCAGCATGTAGGATCTGTGAGTGATCCACTTAAATGCAGCAACCCCCGGCACAGCCGGGGGTTGGGGCGGGTTTGCAGGATCACGGTTCGCACCTCTGCCAAGCCGATTGGCCTGGCAGAGGTGCGAACGGTCGCTTACTTGTTGGCCGAGTTGAAGTAGGCCTTCGAACCCTGGGGGTCGGCCTTCATGGTCGGCTTGCCTTCGCTCCAGCCGGCGGGGCAGACTTCGCCGTGCTTCTCGACGAACTGGAAGGCCTTGATGACGCGCACGGCCTCATCGATGTTGCGGCCGACCGGCAGGTCGTGGATGTGGGCGGCGCGGACGACACCCTTGGGGTCGATCATGAAGGTGCCGCGCAGGGCTATGCCGGCTTCCTCGATTAGCACACCGTAGTCGCGAGCGATCGACTTGTTGAGGTCGGCAACCAGGGGGTACTGCAGATCGCCGAGTCCGCCGTCCTTGCGGGCAACCTGGCGCCAAGCCAGGTGGGTGAACTGACTGTCCACCGAGACGCCCAGGACTTCAGCGCCAATCGCCTGGAATTCCTTGATCTTATCGCTGAAGGCGACGATCTCAGTCGGGCAGACGAAGGTGAAGTCGAGCGGGTAGAAGAACAGGACGACCCACTTGCCCTTGTAGTCGGAGAGCTTGATCTCCTTGATGGAACCGTCGGCGAAGACGGCCTGCGCCTTGAAGTCTGGGGCCTGCTTTTGGATGAGGGACATGGATTCTCCGTGGTGAGGATGGGTTTCGGGGGTTTCCCCTAGGACACGTGATGGCCCGTCTAGGCACGGGTCAAGTTGTCATCTGGCAGAGGATGTACGCGATGACTTGGTCTGTGGCAGACCTTAACTTCCGGATGTCTGGGGAGGCTCGCACTGCACGATCAGGACCGTGACGTCATCTTGAAAGGTTCCTGCCGCAAATCGGCGGGCATCAGCGGCGATGCGGTCGACCGCGTCACTGTAGGATCTATCGCAGCAACCAATCAGGGCGCCGATGGCCCGCAGATCGCCATACTCCTCGCGATGTGGATCACTGGCCTCGGTCAGTCCGTCGGTCACCTGCATCACCATGTCGCCGGGCTGCAACTCGACCACCGAAGTGCGCACCGCCCGATTGAACGCCGAAGGTGGCAGGACGCCAAGTGCCGGCGCTTTGGCCATGTCCCTACGGGCCAGCGGTTCGCGCTGCGCATTGGCGATGGCAATGGCGGTGTGTCCGGCGCAGACATGCTCCAAGCGACGGGTCGAGGCGTCCAGGACTCCCATCCAGCAAGTGATGAATTGGCCCTGCAGGAGGTCGGCTTTCACACTTTCGTTCAACCGACAGATGATCTCTGTAAGATCCTGCGTCTCCTTGACGATGAAGCGCAGGCCCTTGAGCGCAGCGACCACGACCAGTGCGCCTTGGACACCATGTCCCGCGACGTCGGCAACCGACAAGAGGAAACGGTTGGGTCCAAGCGGTAGGCAAGCGAAGAAGTCCCCACCGACTTCGTCCTGGGGTTCATAGTGCACAGCTACGCCGAATCCGGGGATGACTGGCAGTTCAGCCAGCATCTTGTCGAGGATGCCTTTGGCGCGGTCCATGTCGCCACCACCGCTGACGCGGATCTCCTCGGTGACCCGACCGGCAACGCGCTTGGTCGCGCCAGGGGCATGCTGCGATGCTGGCGCATCTGACTCGGCGCGTAGCGATCGGCCTTCGACCTCCCGCAGCGCCGCCAAATCCAGCATCTGCCGGCCATCCTGGGCCTCTGGACAGGCGGCAAGGGCGGCGGCGATCGCGCCAATGATCTCACTGGCCGGCTGCCCTGGCCGCAGGCCAAGTTTGACCCAGTCCCCTGTGAACGGGTTGAGCCACTGCCCGTCTTTGCGCGTGATGCGCATGCGTGGTTCGAACTCGCCATGCTGCCGGATCTGCAAAGTCCAGCGATGGCGGCGGAGTTCGTCAACTGGCTTAGCCTTCACCCCATTGGCGAACGGACGTTTTTCAAAGAGATAGTCGCGGGCGGGATCGACGAATCCGAACGCAGCTGGTACCAGAGTCAGGGTGTAGGGGCAGATCCAATGCATGCCGTCGACGGAGGTCACGCGGTGGGCTGGATCCTTCTCAAGGGCGAGGGTGATCTTGCGACGCAGTTCGGCTTCAGCTGCCTCGCGTTGTTCGGCAGCCTGCGTAGCAGCGAGTTCCTCAGGAGTCGGAACGTCATTCTTCTGACCGAACCAGTTCATCGGCATCCGACCGTGTTGAACGCGCAGATGAGGTGTATCGCTGGGTCCATGCGATGTGATATGGCGGTATCCGGCCATTGTCGAGGGGCAGACAGGTATGACGCCCCGACGACTGTTGCGCCGCCTCATCTTGCCAGAGGAGCTTGGCAACCATGATCCTCACTCCCTGCGGACCGCCGTGTCCGCATGCACCAAGGATGCAGCAGCCATGAGCGCCACCGGAACGACTATTCTCTGGACCCGCACTGACGAGGCCCCCGCCCTCGCGACGTACTCCCTGCTGCCGATCGTCCAGGCGTTCGCCGGTGTGGCTGGCATCACGGTCGCCGAAAAGGACATCTCGCTGGCCGGCCGCATCCTGGCGATCTTCGCTGACCGTCTGCCCGCCGACAAGCGCCGCCCGGATCACCTCGCCGAACTGGGTGAACTGTGCAAGCGGCCCGAAGCCAACATCATTAAACTGCCCAACATAAGCGCCTCGTTGCCGCAGCTTAACGCCGCTATCTCCGAGCTTCAGGCCCACGGATTCGCAGTTCCGGTCTACCCCGAGAATCCGAAGACTGAGGCCGAGAAGGATATCAAGGCGAGGTACGCCAAGGTCCTGGGCAGCGCGGTGAATCCGGTTCTGCGCGAGGGTAATTCCGACCGCCGCTGTGCTGCCTCGGTCAAGGCCAGCGCGCGCAAGCATCCGCACAAGGTCGGAGCCTGGACTGCCGACTGCAAGACCCGGGTCGTACATATGCGCCAAGGCGATTTCTACGGATCCGAAAAGAGCCGCACCTTCGCCATCGCTGACGAGCTGCGCATCGACCTAGCCGGCGATGACGGCCAGGTCAGCGTCCTCAAGCAGGGCCTCAAGGTGAAGGAAGGCGAGATCGTCGACGCGGCCGTGATGAGCGCCAGCCACCTGCGCGCCTTCTTCGCCGAGGCGATGAGCGAGGCGCGCGCCGAGGGTGTACTGTTCTCGCTGCATCTCAAGGCGACCATGATGAAGGTCAGCGACCCGATCATGTTCGGCCATGCGGTGGCCACCTATTTCGCCGAGGTGTTCAGCAAGCACGCTGCGCTTTTCGCACGCCTGGGCGTCAATGCGAACAACGGCATTGGCGACCTACACGCCAAATTGGCGTCCGCGTCACCTGCCGAGCGCTCGGCAGTCGAATCCGACCTCACCGCCGCCGTGGCCCGTGGTCCGGCCTTGGCGATGGTCAATTCCGACAAAGGCATCACCAATCTGCACGTACCCAGCGATGTGATCGTCGACGCCTCAATGCCGGCCATGATCCGCGATTCCGGCAAGATGTGGAACGCCTCCAACAAGCTGCAGGACACCATCGCGGCGATTCCCGACCGCTGCTATGCCGGGCTCTACCAGGCGACCATCGCCTTCCATAAGAGCCACGGAGCCTTTGATCCGCGCACCATGGGCAGTGTCGCCAACGTCGGCCTGATGGCGCAGAAGGCCGAGGAATATGGCTCGCACGACAAGACCTTCGAGATCCCCCGGGCCGGAACGGTGCGCGTGGTCGACAAGGCCGGTGCCACGGTGTTTGAGCACCGCGTCGAGACGGGCGACATCTGGCGTGCCTGCCAGACTCGCGACGCCGCGATCACGGATTGGGTGAAGCTGGCCGCCACCCGCGCACGGCTATCCAAGACTCCTGCCATCTTCTGGCTCGATCCGCAGCGGGCCCATGACATGCAGATCAAGGTCAAGGTCGAGACCTGCCTCAAGGCTCTGGATACTACCGGTTGCGATATCCGTATCCTTGATCCGGTTGCTGCGACCACACTCTCGTTGGAGACGATCAAGGCGGGCAACGACATCATCTCGGTGACCGGCAACGTCCTACGCGACTACCTGACCGACCTGTTCCCGATCCTCGAACTGGGTACCAGCGCCAAGATGCTGTCGATCGTGCCGCTGTTGGCAGGCGGTGGTCTATTCGAGACCGGTGCCGGCGGCTCGGCCCCGAAGCACGTTCAGCAGTTCCTAGAGGAAGCCTACCTGCGCTGGGATTCGCTCGGTGAATTCCTCGCCCTACAGGTGTCGTTGGAGGATCTCGGCCAGAAGACCGGCAACGCCAAGGCCACCGTGCTGGCCGAGACGCTGGATCGCGCCAACGCCCTGTTCCTAGAGAACAATAAAAATCCGGCCCGCGCCGTCGGCGGCATCGACAACCGCGGTAGCCATTTCTGGCTGGCCTTCTATTGGGCCCAGGAACTGGCCAAGCAGGACGCCGACACTGCCATCAAGGCCCACTTCGTCCCAGTCGCTGCCGCCCTGACCGCGCAGTGCGCGACCATCGAGGCTGAACTGGTGGCTGCCCAGGGCCGCAAGCTAGACCTCGGGGGCTATTTTCAGCCCGATGACGCCAAGGCCTCGGCAGCGATGCGTCCTAGCCCGACTTTCAACGCCATTCTCGCCAAGCTAGGGTAGATGGCGGATCCGCAGCATGCAGGCAGATCAAAGTCCCAGCGCAGCCACCATGTGCTGCTTGAGTTCCTCTGATTCGCTGTCATCCAACTTTCTGCCAGCCTTGCTGACATAGAAGACATCGACGGCTACGTCGCCCATGGTGTTGATGCAGGCGTAGCCGATGTCGCAATCGAAGCCTGATATCGAGCGGCACAGCCGCGAGAGCAGGCCGACATCGTCCTTGGTGACCACGTCAACGATGCTGAAGCGCTCGGAGGTGACTCCATCGACTTTGATGGCATGATCCTCAAAGCCGCTGTCTGCTGCGGCGTTGGTGCGCACGGTAGCACGTCGCTTGTCTAGCAGGGTTTGGGAATCAAGCGTGCCCGCCGAGACGGCCTTGAGCTCGTTCGTTAGCCGTGACCACAACGTATCCTCCTTCATCCGTCCTGGATAAATCGTGTTCAGACGCATGGTGTACAGCACCTTGGCGCTGCGGGTGACCCAGGTGCGCAGGTCGACGATGTCGAAGCCATGGCCAGACAAGGTTGCCGCGACGTCGGCAAACAGGCCGTGCCGGTCGGGCAAGGCGAGCGTCAGATGGACATGGCGGTCACGCAGTTCGTGCAGCAGGCCCAATCCCTGCTGCGTACATGCCGTAAGTACCCGCCAATGACGGACCACTTCTTCGGGTGGAATCTGATGCTCATAGGTGCCACCCAACTCGACGAGATGCTGTTCGGCTGCCATGACGCTTGCTCCTGCACCGACCAGGGCTGTGGACAGGCGGGCATGCACATCCGGTCCAGGCTGCACGCCAGCAAGCTGGCCACGTACGGCGTCATACAACTCGCCCAGTAGGGCTTCCTGCCAACCGGTCAGCACTCCTTCGCCAACCGCCTTGGAGTCGGCCCAGGTCAGGCAGTACAGGTAGTCGAGTCGTTCGCGCGTGCTAATCCGATCAGAGAACGCCTTGAGGAAGGCTGGTTCGCGGAAGTCGCGCTTGCGGCTGGCATCAGAGAGGGCGACATGCTGCATGACCAGGAAGTGGACCAAATCTTCCTCTTCACGCGACAGGCCCAGGCGACGGGCGACCCGTTCGACCATCATCGCCCCGCGAGCGACGTGGCCACGACCCATGTACTTGCCGACATCGTGCAGGATCAGACCCAGTGACAGAAGGTCACGCCGAGGCAGAGCCGAGAAGATGGCCTGCATGCCTGGAAGACCGCTGGTCTTCTGATTGGCCAGAGCGTCGAGATTGCCCATCGCCAGGATGGTGTGCTCATCCACCGTGTAGTGGTGCCAGGAGTCGAATTGCATCAGGCAGTCGACCAAACCAAACTCAGGCAGCCAGGTGCCAAACAGCCCGGCAGCGTGCATGTCGAAGAGAATCTGCCGGCTGCGGCCCAAATCCCCGATGATCGCCAGAAATGCGGCTGTAGCGGCGGAGTCGCAACGGGCAGCGTCATCAACCACCAGCAGATTGGCTGCGATGGCGCGTTGCAGCTCGACTGAAATCCGTGCCTGGCGCAACTGGGCTTCGCGGCACATCTCAATCAACCGCGCACCGGCCCGTGGCGCACGCCAGAACCCATCATCCGCAAGATAGACCCGGCCTGCGATGACCGCGAAGCCTGGACACAGCGTCCGCCGTGTGGCGATCAATGGCATCAGGCGGATACCGAGGAATCCCTTGGCCTCAAGGCGGCTGGCCGCGAGCTCAAGCACCTGGTGTACATGTCGTACCTGAGCGTAATGCCCCTTCATGAAATGCTCAACCGCACGAAGGCGTGAAACGTCAGCATAGCCAAGCATCTTGGCAACCTTCACCTGGTCGGCGAGTTGGAAGACGTCCTGCTTGCGACCATGGGTGAAGTGCAGCAGCGAACGCAGCTCCAACAGATGATCGTGCGTCGCGAGGACTCCGGTGAGATCAGCTCGGGAGATGCCGTCGAGTTCGCCTAGAGCCAGCAGGTTGCGGCTGCCGCAGGCAAGGAAGGCCATGTTGCGCAGGAGCTGAACATCGCGCAAACAGCCAGGATTGCTCTTGAGGTTCGGCTCCATCACGAACAGGGATGCGCCGGCCTGTTCGCGCCGCTTGGCCACCTCCTCTAGCTTGTAGGCGAGGAACTCTTTGCCCCGCTTCTTACGGAAGCGGGCCAGGATCTCGGACATGGCCAAGGTCAAGGGTGCGGCGGCGTGCACCGGACGGCTTTCGATGATCGCGGTCGCGGTCACGAAGTCCTCGTCGGTGATGCGTGTCAGTTCAGGGGCACTGCGATGGCTGGCGCCGACCTGGAACTTCACGTCCCACAGAAGCGTGTTCAGCTCTGCCCAAGCCTTGTCAGCCCAGCCGATGCCGGGTTTAATGTCGAGCATCAGCAGGTCGAGATCGCTGTACGGATTCATCTCCCCGCGGCCATATCCGCCAATCGCAAAAATCCCCGTGAATTGCGCCCAATCCGCAGGGGCTCCGGCCCGCTGCATGGCCCGCTCGACCAGCGTCCTGACAATGGCGTCGGTCAGGGCGCTAATCGTCAGGACGGTATCCAGTCCGGTGGTTTCGTTGATGTGTTCGTTCAAATGGGCGTCAAGTACCGTGAATTCCCGTTTCTTTATCTCCTTGAGCGCCATGACCGCGTCATTCCGACCGAGCGTCGCCGTCCCAGCGATTTCAACGGTTACCGCACCTAATTCAGGCAAGGTTATCCGGTGGACGGTCTCAGGCTCGGCCGTGGTCATCTATGTAGTGTAGATCGGGGATTGCCGGAGCAATTCAGACCGCGGTGACCCTAGCTGTCTACGACCAACGGAGCCAAGGCTAGAACGAACGGCGCTGCCTAGTGCTCGGAACGCCTTCGGCGATGCGGTATTTGGTCACCGTTCGCCGGCTGATATCGAGACCCTCTTTGGCCAGGATGTCAGCAATTTCCTGATCGGAGAACGGGTTCTTCTTGGATTCGGTCTCGATCAGTTTCTGGATCCGCAGCTTGACTGAGCGTGAGCTTTCCGCCTCGCTGCCGTCCTGGGTTGCGATGCCACCGCTGAAGAACGTCGACAAGGGCAGGACGCCAACCGGAGTCTGGATGTACTTGTCCTTCACTGCCCGCGAAACGGTTGCCACATGCATGCCGATCTTATCGGCGATGTCCTGGCGCATCAACGGGCGCAGCTGCTCGACTCCATGGTCGAGGAAGGCGCTTTGATGCTTGATGATCTCGGTGACGATCTTCAGCAGGGTGCGCCGGCGCTGGGCGATGGCATCAATCAGGAAGCGGGCGGCGCCAAGCTTCTCTTTGAGGTAGGCCTTGTCGCGGGCCTCGGTCTCGCCGGCTTCGTAGAGCTGGGTGTACGCGTCCGACAGACGGATCTTAGGGATGCGGTTATCGGGGATCGAGATGACCCATTCGTCCCGCTCATCACGTTCCAGCACGACGTCTGGCACGACGTAGGAGTTGGCGGCGCGAGCGAAGGGCAGGCCTGGCTTGGGGTCCAGCTTCGCGATAACCTCGACCCCCTCTTTGATGCGCTCGATCTCGGCTCCGGTCTTCTGCGCGATCACCGGCAGGCGGTTCTTCAGCACGTCATCAAGGTGCTCGCGCACCAGGGTCAGCTCGAAGGCGTTGTCGCCCGGCTGACGCAGCAATTGCAGGGCCAGGCAATCCTTGAGGTCGCGCGCGCCGACCCCGGCTGGGTCACAGCCGCGGATTAGTTCGAGGGCATGTTCAGCCGCATCGAGCCGTTCATCGGGGAACAGTTCGTGGATATCGACCGTCAAGAAGCCCCGGGCATCAAGCGACCAACACAGCTCTGGCAGCGCCGTGCGGACCTCGTCTGGCATCTCGGCGAATCGGAGCTGCTCAAGCAGATGGTCGGCCAGCGAGGCATCACGTTCCGGGGCAGCCTCCAGGGCCTGCATCTTGTCCGGCGCGTCATCCTCCTGATGGCTGCTTTTGTGGCGGAGGAGCCATTCCCGATCATCATGGGACAGTTCGCCAGACGGGTCAGCTGCCGTCGCCACGCCGTCTCCGGTGATCTCCCCCGTCACCTCGGGCATCACCGCATCATCGGCGATCTCAAGCGCGGGATTTGCTTCAACCTCATGCATGATGCGCTCTTCCAGCGCCATCTGTGGAAGCAGCAGGATCTCGATCGATTGGATCATCTGCGGCGTCAGCTTGAGCCGCTGTTCCATCCGGACGTTGAGGTTTTGGCGCAGATGGAGCGACATGCGTGCTAGCAAACAGTACGCCAATGGCATGGGTGGCGCAAGTACACGGCTGGGAAACCACCACGCCGAGGTGCCCGCTTCCCCTTGCCAAGGCCGTCCCGGATGGCGATGGTACCACTATCTCATGGCCTCGTCCGTCCAACCAAGCCCAGCTTCAGCGATCCGCGACGGAGTCAGGACGGAGTCCCTTGGTCAACGCCTAGCAGCCGCTGCCAAAGTCATCCTGAACAATGGCTGGGCAGCCCAACATCAGCTAGACCACGCGGTTACTGCCTCCATGTCTGGGGCCAATGACCATATCGGAGTAGGACGCTTTCTGGTCGACCAGCAGGTGATCACGCGTGACCAGGCCAGCGAACTGGAAGAAGTGCTGAAGAGTCAGGTGCGTTTTCCCGCCTATCAACTGCAGCGCAAACTCGGCAGTGGCGGCATGGGCACGGTTTTCCTCGCTAAGCACCTGACCAGCGAACGTCTGGTCGCCCTCAAGACGATGAATGCGCGTCTTGAGGAGGACAAGGACTTCGTCGGCCGTTTCCAGCGCGAAGCAAAGGCTCTGGGAAGTGTCAAGCACCCGCATATCGCCGAGATCATTGACAGCGGCAACACCAAGGGCCATTGCTGGTTGGCAATGGAATTCATTGACGGGCCCAGCTTGATGAGCCTGGTCAAGGACTACCGCGTCCTGCCGGAGGCCTACGCCCTGCGCTTGTGTCGGCAGGTCGCCGAGGGCCTGGGTCACGTCTGGAACACCGCGCACCTCGTCCATCGCGATCTCAAACCGGAAAACATCCTGGTCATCCGCAACCGTAACGGTGGGGGCAACCTGTTTCCGGATGACGACGTCGCCAAACTGATCGACTTCGGGCTGGTGAAAGGTGAAGACAAGGACGAGCGCCTGACCCAGACCGGCATGACCATCGGCACGCCACTATACATGAGCCCCGAACAGGTTCGTGGCGAGAAACTGGACTGCCGCAGCGACATCTATGGCCTGGGTGCCACGCTCTATCATCTGATCACTGGATTCACCCCGTTCACCGGGACTAGTCCAGGCTCGATCATGAGTGCCCATCTGACCGAACCGGTGCCAGACCCCGGCAGCCGGGTGCCGTCGCTGACTAAGGCGACCCGCGAATTGGTCATGATGGCGATGGCCAAGGACTGCAATCAACGCTTCTTGACCTTTGAAGGCATGGTCAAGGCGATTGAGCAGGCGCTGGTTGATTGTGGTACCAAGGGGACTGGCACCTTGCGCTTGCTGCGCAAGCCGCTGGTTTTGAATAAACCGCAGGCCCGCAAACAGCCTTCCTCCGATCGCGTCCCGAAGGCGGAATCGGCAGCGGATCGGGCTGGCGTGCCGCCGGCCCGTGAACCAATCCCGGCTGCAACCGAGCCTCACTTCCAGGTAAAACCAGACACGGGATCGATCAAACCCGGCAGCGGCCGTTCTACGGTCCGCCCCACCAGCGATCGATCGACGGCTCTGCCCGCATCGGCAAGCAGTCCTCCGGACGATTCCGTTCCTCCCTCGAACAAACCTATCACAACCCGCATCGAACATAGCAAAGTCTTCGATGAGGACCCGCACAGCAAGCTGGGCATGGGTGTCCTTCCGTGGGTCGTCCTGGGCTTCGCCGTGGTAGGTCTGGTACTGTGGTTCCTTCTCTCCGGCTGATGCCCTCTTGCTGCCGGCTGCTGCCGGCTAGCGTGACCTTCCGTGGACCTGCGCGGACGACACATCATCTCCATCGCCGACTTCAACCGCGAGGAGATCCTTCACATCCTGCGGACGGCCGAGTCAATGGAGACCGGCCCCCCTGGTGAGTTGCTCCATGGCCGCATCATGGCCACCCTGTTTTTCGAGCCGAGCACCCGCACCCGTCTGAGTTTTGAGGCAGCCATGCTCAAGCTGGGCGGTCGGGTCATGGGATTCAGCGATCCTGGCAGCTCATCGGCCAAGAAGGGTGAAACGCTGGCCGACACCATTCGCATGGTTGAACGCTATGCCGACGTCATCGTCATGCGTCATCCCCGGGATGGATCGGCGCGGCTGGCCAGCGAGGTGTCCCGCGTGCCGGTCATCAATGGCGGCGATGGCAGCAACCAGCATCCTACTCAGACCTTCCTCGACCTCTACACCATTTCGCGGCTTTTCCCCCAGCTGGTGGCCGGCGAAGGGCTGACCTTCGCCTTTGCCGGTGATCTGCGTTACGGACGCACCGTCCACAGTCTGATCTCGGCCTTGTGCCACTTCGGCGGCCGGATCCTGACCGTGGCCCCACGCGGCCTGGAATTACCACCGCAATACATCGCCGAGGCCATGGCGCATGGCATCACGGTCGAAGCCGTGGCAACCCTGCAGGACGCCATCGCCCAGTCCGATGTGCTCTACATGACCAGATTGCAGGAAGAACGCTTCCCCGACGCCCTGGAGTTCGACCACATCAAAGCGACCTACCGGGTGACGGCATCCATGCTGGCCAAGGCCCGACCGACCATGCGCATCCTTCACCCACTGCCACGGGTCAATGAGATCGCGGCAGATGTCGATGCCACTGCCCATGCCCATTACTTCACCCAGGCAGCGAACGGGATCCCTGTCCGCCAGGCGATCCTTGGGCTGGTTCTTGGAGTCTTGCCGTGAGCAATGAACCCAGCACGGGATCGTCTACCCGCGTTCGCCAAGTGGAGGCAATCTCTAGTGGTACCGTGGTCGACCATATTCCGGCTGCAGCCACGCTGAAAGTCGCCGAACTGCTTGCCGGATCGACCGACCAGGTCTTTGTCGGCATGAACCTGCGATCGTCACGTGTCGGCCGAAAAGGTGTAGTTAAGATCGCTGGCCGCGAACTGGACCAGCGCACTCTCAGCTGCCTGGCCTTGATCGCACCAGGCGCAACCGTCTCGATCATCCGCGATTACGAAGTCTCGCAGAAGGTTCAAATCCCGCTTCCTGATTGCTTCGAAGGCGTGGCCAAATGCGCCAATCCCAACTGCATCACCACCCACGAACACTGGACCACCCGCTTTGCAGTGGTTGCGGCCAGCCCACTGATGGTGCGGTGCGTCTACTGCGAACGCAGCTTCGCCGCTTCTGATCTCAGCCTGCTGTAATCCGGGCTACCAGCGCAGATATCCACCAACGGATAGGCCAGTTCTGGTCCATTCGTCGCGCCGGTCTTCCCGTTCCAGTCGACCGGAACCCACAGAACTCATTCGCGAAGGCCACACCTGTACTGGTGGTGATCACGCGGGTCGGCGCGTTCGGCGGTTCCGCCTCGTCGGCCATCGAACTCACGACCTACAGTATGGCAAAAAAGCATGGCAAAATGCCACAGGCGAAAGCATAACTCATTTAACAGCAGATTCTTATGCTACAAGTCGTTGGCATCATTGAACAACGATGAGTGGACAGGAGATGACAGGAGTGGACACCATCGACCAGCCCGACGACTGTGCGTTCACCGCTGCCGTCACGCTGGACGAATACCTGACGCTGGTGGACGAGACCGGCCGCCTCGTGCGCGGCGACAAGCGTGGAGCCATCCCAGCCAACCTCGCGCCCATCCTCGACCGCTTGCACATCAACCTCGACGCCTGGCTGTCGCTGATGCGCAGCGGCGGCCACTTCGGCCTCGGCAGCTTCGGCGCCCTCGCCAGTCGAGCCCGCGAAGCCCTGCGGCGTGGAGCCCAGTGGATCATCGACACCACCGCTGGACTCTACCGCAACGACCAGTCGCCGGCCGAGCCGACCACCGCCTAGCGGCCACGCCGCCCCTCGATCAGCACCACGACACGCCAGCGGCCGAAAGGCCGCCGGGGCGACGTTGAGCAACGGCACGAATCGACCACCACCAAGCGCCTCGCAGACCGATACGACGACAGAAGCCGGCCCAATCGGGCCGGCTTCGTGCTGTCAGAGGAGGTTCGTTGATCGCTAGCGTCCGTCAGGGGTCCGCGCGGCGTCAACGCGGTGCGTGTCCAGGCTTCTCGCGCGAGCGTGCCCATGCTCCAGCGCTATCAAGCTGGCACCTCACAACCGACGTTGGACGTGATCAAGAAGCTGGCCGTGGCGCTGACCGTGCCATCCGACGAACTGATCTTCGACCCGGCCGAGCGCGGCCCCACCGACGACCTGCGCTTGCAGTTCGAAGCGGTCCAAC
>JBBQCI010000022.1:0-45543 GCA_038318565.1 Planctomycetota bacterium
CCTGGTTTCTGCGAGGTTGGTCTGTGTACAAACCGGGGATTCGAACCGGAGCGAGGTACCGCCGCCCCGGCGGTAGAACGCCACCTGCGTGGCGGTCGGCCGAGCGACCGCCCGAGCTCTGCGAGGGCGGTGGACCCCGAATCCCTGTATCCCAACCAACGAAAAGCCCGGCCTTGCGGCCGGGCTTTTCGCTGGTTGGGGTACAGGGATTCGAACCCCGATCAACAGAGTCAGAGTCTGTTGTCCTACCGTTGGACGATACCCCAATCGATCGGGCGGGATGCTAACGCGACCGCCCGAGGGTCAAGGTCAGGCCAGTTCGCGGCCAAGATTGTAGCGATGGGCGTCCGACCGGCGCTTGCTGCGCCATTCGGTCACCGGGTCGGGACTGGCGCACAGATCCATCTCCAGATGGGCGGCTCGCAGCCCCGGCAGGTCGAGGCCGCGCCAGTCGAACGGCTCGGTCGGCCGCAGGGCCACCACCGGTCCCTCCTGGCGCGGCGCGATGCGGATGCTCTCGCGGGCATCGGCCATCTCCCAGGGCGGGGCCTTCGACCAGGCCCGGGTCAGCATCAAGGCGGGCCTGCCGAACACCTGCAGCACCAGGGGGACTTCGGCAGCGGCACACAGGTCACCAAGCTTACCGTCATCGGCTTCAGGATTGGCGTGCACCGTCGCGCAACCACGGCTGTGCAGGGTGCGGCCAGCAAGGGCATTCAACACGCCCATGCCCGGTCCGCCCGCCAGATCGCTGCATCCGGCCTCGCGAGCAAGCTGCCAGCCATCCCAGCTGTTCGCTTCCAAAGCGATGCCCGCGTTGGCGCACGCCGCACACACCGCAGCCACTCCGGCGAGGTCGCCTTCATAGAGCACCGGTGGCAGCGCTGCGATCAGCCTCGTGCCAAGCGTCTGTCGGGCGATGTCCAGCTGGTCGGGATCGCGCACTTCGACTGCCACTGGGATAGTCGGAACGGCCGCTGCGAAGCGCGCCACCTCGGCGAGATCGACGCGCGCCCGGGTTGGCGCTTCTCGCACGGTGCGATTGTTGGCCGGATGTGGCTGCCGCGGAGCAAGCACCACACGGGCGGCTTCCGGGATGACGATTTTCAGGCGATCGATGCCGTCGTCGCGCGGACGAGCGAGGTGCAGGATGCGGGCGGTCAGCTCGTTGGCAGTGCGTCGCGGCAGACGCAGGCCACCGGTCACATCGTCACAGGCAGTCAGGGCAACATCGACACTCAGGCCTTCGACCAGGCGGGCCCGCAGTTCCAGCCATGACACATCGCGTCCCGGATGTGCGACCGGACGATTGCTGGTGAATCGCTCGGTTCGATTGCCGCAGCTCACCGTCCACTGCAGCTCTTTCCCGAGAGTCTCGACCTGCACGCGCAGTTCGCGCGGAGGATCCTGGTCATTACAGGCAGGTGCGGTGGAGGCAGTGCGGCCTTCGTCGGGATGCACCAGACCGCTCCGCTTGCCGGTGAAATAAGCGTCGGTCATATCGCGACCCGTGTAGGCGCCCAGTTCCTCGGCCTCTTTCCAGAGTTCGTCTGGTCCCGCTGCACCGGCTACTCCGCGACGGTAGAGCGATACCGCACGGCCGACCCAGTCGGCGGTCTTCAGGCGGCCTTCTATCTTCAGGCTTGCGACGCCCAGCTCGCTTAGCTGCGGCAGCACCCGAACGGCGCTGCTATCCTTCATATCAAGCGGACGGGCATGGTCGCCACCGTTGCAGCTCCAGTTCACCCGGCAGATCGAGGTGCAGGTGCCGCGATTGCCGCTGCGACCACCAATCCACGAGGTCATCGAACAGCGGCCGGACACTGCAAAACACAGCGCGCCCTGGGCGAACACCTCGATCTCTGGTCCCTGTCGGGTGCATGGTGCGATCTCGTCGAGACTCATCTCGCGGGCGAGGACCACGCGTTCGACACCCAGCGTTTTGGCAGCGCGAACTCCTGCCGACGAGGCAATGCCGGCCTGCGTGCTCCAGTGCACATGCAGCTTGGGAAAGGCTGGCATCAGATCGAGCAGCGCCGGATCGCAGATCAATACCGCATCGACCCCCGCTTGCTCGGCCCAGGCTAAGGTGCGTGCTGCGCGACCCAGCTCACGGCCGGCCAGCTGGATGTTCAGGGTCAGATGCACGCGTACACCAGCTGCGTGCGCCTTGGCTACCAGCTCTGGAAGTTGCCTAACCTCGAAGCCATCTGCTCCACGCCGTGCGTCCAGCTCTCCAAGACCGAGATAGACCGCGTCTGCCCCTGCAGCGATGGCCGCGTCCAGGGCTTCTGGGCCGCCTGCAGGGGCGAGGATCTCTGGTTTGGCCATGGGCCGGGACGGTATCGGCAGCAGCGACGATGAAAGGCTGGAGGGCTTTCGTTCGCGCTTGGCGTCAAGACTTGGCCTGCTATTCGTTTCGTTGACTCGACACGCCAGAAACCGTGTCGTTGTCCCTCCCCGCGCTGCGCCTTACTCCTGCTCCCGGCGGTACTCCTGCTGGTCGTCCAGCGAGATTCCACGCCACTTCTGACTCTGACAGTCCTGTCAGTTCCTGTGGATAATTCTTGGGCCTACGCTGCCGCTACGTCCATGGTCGTCAGCAGCACGATCTCCCCCACTCGTGACCACAGACCCTCTGACAGGTGCAGGTTGCGATCCAGTAAGCCCTTGTAGGGTTTTCCACCTGTTCCACACCATGGAGGAGGAGGGGGAGGAATCTCTACTATATATGGTTATACCCACCCTGCAGATCCGCGCCGATCGAGAACGCCTATTGGCAGCCGTTTCGGCAGCCGATGCCGTCGTACCAACCACCAGCACCAAACCCATCCAGACCCACCTCCTGCTTGAGGCCAAGGATGGCATGGTCGAGGTCACCGCCTCTGACTCCCAGGTCGGTATGCGCGCGGTGGTCAGCGGCATCGAGATCCAGCAACCCGGTTCGGTCGTCGTCCAGTCACGACAGCTGGCCATGATCCTCAAGGAGAGTTCCTCTCCGGCGGTCGACCTCCAGGTCGTGCCGAGCGGGGATTCGGTGCTGCTGCAGATCCGTCTGTCGGATGGTGACTACACGTTACCGCTGATCATCGGCGAGACCCTGCCGCCAGTGACGTTCTTTCCGGCCGAAGCCAAGTCGATCAGCCTGTCCGGCAAGCGCTTCGAACACATGATGCGGCAGACCGCCTTCGCGATGGACAAGGACCGCAGCAGTCCGGTGCTGTCCGGCCTGCTCATGTCAATCAGCCGCGGCGAGATGTGGCTGGCAGCAACAGATGGCAAGGTCCTCGCGGAAGCGATTGAGAAGGACGAGAGCTTCGTCCCACCCGAAGGAGAGAGCTTCCAAGCTGTGCTGCCCTTCGGGACGGTAACGCACTTGGTGCGGATCCTCAGCAGCGGTCAGCCAGACCGTGTGCTGATCGCTTTCAACACCGCATCCCAGCTAGTTTTCGCCCGGCTTCGCCTGGCCGGCGATCTCACCGTCGATCTCACCAGCCGTTTGGTCGAAGGCAGCTTCCCGGCCTACCGCATGGCGATCAGCGGCACCGCAACCAGCGTCGTCACCTTCGACACCCCGGTGCTGGCGAGCGCGGTTCGTCGCGTGTCGCTGATGATCACGGCAGCGAACCGCGCCGTCGTCCTGCGCCTCGAAAAAGACAAGGCGATCCTCGAGAACCTGCCCGGCGTCGGCGGCAACGCCCGCATCCCGTTGGCGTGCCAGTACTCGGGCAATCCGGTTCGCCTGGGCATTAATGCGGCCTATCTCAGCGATGTGCTGCGCATCTACGGTGGCGAGCGTCTGGCGGTCGAACTTGGCCGCGGCCTGATCATGCGCGAACCGGGAGCGACCTACCTGGTGATGCCGATCTCGTTGCCGTCCTAGTCAGAGCCACCGGTCGTCCGCTCGGTCATGGCGCACAGCGAAGACATCTGGCGGGACGGCAGCGACGTCGTCGAGCGTCTGCGCGCAGCTGGCCATCAGGCCTGGCTGGTCGGCGGCTGCGTGCGAGACCGGTTGCTCAGCCGGCCTCTGAAGGACGCGGATGTAGCGACCAGCGCCGAACCCGACGAGGTCGAGCGAGCGTTCCCACGGACCATTGCTGTCGGCAAGGCCTTTGGCGTCATCAAGGTGCTTCCCGATGACGGGACACGTAGCAACGAGGTCGAAGTCGCCTCGCTACGCGCCGACGACCGCTACGTCGACGGACGGCGCCCGGTGGCCATCCGACGGGGCACCCTGCAGGAGGACGCCGAGCGACGTGACCTGACGGTGAACGCGCTGTATGCCGATCCCAACGGGACGATCACCGATCCGGTCGGCGGTCTCGCCGATGTGCAGGGCCGCCTGCTGCGAGGCATCGGCGATCCTGCTGCGCGCCTTGCCGAAGACCGGCTACGCGTGCTGCGCGTGCTGCGCTTTGCCGCCGTGTTGCATTTCGCCATCGAGCCACGCACCGCCGAGGCGGTCCGCACCATCGCGATCACCGGCGTGGCACGCGAACGCGTGCTCGACGAGCTGCATAAGGCCTGCGCCAGCGGAGCCGGTGGAGCATTCCTACGCGGCTGCGCGACGCACAACCAGCTCGCAGCCGTGGCGCCCTGTTCCGACCCGGAACGGGCGGCCAGCATCCTCGACCGGCTTGGACCGGTGCCGCTCGAGCTCGCCCTGGCCGCCTGGCTGCTGCCCGGCGGAGCCGATGCCGCACACGCATGGATGGCCATGCAGCCGGTGGCGGCCTCGGCCCGACGCATCGTACCCTGGCTGATCACCACGGCCGCTCAGCTGGCCGACCTGTCGGTGGCCGCCCGGCGGCGTGCCTTGCGGCGTCCGGAGGGGGCCTGGTGCGCGGCCTTGGCAGCAGCCATTGATCCAGCCAGGACAAGGGATTACGTCGCTTGGACGGGGCTGGACAGCGAGCCGCAGCCATGCCCGGTCGGGGCCGCCGATCTGCTTGCCGCAGGCCACCAAGCCGGGCCTGAATTGGGTCGTCAACTCGCCCGTATCGAGGACGCATGGTTGAGCGACGCAACCCTCGAACGCGCTGCGTTGCTGGCCCTGGCAACCAAATCGGGTTGAAAACGGTCAGGCATCAACAAGGCCGGCGATGCACGCGTTGACGTATGGGATCTTCCACTAGTCTCCGAGTCCCGCGATCCGAACGCACCTGTGCGTCGCGCGGCAGCTCTTCGACGACGCATCGACAACTCACCACCACCTCCCATCTGGAGCGGATCATCATGGCTACCAAGCACGTCTACTCGTACGGCGCCGGCAAAGCCGAAGCCAAGGGCAAGGACCTCAGCAAGGACTTCCTCGGCGGCAAGGGCATCGGCCTGATGGAGATGACCTCAATCGGTCTTCCCGTACCCGCCGGCTTCACCGTCTCGATCCCGACGTGCGCCGAGTACTACGCGCTGGGCAAGAAGATGCCCAAGGGCCTCGACAAGGAAGTCGCCGAAGCGGTCAAGAAGCTCGAGAAGACGACCGGCAAGAAGCTGGGTGACGCCAAGGATCCGCTGCTGGTGTCGGTGCGTTCCGGCGCCGCGCGCTCGATGCCCGGCATGCTCGAGACCATCCTGAACCTCGGCCTGAACGACGTCTCCGTCGAGGGCCTGGCCAAGGTCACCGGCAACGGCCGTTTCGCCTACGACAGCTATCGCCGTTTCATCCAGATGTACTCGACCACCGCCATGGGCCTCTCCAAAGAGCCGATGGAAGAGATGCTCCATCACATGAAGCACGTGGCCGGTGTGAAGCTCGACACCGAGCTGTCAGCCGACCACCTCAAGACGCTGTGCGGCCAGTTCAAAGCGTTCTACGCCGAGAACAAGGGCGCGCCCTTCCCGCAGGATCCGACTGAGCAGCTGTGGGGCGCCATCGCCGCCGTGTTTGGCTCGTGGGAAGCGGAGAAGTCGGTGACCTACCGCCGCGTCGAGAAAATCACCGATCTCACCGGCACCGCGGTCAACATCGTGCAGATGGTGTTCGGCAACAAGGGTGACAACTCCGGCACCGGCGTGTGCTTCACCCGCGATCCGAACACCGGCGCCAACGAGTTCTACGGCGACTGCCTGATCAACGCCCAGGGCGAAGACGTGGTCGCCGGCATCCGCACCCCGATGAAGCTGATCGAGCTCGAGACCAAGCTGCCCAAGGCCTACAAGCAGCTCTGCCAGGTGCGCAAGACCCTCGAAGCGTACTACAAGGAAATGCAGGACCTCGAGTTCACCATCGAGGACGAGAAGCTGTACATGCTGCAGTGCCGTACCGGCAAGCGCCTGCCCCAGGCCGCGTTCAAGATCGCCGTCGACATGGTCGGCGAGAAGCTGATCAGCAAGGAGCAGGCCATCTCGCGCATCACGCCCGAGCAGATCGAAGGCGTGTTCTACCCGATCATCGACGCCAAGGCCGTCGGACCGGCCAAGCTGAAAGAGCTGTTCATCGGCAAGGGCATCGACGCCGTCCCTGGCGCCGCCGCCGGCACCGTGATCTTCACCGCCGCTGAGGCCGAGACGATGGCCGCCGCCGGCAAGAAGGTCATCCTCGTGCGCAAAGAGACCTCGCCCGAAGACGTTGGCGGCATGCACGCCGCGCAGGGCATTCTCACCGCAACTGGCGGCAAGACCTCGCACGCTGCCGTGGTGGCCCGCGGCTGGGGCAAGTGCTGCATCGTCGGCGCCGAGTCGATCAACATCGACTACAAGGCCAAGACCATGACGGTCGGCGGCAAGGTCATCAAGCAGGGCGACGAGATCACCCTGAACGGCACCACCGGTGAATTCTTCCACTCGTCACTGCCACTCAAGAAGCCCGAGCAGAGCGCCGAGTTCTTCACCCTGCTCAAGTGGTGCGACGCCATCCGCACGATCAACGTGCGCACCAACGCCGACACCCCGTACGACGCAATCAAGGCCGTCGAACTGGGCGCCGAAGGCATCGGCCTGACCCGCACCGAGCACATGTTCTTCGACACCGAAGAGCGTCGCTTGGCCATCCAGGAGATGATCGTCGCCGAGACCCTCGACGCGCGCAAGACGGCCCTGGCCAAGCTGCTGCCGATCCAGCGTGCCGACTTCGAGGGCATCTTCACCGCGATGGACAACAAGCCGGTCACGATCCGGCTGATCGACCCGCCGCTGCATGAGTTCACCCCCAAGGACGACGCTGGCGTGGCCAAGCTGGCCGCGGTCACCGGTCTCTCCAAGGAGAAGATCGTCCATCGCTGCGAGCAGCTGCACGAGTCGAACCCGATGCTCGGCCATCGCGGCTGCCGTCTGTGCATCACCTATCCCGAGATCCTGGACATGCAGGTCACGGCGATCATCGAAGCGGCGATCAACGTCGCCAAGAAGGGGATCAAGGTTCTGCCCGAAATCATGATCCCGCTGACCATGGACAAGAAGGAATTCAAGATCCTTAAGGTCCAGACCGTCGCCATCGCCGACAAGCTGATCGCCGCCTCGGGCGTGAAGAACAAGGTCAAATACATGGTCGGCACCATGATCGAGATCCCGCGCGCAGCCCTGCTCGCCAACGAGATCGCTGAAGAAGCCGAGTTCTTCAGCTGCGGCACCAACGACCTGACCCAGATGACCCTGGGCCTGAGCCGTGACGACGCCGGGCGCTTCCTGCCCGACTACGTCATGAGCGAGAAGGATGGCGGCAAAGCCATCTTCGGCGACGACCCGTTCCAGTCGCTCGACCAAAGCGGCGTCGGCATGCTGGTGAAGATGGCGATCGAGAAGGGCCGCCAGACCCGTCCGGGCATGAAGATCGGCATCTGCGGCGAGCACGGTGGCGAGTCGAAGAGCGTGAAGTTCTGCGTCCGCGCCGGCATGGACTACGTGTCCTGCTCGCCCTACCGCGTGCCCATTGCGCGCCTCGCCGCGGCCCAGGCCGTGGTCGAGGATGCCGCGAAGAAGCCTGCCAAGGCCAAGAAGGCCGTGGCTAAGAAGCCCGCCAAGGCGGTCAAGAAGCTCAAGGCCGCCAAGGCCCGCTGAGTCGCGCTGCTATGGATTGTAGAGCGCACCCCGCGGGTCTCCCGCGGGGTGCGCGTGTTTGCCGCCTATGTCTCGCGCCGGTCGGCAGCGATCTTCGTCCAGGTCATGCGATCCGTCTCCTCTAGGGCACGGACGATCTTGCGCAGGTGGCGTTCCGAGATCTTGTCGACCGGAGTTTCGCCGGATTCGCTGGCCGTGCGGGCGCCAGCCAATTCCTCATTGGCGAGTCGCAGACGCAGCACCAGAATGCGCAGGATCGCGGCGACCCACGGGTTCGAGCGGTCGATCAGATCAGCGACCAGCTGGTACGGCAGTTCGATGCACACGGTGCTTTCCATAGCGATGACACTGGCCGAGCGCAGCCGACGGTCGATCAGGGCCATCTCACCGAACAGGTTCCCCGGACCGAGCTCTCCCAACACCACCTCGCCGCGCCGGCCACGCTTCACCACCTGGACGCGTCCGCTCTTGATGATGTAGAGGAACTGCCCGGCAGTCGCTTCGCACAGGATGACGGCTTTGGGTGGGAAGCGGCGATCGCGTGGAATGGCGTGTTGGGTCATGGCGGGGCGGCCGTCAACTTAGCGACAGCGGCAGCGATAGACAACGTAGGACACCGCCGTTCCTGTAGGTGCGGCTTGCCCGAGCAGTGCGGATCGGGTAGCTTCTAGCGTGCTCCGCCTCATCGCTAGTTGGGTTGTCGTCGGCCTGCTGGCGGCGGCAGAACCACCACCGGTGCCGGATCCGATCGGACTTGGCGAGCGCCTGGCGCTGATCGATCATCTACAGAGCGCCTATGCGGTGCGGCCGCCTGCCGGGGCCACCCTCGAACAACTGCAGAGCCTCTACGCTGAGACCTGGCAGGCGCATCAGCCGGTAACCACCGACCCCGGTGCTACCGAGCGGGTGGCACGCCTGCGCGCTCGCATCGCTTCCCGTCACGACGTGCAGACCGATCCGGCCCTCGATGAGGAAGGATTGCGCGCCCAGCTTGGCCGCCTTGACGCCGAGAAAACCCGTCGGGACCAGGCCGACATCGAACTGCGCTTACGCGAAGATCAGGCTGGGCCGCGGATCCAGCCCGCGATCGCGGAATCCGCAGCGGCGTCACCATCGACCGCGCCGCCGGCCACACCCACCACCGCTCCTGCAGACGCGTCAGCAAAACCAGCAGAGTCGGACGGCCTGGAGGTACAGCGCATAGCCTTCTCGGCGTCGGGCGTCACCGACTGCTGGTTGGCGACCAGCGGCGATCGGACGGCGTTGCTGGTCACCTTCGGACTCGATCATAACGGCGCGTTCGTAGGAATACGCGAGAGGGCCTGGGCCATCCTGCGGAATTCCTCGACGATCAAGCGGGGAGTCCTGCTGTTGGGCCATGGCCGCGGCACTCGAATCGCCGGCGCATCGATCTCGGCGCACCTGGCTGCGCACAAGACGTTCTACGAGACGATGGGCGGGACGGCGCCCGCCAAGCCGATCGAGTGCCTGGCCTTTGCCGCCTGCAGCGGAGGGGTCAGCCAGAGTCAGATGCTGATGATGCGCGACGGGCTTGGCTATTTCCCGACCTGGCGCGTCGCCACCGGCGAGGACGCAGCCGCCAACGGCCTCACGGTGCTGGCCGCCCTGGATGATATCGCTAAGCGTCCGTCAGTGCCGGCCTACCGAGCACGCTACATGATCCGGTTTCGCGGTGACGAGATCACCAGCTTTGGCGAGGTCGGGGTCGGCGGGGAGCGTACGTCGCTGGTGTATTGGCGCATTGTCCAGACCGACAGCGGCGGTTGGCGGATCGAAGAGCAGCGTTGAACGGGGGTCGTCGGGGCGGGCTGTCGGCTGAGGTGCTGCTCAGGCGGGGTTCGCAGACGGAGACCCTGCCAGCGCCGCGGCCAACTGCGCCGCGGTGAACGGCTTGGCCAGCACGCCGTGTGCGCCGGCGCGACGCGCCACCTCGAGGTAAAAGCCGGCATCGACCATGCCGGTCATGGCAATGATGTGGGGTTGCGGATCCAACGCGGCGGCGGCGGCGATGACGCGTAGACCATTGCCACCGGGCAGGCGCAGATCGCACAGCAGCATGGCCAGGGGGGCACGGCCCACCGCCGACAGCGCCGGTTCGACCGAGGCAGCGAGCTCCGCCTGCCAGCCCAGGTCACGCGTCCGGCGCACCAGCTCTCGACCGAGCACTTCGTCATCCTCGACGATCAGCAGCCGCTTCACCCGGGCCCCTGCAGCTGGCTGTGCAGGCATCTGGCGAGGCGCAGGCGCCGGTCATCGAGCTCGGCCCGATCCGTCACCGCGCCATCGACCAGCGCATCAAGCAGTTCACACCATTGCCCCAGCGGCAGCGCGATGGGGACGGGACGCGAGAGATCAGCCTGCGCCCGCTCCCGGAGCTGGCCGAGGATGGCCTCGTCCACCGACATCGACGTCGGCTTCGCAACCCGGGCTACGGCGCTGGCGGGGTGCCAGCCCGGAGCCTGCGCGACCAGGGCGCGGACCCGCTGCACCGCCTCCCACATCGGCAGCAAGTCGGCCGGCAGGTCGGCCGGCAGGTCGGCCGGCAGGTCGGGCAGCGGCGCGAGGAATCCTGGCCTGACGCCGAGTAGTTCCGCCGCCTGGTGCCGCGCCCGGTCGGTGAGCTTGAAGTTCGAGGGGGCAAGGGCCGACGGGTGCATGCCGAGCCGATCGGCGAAAGCGCTGCGGCTGCCTGCCCAGCCGGCCCGCTCCATCGCCCAACGCAGACGCACGGCGGGTGTGCTGGCGCCGTCGACTATTTGAATGGCAAGCCGGCCCTTCATGGTGCCAAACAATTTACTACGGGGATGGTAAATACCACCTTCGCAGTTTGCGCCGGGTGAAGCGCCTGTCTAGAACGCACATCCAGATCCTCTGCCCACCAGAGCCGACTACCGTCCTGATTTATGGACTCTTGGAGCTTCCCATGTCGATCCTCGCCCGTCTGTGCCTGCTTGCCTCCATTGTTGCTTCGGCTTGGTCGGCGACGGCGATCACGGTGATCAAGCCGCTGCCGGACCAGCAGATTCCTCGTGATCATGAGGTGGAGGTCACCGCGGTGATTCTGGCTGATCTGGCCACCCTGTCGTCCGGTACCAGTACCGCTACCATCAGCATCGGTGGCGGCGCTGCTCAGACGATCGGCAACCCGTGGCTGAAGGCGACCGTCCTAGGCGATGGTAGTACTCCCGCCACGCTCGTTCGGGTCACGACCAGCGCGACTGCCGCGACTGCTGGTCAGACCGTTACGGTGGTCATGTCCATCGACGACAATGATGGCGACACCGACCCGAATTACACCGCGACGATCACCTGGATCGCCACCGAGCCCAGTTCGGCTCAGCAGCCGATGCGTCCCGTGTTCCTTCCGCCATTGGCTGGTGACGATCGTGCCGAGGTCGAGGTGGTCAGACGTCAGGGCGCAACCGCCACCGTTCTGTCGGGCGGCTACAGCTATGTCACAACAGCATCTGAAGACGACCAAGTCGAACACGCCGTACTCTGGAGCTTCAATGGTACGACGGTCACCACCATCGATGTCCATGCGCAGTTGAATGCTGTAAAGACGTCGCTTGGCCTGGATCAACTGAATGAATCCGCAATATCGGCCATCAACCACGTCGGCCAATCCGCGGGAACGTGCGATGGCAACAAGACGGGGTTTCCCAGCACCCCATTGGCCGTGGCTTGGCTGCGGGAAGCCGATGGCACGATCCGGTTCCTTGCTGCGCTTGCGGAGGGCGCATTGGTCAATGAGGGCCCAGAGGTCACTTATCTGACGGAAAATGGCTGGGTGTTGGCAGACACCCTGACCGGTGCCGCCGTTTCCACGCCGACGTCAAACGATCCGTCAGGAACCACGCCGCCCTATCGCGGCAAGGCATTCCGCTTCGGCAGCGCCGCTATCGATCTTCATGTTGCGGCAGCGACGGCAGCCGGTGCTGTTTCGCCGAACGACTCGGTCAGCGGTGCGTCCTTTGCCCGTGCCGGAACCGGAACCGCTTTGGGCGTGGTTTCTGGCGTGGTGTACGACCCCGGCATCGATGCCTTTGTGCCATACGTGCGCAACGCGGCCGGTGTCACCAATGTCGAGACAACAAACGTTCTCAATTCCGACGATTTCGGCGCAGAGTGGGTGACCGCTGCCGCAGACCAGATCGTCGTCGAGGATTCGCTGCATGGCAAGATGTACCTGGCCGGCTGGAACAATACCGGATTATTGGTCAACCCGACGCAGATCCCGACCTTTTTCGCCGATGCAGGGAACACCAATGAGCTATACCTCAAAGACACGAGCGAACAGACCGCCACCTCGCTGGAACTCCTGATCGGAACCAAGGCCTATGGCGATGAATACCGCACCTGGATCCAGCCGGCAGACATCAGTGGGGCGCCGACCTTTGGCGCCCGGATCTTCCCGGAATGGTTGGTGCCCAATAGCTATCTGCGGCAGACGTCCCAGTACCTGTGGTTGAACCTCGAATCGCTAGATGCCAGTGGCAGCGATCGGGTGTACGGCGCCAGCGGTTATGGCTGGAGCGGAAATCCCAAGGCGGTGCTGCTGGTCGATGTGGCCCGGATCATCGACGCCCAACCCGACCTGACCATTGCCTACCCCAAGGATGGCTCTTCGATCCCCGTCGGCCATCAGGTACCGATCGTGGTCAAGATAGAAACGCTGCCGGTGCTCAAGGGCACCACCCGGTTGCAGATCTTTTTCGATGATCTGAATGATGCCACGCTAGAAGAGTCGTTGTTCGATACCACCAATCCCCTCGATCTCGCCGCAGGCGAATGGTCCATTGAACGGAAGGAGCTGTCCACGCTTGGTCACCAGTATCGGATTCGTGCGGTCCTGACCTTCAGCGATGCATCGCAATACCAGGAGTTGTCGACGGTCACTGCGATCGCTTCAACCCCGACCTATCAACTCTTCGAACTGCCGCTGCCTCCAGGCGCAATCGCCAAAAGTGCTGAAGGCAAGCGCATCCTGCTCGACGTTGCGAACAGCAATAAGGTGTGGGTGACCGGTGGCGCAGATTATCCCGGCAACACGACCAAACCGGTCTATTGGACCTGGCAGGCCGGGCAGAGCGCCCAGGCCTTTGCCATTGAGGTGCCAGCCACGGTTGGCGCGGTAAGCGGCTTCAGCACACTGGGGGGTTGGGGTATGGATATTGGACTGGTCGACAACATTCCGACCATCCTGATCGGCAAGGCCAAGTCGAATGTCGACGGCACTGACGACTGGTACTTGCTCGCGTATCGTCCAACCCAGACCGGCAATGAATGGCATGTGATCGGCCAATTCGGATTCCACATCGATCCAACAGCCGATCCGCTAACTTCTGAACCTCAGTTCTTCGCCAATGGTGACGTCTATGCCGAAGTGATCACTGGAACTGGAGCACTTGGAAGCATCGCCTACGCCCATGCTGCCAAGCGCTTCACCCGCACGGCCTCAACGACGACGTGGTCGGCGGGCGTGACGGTAACAACCCCAGGCGCAGCTGCCGAATTCTCCGCTGCAGATGACGCCTCTGGCACCAGGGGTGTCGGGCTCTTCAAACGAAATAGCGACGGCATCCGGCGTGTCTTCCATCAAGAGGGCGCCAACGCCGCGACGGAACTGACGGGCCTGCCAGAACATCCGGCACTGACAAACGCCGATCTTTTGACCAGGGTCGCCACGGTCGGTGGCAACCCGCGCTTCGACTTTGTTCGTATTCTTCCTGCTGACGACAATAATGTCCGCGCCTTCATCCGTGACGGCCTTGCTGGCCCCAACATCGCACTTCAGGCCTACTCCACCGCCAGTGAAAAGACGGACCTGTACGCAATGAATGATGACGGTGATGTGGGCGGCGAAGTCGCCCTGATCGGTACGGACCTGTTGCGTGCCACCCGCTGGGATCCTGCAACTGGCGCCGCCACCGACCTGAACTTCCTGGTCGACCCGGTCCGTCTGATCGCTCTGGGCGCAGGAACCACGGATCGCCTCGAACTGGAAGAGGTCTTCGCCATGACCCCGCGGGTCACCGGCGGTCTGCCAATCATGTCCGGCGGGGGTGGCTTCTGGGATCCGACTGCTAATGGTGGCAATGGCGACTGGCAGGAGCGCGAATACCTCCTCGTGCCGTTGGCATTCTTGCCCGCGAACGACATCCCGGTCCTGGCCGTCATCGGCCAACAGAGCACGGTGATCAACACCAACCTGGTGCTCTCGGTGTCGGCCACGGATGGCGATGTGGGCGACACGCTGACCTTCAGCGCTACGGGCGCCACCCAGGGCACGGTCACCGTGGTTGGCACCACGGTGACCTTCACGCCGACGTCGAACTACAGCGGCACCGCCGGGTTCACCGTCATCGTCGACGATGGCAAAGGTGGCACCGATTCGCAGACCGTGTCGGTGATCATTACTGGCGCAGGTGGAGGCGAAGCGACCGTGGTCGCGACGGACTCAACGGCTACCGAAGAAGGCTACAATACCGCAACCTTCACCGTGACCCTGGACGCCTCGGCGCCGGTGGGCGGTCGTCTGGTCACCCTCGCGGTTGGCTCAGGTGTCGGCAGCGCATCTCGCGGAATCGATTATGTCCTGCGACTCAATGGCGATCTGCTGCCGGTAACCGGCAATCTGCAGGTGAACATCCCGCAATTCTCATCCACCGCAGTCATCAATGTCGAACCGATCAATGACGAATCACCAGAAGGCGATGAGACGATCACGCTGACTCTGGTGTCGGTCGGTAGCAATAACTCGCCGACGGCTTCATCGGCTACCGCGACCATTGAACGTAGCGACTTCGACTATTTCACCCTGTGGGCTGCCCGCAAGTCGGTCAACAACCATCCGGAACAGGGCGAATATGGCGCGATCAATTGGCACATGGAGGCTGCGCCAGGCCGAGTCCTAACGGCGGCGACCTTTACTTTCCCCGGTGGTCGTGTGGTTCCGGGCATGATCGAAAACGGCACTGTCGCCGATGTCGGTATCAAGGCCTTTGACCAGTGGGATGTATCGTTGGCGACCCTTCAGGCAGGAATGCCGAATGGGATCTACATGGTCGAGCTGGTCTACACCAGCGGTCCGAACGAGATCCGAACCAAAGCCGCCACCTTCAATTGGAGCGGCTGGCCTGCGTATCCGACTGTGAGTGCACCGGTGCATGGCAGCGCCAATGTCGTGCTTGATGGCCAGCAGCGTGTGACCGCCGCATGGTCGGGGCCTGCGCTCAATTTTATATCGATCCACTCCCGCAATGGACCAGGAATCAATATCAACCGCGACCGTTTCGAGATTGATCGGAGTCTGGTGAATACCGTCACCAGTTACCTCATCCCGACTCAGCTCATGTCCAACCAGCCCTACGTGCTGGAATTCATGGCGCTGTCGAACGACGGGCAGATGGGCACGATTACCCAGACGGGTTTCTCGACCGGAAGCTTGCCAATCTTTAGCACTGACTCCGACAATCTTGCCGCCACCCCGCTGGGTGATCTGACGACTGCCGTCAACCTGCCGCTGCGGCATCAGCCGCAGACCGGCCCGATCGTCTCGGGGACCCGGACCATCTCGCGTGAATCGGTCGTGTTGCCTGGCAGCGCGGGCACGCTCATCAATGCGGTCAAGGTCGTGGAGGTGACCAATGGCGGCGCCCAGACCGAGATCCGGTGGTTCGCCCGCTCCTCCGACAACAGTCTGTATGTGCTGCGCGAATCCAACAATGGATCGGTCGTCCTGGACGCGGTTCCGTACTTGATCATTCCCGGCGGTGCCACCGTCGGCACCACGTGGTTCAGCGGCGTCGGGTATTCCGAGACGGCCACAGACTACGCGATTTCCCGATTGGTGTCGACGACCGCGACCGCGCCCACGGCAAACCGGGCGACCTGTTCACTGATCCACGTCACTGCAATTGCTGACGCCAACCAGGTGTTCGAGCGCACGTGGAGCCAACCCGGGTTCGGCACGGTTGAGCACAGCACCAGCAAGCCGTCTGATGGCATCGATTACATACCGCTGGTGCTCAGCGATCCTCCGGTCATGGCGGCGATCACTTCATTGACCATCAACGAAGACACGGGTCCGTCGGCGCCGAAATCGCTCTCGGCCACCGATGCTGATACAGCCGGTTCGGCGCTGACTTGGACCATTCTAACCAATGGAACGCGCGGCACTGCTAGTCTGGGCACCGCTACGGGTGGCGCCCTTCCAGGCGATGTCAGCGCCAACACCTTGACCTATACCCCGACTGCGAACCAGTTCGGATCGGATAGCGTTGTGGTCAAGGTCTCTGATCCCGAGGGGAATTTTTCTACCCAGACCCTGAACATCACCATCACCGGCTTGAACGACGCGCCCAGCTTCACCGTCGGTTCTTCGCCGATCGTCGTGAATGAGGACAGCGGCACGTATGGACCAACAGCTTGGGCCACGGCCATCAGTTCTGGCCCGTTGGAAGCGGATTCGCTGACCTTCACCGTGACCAATGACAACAATACGTTGTTCTCGACCCAGCCAGCGATCACGACGCTTGGCGCGTTGACCTTTGTTCCCGCGAACAACGCCAATGGCAGTGCCACGGTGACAGTCTCGCTCAGTGATGGTTCGCTCAGCACGACGCCCGTTAATGTCGTCATCACGGTGACGGCGATCAACGACGCGCCGACCGCCACCTTGGCGGTGGTTTCGGCGGTGAATGAAGACGCGGGTGCCCAGGCCATCACTGGCTTCGTCGCCCTCATTCAGCCTGGTGGCGGTGGAGATGAGACGACTCAGACCGTGACGACGGTGCTGGTTGGCAACGACAATCCCAGCCTATTCGACACCTTGCCGGCACTGGTCGCCAATAACTCGGACTACGATCTGACCTATACCCCGGCGCTCAACAAAAACGGGAGCGCCACCGTCATGGTCCGTTTGACCGATAACGGAACTCCACCAGTGATCACCGATCTGCCAGTCACCATCACCGTTAGTCCGGTGAACGATGCGCCGGTCGCAACCGCGATTCCGACCATCTCTGGTGCCCAGACGATCGGAGCAACGTTGACGGCGACCACGGGGACTTGGAACGATGTGATCGATCAAGTCAGCCCGACCTTCACGTACGCCTACCAGTGGCAGCGTGCGTCTGACAATGCGGGAACTGGAGCTGTCGACATCGGCGGTGCGACCGCATCGACCTACGTGCTGACTGGTTCTGATGCCTGGGTGCGCGTGCGGGTGATCGCGACTGACAATGGACTGCCAGGGCCGGGAGTCGCGGGAGCCATCAGCGATTCGCTGTGGATCCGTGGCGTCAACGCGGTTCCGGTGATCACCGACAACGCGCCACTCGTCATGCTCGAAGATGCCGTGGTTGCTGCGACCCGAGTGCTCAACGCCACCGATGTGGAAACCTCTGCCGCCTCCCTCGTCTGGTCGATTCTGACCCAGGGCACCAAAGGCACCGCTTCGGTGACCTCACCCGGTGCAAGCGCTACCGTCAGCTATACCCCGTCGGCCAATGCCTTTGGTGGCGATACGGTGGTTGTCGCCTGTGACGACGGTGAGGGTGGCATTAGTACCGTCAGCGTCGTCATCACCATCACCGCCGTCAACGATGTGCCGACCTTCTCACCCCCCGCGGGCAGTCTGACTGTCGACGCCAGCGTCGCCTACAGCGCGTCGTGGGCCACGGAAGTCAGTGCCGGGCCGGGCGAATCCGCCCAGTTCGTCACCTTCGGTGTAATGGCGAGCGACCCCGAGGTGTTCACCGTGCCGCCAACCATTTCTGCGAGCGGCGTGCTCAGCTTCACCCCGGGCCCTGCCGGCGGCAGCTCCGACATCACCGTGACCCTGCTAGACAGCGGCGGCACCGCTAACGGTGGCGTGGACACCAGCGCCGCGGTCGTCCGCACCATCACCATGCAACGGACGCCGGTCATCACCGGCCAGCCCGCCAACCAGCTGAAGGTGGTGGGCGGCACGGCCAGCTTTATCGTCGTCGCCAACGGCTCACCGACGCCGACCTATCTGTGGCAGCGCTCGAATGACGTCGGGGCGACCTGGAATGCGCTCGGCGGCGCCACCGCCAGCACCTACACGACGCCAAGCCTGAGCAGCGGCGACAACGCGGCGCGTTTCCGCTGTGTGGTCAGCAATCCGGCGGGCAGCAGCACTAGCAGCGTGGCCTTGCTGATCATCGGCACCGTACCCACGGTCTCCGCGCCCACCAACCTCTCGACCGGCATCGGCACCATTGCCCAATTTAGCGTCAGCGTGACTGGCGACCCGGCCCCCGGCTTGCTGTGGCAGGTCTTCGCGAATAGCGGCTCAACCTGGACGGACATCCCCAGCGCAACTTCCACCTCGCTGAGTGTCGGGCCGGTGGTGCTCGGCGACAGCGGCAAGGAATACCGCTGTGTCGCGAGCAACGCCTTGGGCACAGCCAACTCGCTTGCCGCAACGCTGACGGTCACCGCCATCGCTCCGAGCATCACGCTGCAGCCGCAGTCGCGCAGCGTGGTCGTTGGCGCCATGGCGAGCTTCACCATCGCCGCCCAGGGCAACCCGGCGCCGACCTACCAGTGGCAGCGCAACACCGTCGACATCTCCAGCGCAACCACCGCGACCTACAGCCTGACCACCGTGCAGGATGACAACAACGCCGTGCTGCGCTGTGTGGTGACCAACGCCGGCGGCTCGGTCAATTCGGCCGACGCGATCCTCAGCGTGGTCGCAGCCCCAGTCGCCCCAGGGAGCGTGACCCTGAGCGGCACGACCACCGTCACGGTCGGCGGCACGGTCACGTTGACGGCCGCCGTCAGCGGCAACCCAAGCCCAAGTCCGACCCTGCAGTGGAAGCGCAACGGCGTGGTGATCTCCGGAGCGCAAGGCACGACCCTGAGCTTCGTCGCGACCCTAGCCGACAACGGCGTCGGCTACACCTGCGTGGCGACGAACAGCGCCGGCAGCGCCGCCTCGGTGGTTGCCAGCACCTTGACGGTCAACCCGCTGGCCCCGACCTGCGCGGTCGCGGCCTCGGCGGCCGGTCCCTATGACATCGGCCAGCATGTCACCTTCACCGCGACCGTCACCGGCACGCCGACGCCCACTCTGGCGTGGACGCGCAACGGGACAGCGATCGCCGGAGCCACGGGCCCGGTCGTGGCGCTGACCATGGCCACCGGCGATACCACCGTCGCCTGCACCGCCAGCAACGGCGCCAGTGCCACCGGCACTGCCACGGTCGTCATGCGCACGGCTGTTGCGCCGGCCTTTACTGTGCACCCGGCTTCGCAGACCGTGGCGGTTGGCGGCGTCGCCGGCTTCTCGGTCGTGGTCACCGGCACGCCGACCCCGACCCTGCAGTGGAAGCGCAACGCCATGAATATCACTGGAGCGACCTCGGCCAGCCTGGCTTGGCCGGTTGCCACCATCGATGGCGGGGCCGAGTTCGCCTGCGTGGCGAGCAACGGCTCGATCATCACCAGCAACCCGGCCGTACTGACCTTGGCACTAGACCCGCCGGTGATCACGACCCAGCCGTCGGCGCAGCTCGTTGATGACGCCGCTGTCGCGACCTTCTCGCTGACCGCGGCACCCGCAGACGCCTTCCAGTGGCAGCGCAGCCTCGATCTGGGCACCAGCTGGAGCGATATTGCCGGCGCGACGGCGACGATGCTGTCGTTCACCGCCGATGCGGCAGCCAACCAGGCTTCGCGCTACCGCTGCCGCGTCAGCTACGGCAGCGTCACCGTGCAGAGCGCGGCCGCCACCCTGACCATCCGTGTCACCCCGGTATTCACCACCCAGCCGGTATCGCTCAGCGCCGCCCTCGGCGCGGTGGCGGTATTCACCGCCGAGGCCACCGGTGCGCCAACCGTGCAATGGCAGCGGAGCGACAACGGGACCAGCTGGACGGCCATTCCCGGCGCAACCCACGCCAGCCTGGCGTTCGTCGCCACGGTTGACGATGCCAACGACCAGTTCCGCTGCGTCGCCAGCTCGCTCAGCCCTGCTGCTACCGTGAACAGCAACCCGGCCACCCTGACCGTCGGACTCACGCTCCCGGTATTCACCGTGCAGCCGATGGCCGCGGCAGTGCCGGTCGGTGGGACCCTTGTCCTGTCCGTGGCGGTCAGCGGTTCGCCCGCCACCGCGGCGCTGGGCCGTCCGGCGGTGCTCTGGCAGACTTCGCCTGACGGCGCGGTGTGGACCGACCTGGGCAGCGCACTGTCCCAGCCGATCGTCACAGCGACGCCGCTGGTGGCGACCTACCGCTGCCGCGCCAGCAACCCGGCCGGCTTGGTGTTTAGCGATGCCGTGCAGGTGACGGTCGCCGTCGAGGCGCCGTACATCACCACGGCCCCGCTGCCGGTAACGACCAATCCCGGCCGTACCGCGGTGTTCACCGTCGTGGCCGGCGGCACGCCGACGCTGACCTACCAGTGGCAGCGCAGCCCGGACGGCTCGACCTGGAGCGATGAGTCGGCTGCCACGACCACCATCCTGTCGCTTAGCGGCCTGACCGTGGGCACCAGCCAGGTCCGCTGTCTGGTGACCAATGCCGCGAACACCGTGGCGTCGGCCTCCGCCGAGTTGACCGTCCAGGTCGCCACGATTGCTCCGACCGTCAGCCTGTCGCCGTCGACCCTCAGCGTCGCGGCTGGCAATCCCATCAGCCTGAGCGCCACCATCGCCGGAGTGCCGACCCCGACGGTGCAGTGGTTTGCCGGGACCGAGACCATCTCCGGTGCAACCAGCGCGAGCCTGAGCGTTCCCGCAGCCACCTATGCCTGGAACGGCCGAGGCCTCCGCTGTGTCGTCACCAACACCGGTGGCACGGCCGCGGCCGCCTGCGCCCTGACCGTGACCGCCACCGCGCCGGTCGTCCTCGCCCAGCCGACCGCGGTCTCGACCGCCGCCGGCAAGCCGTTCGCCTTGGCCAGTGCAGCCAGCGGAATGCCTGGCGCCACGTTGACCTACCAGTGGCAGCGCAATGGCAGTGACGTCACTGGGGCGACCGAGGCGGTGTTCGCGCGCAATGCGGCGTCGTTCACCCTGCACGCCGGGACCTGGCGCTGCGTCATCGGCTATGCCGGAATCAGCGGTGCGACGGCGACGACGGATAGCGTCCCGGTCCAGGTCTCGCTGACCATGTTCCCGGTCATCGGTCAGCTGTACGATATCGCCAACGCGATGCCGATCGATGCAACGCCAGGAGCCTACGGACTTGGCGATGACGGTCTGGTGCGCTGGAACAGCGTCGCGGCCGCCTACGTCCCGGTGCCGGCGCTTGAGCCGCTGGTCGTCGGCAGCGCCTACTTCCTGACCGGCTCAGCGAGTCCGCTGCTGCAGCCTGGCTTGGCACCGTTCCCGCCCTCGACGGCTCCGCCGCTGACCCTGGTGTGGGGCGATGCAACGACACCCAAGTGGAATCTGGTCACCGTGTCGCTCGACAACACGCTCAATATACCGGGGCTGGGCGCGTTGCTGACGCCGGTCGAGGTGGCAGACTTCACGCTGTATGTCCGTGCGGTGTGGCTGCTCGACTCCGCAACCGGCACGCTCAAGCGGATCGGCGATCCGACCCGGTTCATCGGTGCAACCATCGGTCCGATCCCGGCCGGTGCGATCCTCTGGGTCGAGACCCTGGCGAAGCCACCGGGCGCGCCTGGTTGAGGATGCCAACATGTCCATCACCACTCCATCTCGGATCACTCCCATGCGCATCCTGCTCGTCGTCGTTCCGCTCCTTGCCCTGGCAGCCTGCGGTGGTGGCGGCGGTGGTGGCGGCACAGCCGTCGGGACGCCTGCTGACGCTGCGGTGCCGACCGTCGTCAGCGTCGCTGCGGCAAATGCGGATGGTGCTGGAGGCCCGACCGTCATCACCGTCGTCGCGACGGATAATGTCGGAGTCAGTCAGGTAACCGCGCAGGTCTCTGGGTTCTCCGCTCCGGGCGCGACCAATCCGGTGACGCTGACCGTGGGCGGGGCGAACACCTTTACCGGCAGCATCGTCATGATGTCTGGCGACATCGACCCGACACCGTTCACCGTCAGCGTGACGGTGCGCGATGCCGCAGGCAACAGCGCCAGCGGGACGGCTGGTGCCCAGGTGCTGGCGGCGGCGCTGCCGCCAGCCACACCATAACGGCTGACCGCGAAGCTGGAGCTCCGCGGGACGCGCTCCGCTCCGTCAGATGCCGGCGCGGGCGCGCTTGAGCGCTTCGCCGGTGGTGTGGTTGGTCTTGACCACGTGGCCGGTCTACTTCACCGACTGGACGAGGATGTCGTCGTCCAGCGGTACCGCCCAGCGCAGGTCGATGACCTCGGCCGAGACGCCGTGCTTGGCCAGCAGGTCTGCGGCCTCCAGGGCGCGGTACATGGTGGCGCCGAGGGTGATGATGGTCACATCAGTGCCGGCGCGGCGGATCGCCGGTTGGCCATCGGGCACGGTGTAGAAGCCGGCCGGCACATCCTTCTCGAACACCTCGGCCAGGGTTTAGAGGCGCTGGCTCTCGAAGAACACCACCGGATCGGTGCCGATGAGGGCGCTGTGCAGGATACCCTTGTGGTCGTAGGGCGTGGCCGGGAAGGCGACCTTCAGGCCGGGCACGTGGGCGATCATCGCGACCCAGTCCTGGCTGTGCTGGGCGCCGTACTTGCTGCCCACCGACATGCGCAGAGTCAGTGGCATGGTCAACACGCCAGCGCTCATCGACTGCCACTTGGCCATCTGGTTGAACACCTCGGGGCCAGCGCGGCCGAGGAAGTCGCAGTACATCAGTTCGACTAGCGACGGCTGATCACCGTGATCGACAGTGGCGGCAGGGTCAGCGGTCCAACCGCACCGTCGGCCAGCACGAAGGCTGCCGGAGGATCGAAAACTGGCGCTGTATCGTCCGGGTGGTTGCCGTGGTAGCAGCTCAGGTTGGCCGTGCCGACTAGGCCGCCAAGGCGCACGTGCACGCCGGCCGCCGGCTCTAGCCCGCGATTGACCAGCCACACCGTCCAGGCTGAGCCGTCGGCGCTTGCGCTGGCGTGGGCGCGCAACGGACCGCTACCACCCTCAACCGCCAGCAGGTGCGGCAGCAGGCCGCGGCCCCACAATGCGACGGCCTGGCCGCTGGGCATCAGACCGTTGCGCGCATTGAGGGCGTAGAACTGATTAGCCGGCGCCTCGGCGTCGTCCATCCAGCGTGTGTTCCACAGCATGGCACAGGTGATGCGCGGCTCGCGCAGCATCCGGCCGAGGGATTCGAAGGTGACCAGGGCGTGGCCGAGGGTGTTGACCTTGGCCCAGCCGTCTGCGCTGTAGTCGACCGAGTTGGTCTCGGCAACGATGACGCGCAGGCGCTCGCGGTCAGGCCCGGCGGGCAGGGCGTCGATGGCGCGCAGCGCGCTGCCGGCACTGGCGAGCAGGTCGGGCTCGGGCGCGCGCAGCAGGCGATCGTAGGACTTCCACCCCCAGCAGTTGTAGACACTGACGGTGAGGACGTCGAGCTGGGCGGCGGCGGCGGGTAGGAATACCTGCCACCAGGCGTCATCGCTGCCGCTCGCGCCAATGCGGATCGACGGGTCGACTGTGCGCATGGCGCGCGCGAAGCGCACGACATGGCCAGCCATCTCGTCCGGCGGAGCGGTGTGGTTGTGCCAATTCTCGTTGCCGATCTCCCAATAGCGCACGCCATAGTGCTTCTCAGCGTTGGCGTAACGCACCCAGGCGACGGCGTGCTCGAGCTGTTCGTCCCAACTCGCGCCGCAGTTCTTGACGTTGTCGCAAGCCACCACCACGTACGGCTCGGCGCCGCGTTGCCGGCATAACGCGATGTAGGCGTCGAAGTCCAGGCGCTGGCCGGACGGTTCGGCGTACCAGCCTAGCGATACAGGCGCAGGTTGCAGGTATGGCGGTTTAGCGAAGCGGTGAAAGTCCGACTTCTCGCCGCCAGGATAACGCAGCCAGCGCACCCCGAGGTCATCGAGCGCGGTGGCCAGCGGCCGGGCTCCAACGACCCGGTTGGCGTCGAGGTCGCGGATGTAGTTAAGGTTGATGCCAAGCCAGCGGTCGGCATCGCGGCGCAGCACCTGCCCGGGCTGGACGGTGAACATGTGGTCGGCGCTCCATAGGGCGGCGGCGGACAGAAGCAGGATGGCTAGGCGCATGGTCAGGATGCTTCGGCGGCGGCGGCGGCGCGCAGATCGTCGATCAGCCCGTCGTGCAGTGCATCGATCGGCAGGTAGGCGCCCAGTGCCGCGCAGCCGCTTGTCTCACCGGGAATCGGCACGGCGCAGGCCCACAGTCGGCGTTTCGGCAATGCCAGCTCGGCGCAGCCCTCACGGCGGATCTCGGCCAGTGCCGCGAGTAGCTCACGCCGCGTAGCCAGGCCGCGCCACAGCGTCGGGGCGGGCAGGCCGACGTGGTCGATCCAGCGATGGCGCTCGCGCGCCGGCAGCTGCGCGACCAGCACGCGGCCGCTGGCGCCGCTCCACAGCTCCTCGGCGCTCAGGCGCAGGCGGCCGTCGCCGCCGCCGTAGGCGCCGCATTCCCACAGGATGTGCCGGCTCCATGGGCGCAGCACCACCAGGACGATGCCGGCCCTTGGCCAGCGCTGGGCCAGAGCGCGCATCGGCGGCGCCAGACGCCCGACCAGCTGCTGGCGGTAGGGGGTCGCCGAGGTCAGGGCGTAGGCACGCGGTCCCAGGCGGTAGGCACCCCGGTTGCCGTCCTGGTCGGCCCAGCCGAGTTGCACCAGATCCTTGAGCAGTCGCGTACACGTCGCTGGCGGCAGAGCGACCCGCTTGGCGATGGCGTGCAGCGCCTGCGCCTCACTACCCAGGGCGGCGATCAAGGTGGTGGCGCGGTCGAGCAGCCGGGACATGTACGTTCCATGGTATGGAACAAGCGGCGGCCGCCAGCCGGGACCGCCGCGCCGGGGGATGATCTGCAGCATGAGCACCACCCCAATCCATCGCGGCATGAACTTCGGCTTCTGGGCCAGGGCGGGCTGGTACGCCTCGCCGGCCGCCGCCGAAGCCGTCGACCGCATGGCCGACACCGGCATCGATCACGTCTGCGTGATCGTCTGCGTCACCGCCGACAGCGTGCATAGCACGCGCCAGTACCGCGACTTCGTCAATACGCCGTCGGACCTGGAGGTGGCGCGCCTCATCGAGCGCATCCATGCCAAGGGCATGAAGACGCAGTTGCGGCCGATGCTGGAGTGCCACGACGGTCTGCAGCGCTTCCACGTCAACTTCGAAGATGATGGACTGATCATCCCGGGCCATCCCTTCACCTATTGGCAGCAGTGGTTTGCCTCGTTCGAGGCGCGCTGCGTGTACTACGCCCGCCTGGCGCGCGAGACCGGCTGCGCAGTCTATGGCCTGGACAGCGAGCTGGACAAGACGGCGCGCAAGAACGAGCTGTGGAAGCGGGTCGTCGCCGCGGTGCGAACCGAGTACAAGGGCCACCTGACCACCTCGATGACCGAGAGCTGCCCAATCGACCTTCTGCTGGAGAAGCCCGACTGCTGGTTCCGCGACCTCGATTCGCTCGGCCTGTCGATGTACGAATCGCTCGGCCGCGACGATGAGGATCTGGCACAGTTGCCGGTCAGCACGCTGGCCTCGCGCGTCGCGCACTGCGTCGAGCGCGACCGCAAGCGCGCCGCGAGTCTGGGTAAGCCGGTGTATTTCGGCGAGATCGGCTGCTGTGCGACGAAGAATGCCACCGCCAAGCCGTACTACTGGGGCCACCCGGGCGGCTACGACGGTTCAGAGCAGGCGCGCTACTTCGAAGCCCTGATGACCGCCTACTGGGAGCAGCCGTGGTGGATGGGCGCCTACTGGTGGAAGTGGGACGAGCAGAACGACCGCCCGCAATTCCGCGATGACCCGCGCGGCGACAAGGGCTTCACGGTATGGGGCAAACCGGCGCAGCAGGCGATGCAGCGCTGGTATTCCCGCCCGGACCGCCGCGCCTGATCAGGCCCCGGCGCCCTGCTGGCGCCAGCTTTCCGGAGTCAGTCCGGTGCGGCGGCGGAACCAATGGCCGATATGGCTGGCCTGGCTGAAGCCGAGGCGCGCGGCCAGCTCGCGCCCGGCCCGTGATCAATCGGCTGCGAGACGGTCGGCCGAGGACGACGTCCTGCGCTCTGGCCTGCTTCGCTTGGCCCTGGCCAGCTATGCGCGGCGTGGCTGGACCGTACTGCTGCATCTCGGGGCACAGCGGCGCACCAGCACGCGCCTGCGGCGGCTCGCAAGACCGGCCGGCGGCTACGCCGGCATCGCCGGGCGACCGACCTCGCCGGGCACATTGCCCCTGCTCGACGCCTGCGAACGCGGCGGCGGTACCATCGCCGACGACGACGGCTTCCTTGCCAGCACCGGAGTTTGATATGCGCAAAGGACGACGCGTATTCCGCCGTGCGGAACAGAGCACGGGCGCAGACGGACCTGGCCGCGCAGCGCGATGATCCTGCCCATGCGAATTGATACGCTCGCCCAAGGCCTGCGATTTCCCGAAGGCCCGGCCTTTGCCGCCGACGGTGCGCTGTGGTGCGTCGAACTGAAGGGCGGCGGGCTGTGTCGCTGGCGCGACGGGGCGCTGTCGCGCGTAGCAATTGGCGGCGAGCCGAATGGCATTGCCATCGACGGACACGGCCAGGTGTGGTTCTGCGATGCCGGGAACCACAGTGTGCGGGTGCACGATCCGCGTGATGGTTCCACGCGCACGGCGGTCGACTGCCTCAATGGCGCGGCACTCGGCAAGCCCAACGACCTCGCCTTCGACGCACTCGGCAACCTGCTCTTCACCTGCCCCAATGACGGCCGCCAAGAACCACTCGGCTATATCTGCAGCCTCGGCCTGGACGGCGTGGTGACGTGCGTCGCCAGCGGCCTGTACTTCGCCAACGGTCTGGCCTTCACTGCCGACGGCAGCGAACTGGTGATTGCTGAGACCTACCGGCAGCGCCTGTGGCGCGGGCGCTGGGACGCGGCGGCGCGGCGCTGGGACGGGCGGGTGTGGGCCACGGGATTGGAGGGGGCCCCGGGACCGGACGGCATGGCTTTCGCCGCCGACGGGGCGCTGTGGGTGGCGGTGTATGGAAGTGGGCAGGTGATGGCGGTCGACCCGGCTGGGCGGATTGTGCAGCGCATCGATCTGCCTGGGCGGAATCCGACCAATTGCGCCTTCGATCCCAGCGGACGGCTTGGGCTGGTGGTGACCGAGGCGGAGCGGGGGGAGATCCTGTCGCTGGCCGGGTTGGGGGTGGGGGCGGGGTTGTTTGCGCGGGGCTGGAGCCCTGCGGTCCGGTCGGGGCTGGAGCCCCGCGCTCCAGGAGACGCGTGATCCTCGCTGATTTTCTACCCGCCAAAGCAGATCACTCGTGGGATCTCGCCCGCCAGATGGGGGTGAAGCATGCGATCTGCAAATGCGCCCGCGAGCTGACGGGCCTCACCGCACCCGACGACATCGATAGTCTGCGCACCATCCAGCGCCGCTTCGCCGACGCCGGCCTGAGGCTGTACGGTCTGGAGGGCGACCAGTTCGACATGCGGCGGATCAAGCTCGGCCTGCCTGGGCGCGACGAGGATCTAGAACGCTACCGGCGCATGCTCGCCAATATGGGCGAACTCGGTATTCCGCTGCTGTGCTACAACTTCATGGCGGTGATCGGCTGGTACCGCACCGACCCGGCGGTGGCGCTGCGCGGCGGCGCCCTGGGTAGCGGGTTCAGTGCCACAGTGGCCGCGCGCCAGCCGCTGGTGGCAGAAGACGAACGCATCAGCCACGAGCGGCTGTGGGAGAACTACGCCTATTTCCTCCGCGTGGTCCTGCCGGCCGCCCAGGCCGCTGGCGTGGTCCTGGGCCTGCACCCCGACGATCCGCCGGTGCCGTGGTTGCGCGGGGTCGGCCGCATCTTCACCAGCCCCTCCGCGATCGACCGCGCCCTGGCCCTGTCGGACGGGCCGTCCCATCAACTGACCTTCTGCCAGGCCACCTACGCCGCGATGGGCGCCGATCCGCAGGCCCTGGCCCGGCGCTGGGCAGGCCGCATCGCCTTCGTCCACTTCCGCGATGTCGCCGGAACCGCCGCCGACTTCCGCGAAGTCTTCCATGATGAGGGCCCGACCGACATGGCGGCGATGGTGCGCACCTACGGCGAGATCGGGGTAACCGGCCCGGTGCGGGTCGACCACGTCCCGACCATGGCCGGCGAGGACAACGGCAACCACGGCTATGCCTCCCTCGGCCGCCTGTTCGCCATCGGCTATCTCAAGGGGCTCTGCGCGGCGCAGGGCGTGGAGCTGCGCTGATGTTCTCCCTCGCCGGACGCAAGGCCCTGATCACCGGCAGCAGCCGCGGCATCGGTGCCGCCATGGCCCGCGCCTTCGCCAGCGCCGGCGCACGGGTGGCGGTGCACTGCGCCGGCCGTATCGACGCGGCCCAGGCTATCGCGGCGGAGATCGGCGGATGCGCCGTGCAGGCCGACCTCTCCGCCGTCGACGGGGCGCAGCGTTGCTGGGACGGTGCGCTCAGCGGCCTTGGCCAGGTCGACATCCTGGTGTGCAATGCCTCGATCCAGCTCCCCAAGCCGTGGCTGGAGGCGACCGGTGAGGACTTCGACCGCCAGATCCAGGTCAACCTGCGTTCGACCTGGGAGTTGCTGCGACTGGCCGCCCCGCCGATGTGCGAGCGGACGTGGGGCCGCATCCTCACCGTCGGCAGCGTGCAGGAGGCCAAGCCGAATCCGGCGATGCTGGTCTACGCCGCCAGCAAGTGCGCGCAGACGTCGATGGCGCTGGCGTTGGCCAAGCAACTCGCGCCGCAGGGTGTCACGGTCAACAACCTCGCCCCCGGGGTCATCGACACCGATCGCACCCGCGAGCGCATCGTCGACGAAGCCTACCGGCAGAAAGTCATGTCGTGGATCCCGGCCGGTTGCATCGGCGAGCCCGAGGACTGCTGCGGCGCCGCCCTGCTGCTGTGCTCGGACGCCGGGCGTTACATCACCGGCCAGAACCTGTTCGTCGACGGCGGCATGGCTCTTCCCTAGGGGAGGGGCTTGGTCGCTGCGGCACGGGATGGCAGAAGCCATTGTCCCCCGTGCCTCCGCGAGTCGCCCCTCCCCTGACCCCACCCCAAATCCCCAGGAGCACCCCATGTCCATCGATACCTACAAGAAGGAAGTCGGCCTGATGAAACTGGAGAAGCTCATCGCTGAACGCGAAGGCGTCTCGACCAAGCCCTTCCCCATCCCGGTGAAGGAGTTGCTGGCGCGCTACGAGCAGCTCTATACCGGCGCGATCAGCGACGTGCTGCGCGAGTTCTGCCTGCTCGACCAGGCCCTGCCTGGCCATCTGCAGCCGCTGCGTCCCGAGCGCACCGTCGCCGGTCTCGCCTTCACGGTGAAGAGCGCGCCGAACGTGCAGATCAGCGGGGAAATGGCCTTCCGTACCGAGATGCTGACGCATCTGCAAGAGGATCACCTGGTGGTCTGGGACACCAGCAACGATCAGAAGGCGACGCTGTGGGGCGGGGTGATGACGGCGACGGCGCACGGCATGAAGGTGCGCGGCGCGGTGATCGACGGCGGCATCCGCGACACCCACCAGATCCTCGAAAAGGACTTCCCTGTTTTCTACAAACACCGCATTCCCAACGGCTCGCTCGGCCGCTGCCTGATCACCCACTACGAGATCCCGATCAAGCTGGGTGACACCGTGATCAAACCCGGCGACGTGATCATGGGCGACATCGACGGCGTGCTGTGCGTGCCGCGCGATCTTGCCTACGAGGTCCTGGTGCGCGCCGAGGAGATCAAGGCCAACGAGAAGCAGATCTTCGGCTGGGTCGCCCAGGGCGAAACGGTGCAGGAAATCACGAAAAAAGGCGGATACTTCTAACCTAGGAGCGCTGCCGACCCGACCTGGTTATCCTGATGGCAGGCACCAACGACTGCTGCAACAGTAAGAAACGGCGCGCACCGGCGGACACTGCCTACGCTACGCTCGCCGAGCGCATGTGCGCGATCAGCCGTTTGGTCCTGGCCACGCCGCTGGGCTTGCGCCCGCGGCCAAACCGCATCGTCTGCTTCGGTGATAGCCTCACTTTTGGCTCGGGTGTGGCGGGCGAGAGTGGAGTCGACGGCGAGAAATGGCCGGGCTGGTTGCAGCGGATACTCGCCAGCGCAGCGGCGTAAGGCCGGTTTCTCGCCGGACCAGGGCACACAGGCTGCTGGCGCTGGCGAATCCTGCGGCCTCTGCCGCCTCACGCACTGAAGCGCCGTCGTCGAGGTGCCGCTTGGCCGTCTCCAGGCGCAGGCGACGCAGCAGCGTTCCGGGGTTCTCGTCCAATTCGCGCCGACAGACCTGATCAAGACCTTGCGCGCTGAGGTCGGCAGCCGCCGCCAGGGCACGTACGCCGCAGGCTGGCTGGGCGTGGGCGAGTTCCAGGGCGCGACGCAGACCGGGGTGGTCGGTGCCGAGTGCTTCGGCCGAGGCGCGGACGACCACGGTGCGCGGGGCATGGCGGATCAGCGCGCCATCGTCGGGCTTCCCGTCCAGCATACGCGCTAGCCGCTCGCCGGCGGCGACGCCAAGACCTTCCTGGTCGGTGTCGACACTAGCCAGCGGCACAGGCAGGGCTTGGCAGACCAGATCAACGTCGTCCACCCCGAGCACCGCAACTTGAGTGGGGACGGCCAAACCCGCGCGACGGGCGGCGGCGATGGCCTGCGCTCCGAGGGCGTCCTGCACTGCGAAGACGGCGATCGGCGCAGCGGGTAGCAGCAGGCGTGGCAGGTCGGCGACGCTCCAGGTGGCGCAGGTCAGGCCGTCGTTAGTGAGCAAGGCGGTGAACGCGGCGGCGCGCTCGTCGAACATGCGACCTCCCTGATGGGTCAGGCAGGCGAAGCGACGCCAACCGCGCTGGCGGAAATGGGCGTGGGCGAGAGCGGCGACGGCCTGGTTGTCGACCACGGTGCGGGCGACACGGGTCGAGGCGCTGAGCCCGACATCGACAATGCTGACGCCACGCCGGCGCAGCGGCAGCAGCCAGCGATCGCTCGCCAGGGTGATCGCGCCGGCTCCGCGCCAATCGTCGGGAACTGGCTGGAATCCAGGCGAACCTGACGGGCAGGTGAGATGCCAGCCGTATCGTGCCGCGACTCGCGCCACCCCGCGGTGCAGGCGGTAATCGTACCATTCCAGGCCCAGAAGCACCTCGGTCATAGTAGACAGATTCGCTATGATTATGGATGTCATAGCGATTTCATAGGCTGCCGGTCCGAGCCACGATGGCACTATGATCCCGCACGGCACCGCCCATTCCCGCACTGCTGACTTTCACGCCCACCACGCGCCGGTTGGCGCCCTGGCCAGTCTCACCGCCGGCCGCTTCTTCGGCAACAGCGGTCCTGGTTGCGAGATCGGCCGTGCCGGCGCCGGCGGTCTGATGCTGGGATATAGTGAAGCGGACGGCTCGGCGATTCGCCTGTTGCCGCTCTACCCGATGTCGGCGAGCGACAAGGAGCGCTACGTGCGCAGTAGCGATGATGGCAAAACCGCGCTTCGGCTGTTCGCACCTGACGAAGTCCGTCGCGACTACGGCTGGGCCACCGACCGCTGGAGCGCTGGCGATCTGACCGTCAGCATCCTTACCCCGCTTGAGGCCTTGCCCGACCCCGCGAGCGCAGCGCTGGCGGCCCAGCGTGACGCCTACGTACCGGCCGTGCTGGTGCAGGTGACCGTGCGTAATTCCGGAACGACCCAACGCGAGGCGGTGTTCGCAATCAACCTGCCGGATTATAAATGGCTGACCACCGATGGCCTGCCTGGCATGAAGAGCCGGGCGGGATGTTCCTTCGCGACCGACGCCGCAGACGCGCAGGTATTCTCTGCCTTCGACATCGAGAGCGCGCTGAAACGCACGTGGCAGCATCAGCCGCGCTTCGGCCTGTCCGGCCTGGCCGGGTTGAGTGTGCCAGTGGCGCCAGGCCAGACCCGCACCCTGACCGTCGCGGTCGGTTTCTGGAAGCCGGGCAACGCAACCGCCGGCCGCGCCATGTCGTATTGGTACACCAAGCTGTTCAGCGGCGTCGAGGACGTGCTGACGCACGCGCTGTCGCGCTCCGTCGCAGTTGCCGCGTCCTGCGCGAAGCGCGATGCCGAGCTGGCCGCCTCCGGACTGCCCGATGAGCGCCAGTTCATCGTCGCGCACGCGACGCGCGGATACCACGCTTCGACCCAACTGCTCGACGACGCCGGCCGTCCGCGCTGGGTGGTCAACGAAGGCGAGTATTTGATGCTCAACACCTTCGATCTGACCGTCGACATGGCCTTCCACGAGCTGCGCTACAGCCCGTGGGCGTTAGCCAACGTGCTCGACCAGTTCGTCAACGATTACCGCTACGTCTCCAAGGTCTTCGATCCGGCCGATCCCACTACCCTGCTGCCCGGCGGCGTCTCGTTCTGCCACGACATGGGCGTGGCGAACACGTGGAGTCCGGACGCCCGCAGCAGCTACGAGGTCGACGGCCTCGACCGCATCTGCTTCTCGCACATGAGCTGCGAGCAGCTGACCAACTGGGCGCTGTGTGCCGGGTTGTACTGGGCGAAGACCATGGACGCCGGATTCCTCGCCCGTCACCAGGGCACACTGGTCGAGTGCCAGCTCAGCCTGCTCAACCGCGACCATCCGGTGGCGGCTAAGCGCAAGGGCTTCATGCAGTGCGAGGACGAGCGCTGCCGCGGCGGCGGCGAGATCACCACCTACGACAGCCTCGACCACAGCCTCGGCCAAAGCCGCGCCAATGGCTACCTCGCCGGCAAGATGTGGGCTGCGCATCTGGCGATCGCCGAGATGCTGAACGCCGCCGGTCGCAGCGAGGCCGCGGTCTCGACCGCCGCTGCCGCGCGCCACGCCGCGGCCATCACTGGCTCCGCTGATCCGGTCACTGGCATCATGCCGTCGCTGTTCACCGACGCCAAAACGGCCCCGATCATCCCGGCGATCGAGGCCCTGGCCTATCCGTGGGAGATGGGCCTGAAGGACGCCTGTCGCGAGGGCGGTCCGTACGGCGCGATGATCCGCGCCCTGAAAAAGCACCTGCGCGCCATTCTCAAGGAGGGGGTGTGCCTCTACGGCGACGGCGGCTGGAAGCTCTCCGCCAGCGCCGACAACTCGTGGGCCTCGAAGATCCACCTCTGCCAGTTCGTCGCCGAGACGGTGTTGGAGGTGCGTCAGGAACCGGCAGCCGCCGCCAAGGCCGACCGCGCCCACGCCGACTGGCAGCGCATCGGCGCCGCCGACCACGCCGTCTCCGACCAGTTCACCTCGGGAGTGGCCAAGGGCAGCCTGTACTACCCGCGTATCGTTACCAGCGTGCTGTGGCTATCGCACTGAGGCTGCCACCCTGAAGTTTTCGCACAGGGCGACGCGGACTCAGACGATCCGGGTCAAGGTCCCGCGCAGCTTGTGCAGCTCGGCGACCGGGTCTGCGGACAGCATGAGCGTTTCACCAACCAGCACGGCGTCGACCCCAGCTTGCTCAAGCATGCGGCAGTCGTCGCGATTGCGGATGCCACTTTCGCTGACGACCACGCGGTCGCCACCCAGCAATCCCGACAGCAGCTCAATGGTACGGTTCAGCGAAACACTGAAGTCGTGCAGGTTGCGGTTGTTGACGCCGACCAGATCGGCGCCTATCGACAGGGCGCACATCGCCTCGTCGACGTCGTGCACCTCGACCAGGACGTCGAGTCCGAGTTCGCGCGCGAAACCGTAGAGGTCGCGCATCAGTCCGGTTTCTAGGCAGGCGGCGATCAACAGAATGGCATCGGCCCCAGCCAGGCGGGCCTGGCTGATCTGGCGGGGGTCGACGGTGAAGTCCTTGCGGATGATCGGCAGCTGGATGGCGGCGCGGACGGCCAGCAGATGGTCGAGATGACCCTGGAACCATCGCTCGTCGGTCAGCACCGAGAGGCAGCTGGCGCCACCGTGGACGTAGTGGAAACCTGTCAGGACGGGGTCGTAGTCGGGGGCGAACACGCCCTTGCTGGGGCTGGCCTTCTTGCATTCGGCGATGACCCGAATCGGGCCGCTGCGATTGCGCACGAGGGCGGCGCGGAAGCCACGGCAGGGGGGCAAGTCGCGGAGCGCGCTGCGCTCCACAGGCGGCAGCAGGGGGACCTCCACGGCACGTTTGTGAGCGATGATCTGGTCGAGGATGGTGGCCACCTCGGGATGCTCGCAGCCCCCACCCGACAGGCAACCACGACAACGTTGCGGAGTGAGATCGGCCCGCCATCATGACAGTCCGTGCGTACGCCCCTGATTATGACGTTGCTGGCCCTGTCCGCTGCCATCCAGGCTGCCGATCAGCAGGCCACCGCCCTCGGTGTCAGCGACGTCGAAGTGCTGGACCAGCGTGCCTGGGTAGAAAGCGTATCGCGTCGTCGCCAGGATGTGGCCAGCGCCCCGGCCCCGGTCGAAGTCATCCTGGCCGAGGACTTGCTGCAATCGCCGGCCACTTCGGTACCCGAGCGGCTCCGCTACATGGCCGGGGTCGATGTCTACCAGTTGCGCAACGGTCAGTACGAGGTCGGCCTGCGCGGCTATAACGGCCCGCTGAATACCCGCATCCTGGTCATGCAAGATGGATGGCAGTTCCGTCTGCCCGAACTGGGATCGCCGATCTGGTCGGGAACGATCGACTATAGCGATCTGGAGCGCGTCGAGGTCGCCAAAGGCCCGGGTTCGGTGACCTACGGGGCCAACGCCTTCGGCGGGGTCATCGCCATGACCAGTAAGGATGTCCCGGAGGTCGCCCGCTTCACCGTCGTCGGCAGTGTCGGCACCCCGGAGTCGTTCGGCGGCGACGCCACCCTGGCCGGGCCGATAACCGGACCGTTCTACGGCAAGCTGGGCGCCGGCTATACCCACTTGAACGACATCCCTGGGGTCGAGAGCGGCCAGGCCTATCAGGGAAGCTCACGCAACGACGAGGACACGTCCGAGGACACCGTCGCCTGGCGGGCCCGCGCCCTGATCGGCGCGAATCTGGGTGGTGACTGGCGGCTGGAGGCCGCCGCGCGCACGGTGCGGCGCGACCCATGGGAGGTCGTCGACGGCGCCGCCCAGGGCCCGCCAAGCATCAACATCGACGACAATCTGATGACCCTCGAGCTGCGTTCGCGCCTGCTGCGCGTCTCGTTGTCCGAACGTCGGGTGGACTCGGACTACCGCAACCAGCAGGCGACCTACGATCCGACCACCGATTTCAGCTACCTACAGTTCCGCTTTGAGGACATCGAGCGCGCCGCCCGCGCCCAGCTCAACCTCAGCCTTGGCGATCACCAGCTTGGCATGGGTGGCGAGGCGTCGCAGTGGGAGTCTACGTCCAATCTGTGGCGCTACGGCGCGGTTTACGACGACAAGTCGACCTGGGAAACGGTCACCCGCACCGGTTACGGCCTGTTCGCCGAGGACCAGTGGCGAATCGGAGATGCCTGGCAGCTGACCGCCGGCGTACGCGGCGATAATGACAGCCGTACCGGCAGCCAGACCAGTCCGCGCGTGGCGCTGAACTGGACACCGACCCCGCGCCAGTTCGCCCTGCTGTCCTACTCGCGTGGTTACCGACTGCCCAATCCGCTGGAGAGCTACGAGGAGGACTACTTCGTCAAACCGAGCGACGATCTGAAGGCCGAGCAGATTCAGGCCATCGAGGCGCAATGGCGGTTTCGCGAGGGACGGAGCCTGGATGTCAGCGTTGGTGGATTCTGGAACCGCTCGAACGATCTGATCTGGCGGGTGCCACTGCCCTTCAACGAACAACTCGCCAACTTCATCAACTGGGCGGGATTGCCGCCGGCGCAGCGGGCGGTGACCGGTCCCGGTCCGTTCTTCCAGTTCGACAACCTCGACAATCCCTACACCGTCTACGGAGCCGAGCTCAGCGCCCGGGCTGCGGTCGCCGACAGTGGGTTCACCGCCTGGGGCAACACCACCTGGCAGCACGGCAGCACCCGCGACGAAGTCCACTTCTCAAGCCCAGGCTTCAATGCCGGCCCGCCGCTGGGAACCATCTACCAGTACGACTACACCGTACCGCGCGACGCCAACGCGCCTCCCGAATGGAAGGTGAATCTCGGCGTTGACTGGGCCCGGGACTCGTGGTTCGCCACCGCCGCCAGCCGCTATGTGTCGGGACGCACCGTCTATGACATCGGCCACACCCGTCTGTTCCGCAACACCCTGATCGCGATTCAGGATCTCGATCCCTACGTTGCCTTCGATCTGGCGCTCGGCTACCGCTTCACCGGCAGTGCGGCGCGCTTCGTGCGCCTGTCAGTCAGCGACCTATTCGACAGCTCGCACGTTGATTACTACGAGCCGACCTCGGGCAGCCTGGTCGTTGCCAACGAGACGCAGTACGTTTCCGACATCGGTCGACAGATCACCCTGGCTGCTGGCTGGGATTTCTGAGTCCGCTCCAGCGTCTGCGCATCGCCAAGCAGTTGGTCAAGTCGTCGCTGAAGCGATTGATCGGCCGGCCGCAGCCGACTTTGGCAACCTGCCGCGCTGCCCGCACGCGGGTCGACTCTGGCGCACCCGACCCGGCTGACCCTGGACGCGATCGCTGCTTGGCGCGGGGGTATTGCTGCGAGACCGGCTGCCGCAGCTGCCCGTGGGGCCATCGCCGTTGATCCTAGAAAGGTTGATCGACCTAGGGCGTCTCACCAGCGCTTGCCGCTGATCGCCACGGCGACGCCGGCGATCACTAGGCCCAGGCCGGCGATCTCGCGCCACGTCGGTACCTGCTTGAGGTAGAGCATCAGGAAGGCGATGAACACGCTGACCGAGATCGCCTCTTGCAGAACCTTCAGTTGGGCAGCGGTGAACGGGCCGCCGTGCTCCAAGGAACCGAAGCGGTTTGCCGGAACTGCCAAGCAGTACTCGGGCAGGGCGATCAGCCACGAGGTGCCGATGATCGCCCACAGCGGCCACGCCGGACCCTGGCCTTTAAGGTGCCAGTACCAAGCGAAGGTCATGAACAGATTGCTGAGGATCAGCAGGGCGACGGTGGTCATGGGTACACCAGATGGAGGCTGCAGGAGCTGACGGCGTGGTGTCTGGCGGCGTCCTGCCAACACAGCTCAAGCTGACGCCACGCGTCACCGGCGGCGTCGCTGACGACCACCACCCAGCCGGCGGCAGGCCACCACGTGTCCAGGTCGCGCAGGCATTCGTCAAGCGCGTCCCAGTTGCCGCCATAGTACTCAGGAAAGCGTAAGGCCCCGGCGATTGCGATCAGTGGTCCAGCGCGACCATCGCAGTCGACGGCCGCGACATTCCTGGCGTTCAGCGCATAACGGTCGACGACGAGGCCGTGGTGGATGCAGGCCTCAGGTGCCGGCACCGAGAGATCAGCGATCACGGCGGCAGGAGGCGGACGAAGGTGCGGTAATGGTCGTTGCTGTACCACAGTTCGCCATCCGATCCGACCACCAGCCGACGGGCGCCACGATCTGACGAGCCTGGCGTTTCCACGGTGAACTCGCGCCACCAACCGGTCGCGCGCTTGGGCAGGCGAGCCTCGCGGTTCTGGAAGGCCACGCCGTCCTGGCGATGCGGAAAGGGCGGGCCGTTGGCGATTCGGCGTAGCGTATCCCAGATGCCGCGCACCTCATCCTGGGCGGTGAGGGGTTGGCCGTCGAGGACCTCGTAGCGGTCAGGCGGTTTCGTCGACACCTGCCGCTGGACGGCGACTGACGTATTGCCGGCCGATGTGCGAGAGCCGTCACGCGCAGGCGGATTGGCAGCTGTCCCTTGGCAATGCTGCAGCCCACCGGCAAGGGCGGCGATCAGCAGGGCAATTGCGCCAATCAGACCAAACCGCCGTGGCGAGCGCCGCCGCGGGGTGGTGCTGCTGCGCGGCATCGGGAAGGGGAATCGCGGGAAGCGGGCCACGCTACGGCACTATCGGCGTTTTCAGCGTGACCACCGGTTGCACCGACAGATAGCACGCGCTGCTCGGATGACCGCCGCCGCCAAGCCGCTCGGCGATGGTCGCACAGTTGACCGTGCCCGAGCGCAGCGAATGGACCCAGCGGCCGTCCTTGCGCAGGTAGAACATCACCGCCAGGTCATACCCCAGTCCGCCCTCGGCGACACTTTGGCAGGCCAGTTCGGCGATCTCGTTCTGGTCGTGGTTGATCGGCACCGCGAGCATGCGCACGCCGGGCTGACCATAGGCGTTCTCGACCGCGACGCCGGTCAGCACAGCTTCGCGCACACGCAGCGCCTGCTTGGCCAGATCGTCGCGGCCGAGTTCGGCCATCGCCGTCACGTCGGCCTCTAGGATGCCCTCGACCTTGGTTCCGGCGAAGGCACGGGCCAGCCCGGCGGCAACCGCGCGGCTGTCAGGCAGGGCCCAGCGCCACAGATCCTTATCCTCGATGTAGGCCAGGATGGTCGGCGGGATGTCGGTGGGGAACAGGGTGCGCCAGGTCAGCACGGCGCCACAGGTAGAGACATCGAGATGTCCCCAGCCGAGGCGGGCACGGATCGGCAGACTGGAGGCGTGGTGATCAATCCAGGTCAGCGAGCTGGCCTGGGCCTTGAGCGCGCGCATCCCCTCGATCGATAGGGCGAAGTCGACCACGTAGGTGTCGCGGCCCTCGACCGTCGGGGCGGTTTCGCCATATTGCATCGGCACCAACTCGGCGTCCGGAGCGTGGCGCAAGACCACCGCAGCAGCGGCCTTGCCATCAAGACAGTTTTTATGGTAGATGCAGATCGGTTTGGGCACGGGGCGCAGGATCGGGGATTCCCGGGCAGCTCAAGTGGCGCATGTGCGAGGTTGAGTGGTTCTGCCATCGACCTGCCGAGAACAGGCTCAGCATGCGCCCTGTGCACGCCCTGGACGCCGTACCGCTTTTCCCCCTGCCTGGCCATGTGCTGCTGCCCGGGCTGCCGGTGCCGTTCCTCATCTTTGAGCCACGCTATCGCGCCCTGGTGTCTGATCTGATGGCGCTGCCGCCCGCTGCCCGTTGGCTGGCGGTACCGCGCATCACGCCGGGCTTCGAGGGTGCTGCAGCCGGCGAGCCGCCGGTGGTGTCGATCGTGTCGGCTGCTCGTCTAGCCAACGCCCGCGAACTGCCAGACGGGCTCTGGCAGATCGCGGTGATAGGCGAGGGCCGCTGGTACCTGCACGAACAGCCGAGCGAGCGGCCCTATCGCCGGGCGCAGCTGCTGCGCCGCCCCGAGCCCACTTTCACCCCCGACCTAACCGACCGCATCGGCGGTGCGGTGCGCCGTCTGCTTGGTCTACGATCGGCTGTCACTGACGAGGTGATTGCCCTGCTCGATCCGGGCCGTCACGAGCCCAACGTGGTACTAGACCGCCTTGCCTCGCTCTGCCTGGTCGACCCGGACCTGCGCCAGCGCTATCTCGAAGCCGAATCACCTTGCTGCCGCATGCGGGTGATCGAAGGCGCGCAGTGCTGTTCCGGCGAGGTCCCGTCGCTTAATTAGTCTGCGCATTGGTCGGAAATGAAGACGCTGTAGCCAAATAGGTTATGCAACAACGATGCGAACCGGCAGCGCAATAAGCCCATCCAGACTGCAGGTCAGGCGATGGACGCCGGCGTAACGGAAGCCGCTCACAGCGGCAGCATCGACGGTGAACCAGCCGGTAACCAGCAGCCCGTCGTCGTGAATGTCATCAGCGCACAGCGCCGAGCTGGCGAACGGGAGTCCGCCGTGGCAAGAGCCAGCGAGGCCAACGACGGTCGTCAGGGTCAATGCACGATGCGGCTCGCAGCCCAGTGTTGCCCGGCGCGCAGCGGACAACTGGAAGCGACCCGTGATGATCAGCGGTTCGCCGAGGCGAGAGGTGGCAGCGGCACCAGCGACGACATGCTCTTCGGCCAGGGCGGGCAGGTCGGCCAGAAGGCGGGCGGTGGACGGAAATGGCATGCTCACTCTGGCAGCGAGAGGTCGATGGTGATGACCGGCGAGCACCACGCGCCCCAGGCGAGATGGACGTGGTATCGTCCGGCCTTGGACGGCATCGGCACGACATCGGGCAGGTTGGGATTGAGGTAGCTCGTCATCACGAAGCGATCGGCCTCGGCGTCGCTGACGGCGGGATTGTTGAGGCGATCGAAGCCGTATGGCAACCGCGGCATGCGCCCCGAGGCGGCAAACCCCAGGCGTGGTTCGCAGACCGTTATGCACACCCCGGCCAGCGGGTTGGCGTTGCCGTCGGCGGCGAAGCGACGTTGGTCGAGTAGCGAATACGTGACCGAGGCGCAGACGACCAGCCGATGTGTACTGCGGCTGAACGGCCCACTTCGTCCGGGCGAGGTCAGCACTGCCCGATCGGGCCCGGCCAGCAGCAATCCGCGGAAGGCGCGACCAGGTGGGCGCGGCGAGACCGGCACCAGATCCATGGAATTGGCAATGGCGGTGGAGAACGGATCGTCAGGCATAATCCCTCAGCGCCGAGCAGCTTGGAGTCGTCGTGGAAGACGCGCACGTGACCTACCCGTTCAGGTAAACTGGCTGTCGGTCAGCCGGTTGGAAGCAACGTGGGAGCCGTCCACAGCCTCGCCACATTGGTGGTCGCAGGCGGCGACGACCAAATCGAGGAGCGAGTCGCGCGCTCCGAGGGCCGCAGACGCCGTTCGTCGGCCAGTGACAGCTTCATCAGCACAGGCGAAGCTCGACGTGTACGGCTCGGACTGGCCAGGCAACGCTCCGGCACGACCAGCACCAGTCCGCGGAATCCGCGCGGGGCGGTCAACGAGGTGCTCGTCTCGTTCCAATCGGCTGCGGTAGGTCCAGATACGGACAGCCAGCGAGGCCCGATCTGACTTGCCAGGTGGAGTCACCCGGGGCAATCCAGCGGATCTTGTCCTTGGCGATCCACGGCGCGAGATCGAAGTCCCAGGCAGCATTGCCCACCAGAAGAGTTCGAAGATGAATCTGGTGGGCATATTGTCGCCCTTGCGGCCTCGATAATATGGCAGCTTCTGGCTCCGCTCCTTGAGGTGAGCGCACACGCCGCGTTGGATTAGATGAGCGCCCAGACCATCAAGCCGATGCAGTAGGTGAATCCCAGGGATGCAATGCAATGCGGTGCGGCGTCTTGAGGTAGATAGGATTGAGCGTTGCCCGGGCGCGGTGGATCAACACGTGGAAATAGCCCAGGGTCACGCCCAGACTGGCTGCGGCGCTGGCACCATCACCGAACTCGGCCAGGGCGAACAGGGCGGCGTGCTGGGATTCCGGCAGAGCCTTGAGGGAGGGCAGCTCTGGCGCCGCTGGTTCGTGATGCACCAGCTCCTCTTCATCGACTTCTTCCCAGGAGCAGAAGCGACGACGCTGGCGCTGGCTTTGCCGTGCGTTGCGCTGGATGCGGCGGTGCAGCAGGGTGCGGGCCACCGCTTCCAGAGGCAGATCGTGGGGCAGGCGAGCGCGCTGCTGCAGCAGGTCGAGGACCGTGTCCTGAAGGGCGTCGTCGGCCTCGTCCGCCCGCCGCAATCCTCGCATGGCCTGAGCGGCGAGGTCGTCCAGCATGCTGGCGAGCTCCGGCTCCAGGTCGCTGGCGTCGCCCCCCTCCAGCCAGGCCCGATAGCGGCAGACAATCATGATTACCTCAGGTTCCGCGTCACCAGCCCAAGATCAGCGGCATCGACCCGGTTGTCACCGTTGAGATCGCAGCCCCCCAACCAGCCGGCATCTGTGCTGCGCTGGCCGAAATGATCCTTCAGCATGGTGAGGTCGGCGGCAGTGACGCTGCCATCGCCATTGACGTCGCCAGGGACGGACGGTGTGCTGGCCCCGCGTGGCACCACCAGCAGGGTGATGCTCTGCACCGGCAGGGTTAGGGAGACCGCGCCGCTGGCGACCGCGGCATCGGCGAGGCGGGCGATGACGTTGCTCGCGGTCAGTTGCCAGACCTGCGTCTCCGCGCCGCCGGTGAAGCCGGCAATGGCGACCCGGGTCGACAGCGCCGCCGTCCCCTTATGCACCAGCATCACCGTCAGCGCGCCGTCAGCGCGCTCGGAAGCGAAGGCGGCGAGGCGATCGGGATCGACGACCGCGACGCGCACGCTGGTCTCGCCGAAGCCCGAGCCGGCGCCATCGTAGTTGCGGTACAACTTCATCGCCTTGTAGGTCGGCGTGTTCGCCGCCGGTGTCCCCCAGCGGTTGGCGATATCGAGGCCTTCGCGGCCGAAGATGCCGTAGACGTCAGCCTGGGCGGTGGCGCCGCTGATGTGGTTCTCGGCGCCCCAGCTGTACTCGGTGATTCCGACCGGCGTACCGGGGTAGCCGGCGGCGACCCATTGCTTGAGCCGCGGGATCAGCCGCACTTGGTCGGCGATCCAGGTCTCGTCGGTGTAGGTCGGGTCCCACAGCGAACGCGTCGAGCGGTTGCGCCGCGCCTGCATCGTCGCACTCACGTCGTCGCTGTACTCGCCGCCCTGCGGGTAGTAGTGTACGCTGAATACGTCGAGCAGGCGTTTGCCGGCGGTGGTCGACGCCTGCTTCAACTGCGCGAGCAACCAGGGCAGGTGGTCGGCGCCGCCGTTGGCGGCGCGGTCCGGCAGGGTTCCGCCCCAGCCGTTGACGGTCGCCCACTGCAGGTCGTAGCCCGAATAAAGGAAGCCACTCCAGCCCCACTCCTCGGGCCCGGCAACCAGCGCCGCCGGATCCTGCGCCTTCACCATCGTCGCGTAGGTGACCATCTTGTCGCGCAGTTCGGCCATGCGCAGCCCGGTCGGGTGCACGTCGCGGTGGGTCGAGTGCCAGATGCCCGGCTCGTTGTCGAGGAAGTACCAGCGCACGCCGCCGGTGCTCGACGTTCCCCACTTGGCGACCAGATGCTGCAGCCAGCCCTGCTGCAAGGTGGTCGAGTTGGCGACATTGGCATCGTTGGCATTGTTACCGGTGACGAAACCGCCAGCGCTGCGCTCGCCGTTGCCGGCGTCAGGGAACCACTGCCCGTCAGAGTCGGTCTGCGCCCCATACTTGGCGATCGAGAAGCTGCACAGCTTGGTGCGTCCGGGGCCGACCTTGGCCACCCAGTCGATCATCGGCACGGTCAGCATCGGTACCGCGCCGCCGTCACGGCTGCGCTGGATGAAGGCGTCGGCGTCAGCGCCTGCGGTGGCGGAACCGCCGGGAATCGATTGGAAGTACCAGTCCTCGCCCTTGTTGTCGGCGTTCTGCTGCCAATTGTAGCGGGTGGCGGTGTTGCCGCCCCAGCGGTTGAGAGGCGCGCGCAGATCGCTGAGCGCTGCGGCTTCGGCCCACGCCACGCCATAGATGCGCGGGTCGATCGGGTGGCGGTCGGCGGCGACATCGACGCTGACCGTCTCTACCGCACACAGGCCACCGGCGAGCAGGAAGGGAAGCAGGAGCGTGCGCATGGTGGACCTCAGGGGGCGGGCGGCGGATCGATGGCGACAGTGGTCAATTCGAGACGTCCGGCGGCGAAGCCGAAGACGCACAGCGTCCACAGCGGATAGTCCGCCATGAGTGGAGGCGCACCGCCAGCGGTGAAGCGGTCGGCGGTGAGCACGATCTCGCTCCACGTCGGGCCGATCGGCAGATCGAGCGCGCCGGCGTCGGAGGCCTCCGCGTGGTGCCGGGGCGGGGCCAGGGTCACCGCGATGCGCCCAGCGCGCGCAGCGCGCACGCGCAGGGTCAGGCGGAATCCGGCCGGCAATCGCGCCAGATAGGGCGGACCGCGCGGGCCATTCTGGTCGCTCTGGATGCAGATCGTCTGGTCGGGGGCGAACCATTGGCTGTTCTGCCGCGCATCCGCCGCGACCGAACGGACCCCGCTGGCGCGGCCGGCGCCATCGCGCAGCACTTCGCCCAGGGTCACCGTCTCGACCCAGGCGTGGCCGAGCGACCAGGCGCCGCCTTCTCCGGTGACCAGCGCGGCGTCCAGGCGCGCCTCGGCCCATTGGCCGGCGCCGAGCGTCGTGCTGGCCCCGTCCTCGCCCTGCACCTCGACCCGTCCGCTGCGCACGGCGAGGCGGTCGCCGGTGGCGGTGCTGCGCAGATCGAGTTCGGTACCGACTACCACCGCCCGCAGGCGCGGCGCGATCAGGCGCAGTGGCCGGCCGGCGGGCTGGGGGGTGACGGCAGCGGCGAATCCGCCGCGGCGCAGGTCGATGCGCTGGCCCGCCGCATCGGCGTCGAGCACCAACACGCTGCCGGCGGCGATCGTCAGCATGGTGCCATCGCTCCAGCGCACGCCGGAGGCGGATCCGGCGTGGAGTTCGTCGCCGACCAGCACCTTGCCGCCGGCGGCCAGATCGCGGCTGGTGCCGTCACGGTTCACGCGCAGCGGACCGGTGGCGATGGCGAGTTCAGCATGCGCTGAGGCGCGCATCGGCGTCGCTACGATCGTCGGCGACGTGGGCACGGGTGTCGGCTGAGACGAGCGCAGCAGGGCGACTACCAGCGCCGCCGCGGCCAGCGCGCCCACGCCGAGCGTCCACCACGCCGGCCTACGCCGCGCCGCCCGACGGCGAGCCGATGGCCGCGTCGCGTGGCGCCGGACTTCGCCCATCACCCGCGCGGCATACTGCCCGCTGTCATCGACGATCGTCGCGCGCACCCGCGCCTGGAGATCGACCGGCGCCAAGACCGCTGCCAGTTCGCGCTCAAGACGTGCCAACTCGACCAGTCGGATGGACGCGGAGGTACCGGTCGTGGCGACCAGCATCGCGGCCGTGGTGACATCCGCCTCCCCGTCGAGCCAATCGGCCAGAGCCCGTTCGTGCGCGTCCATTCAGCGGTCCTCCGCCGCCAGCCGCGCGCTGACGCAGTCGTGCAGCTTGCCCCGCAGCCAGTGCAGGCGCGCCTTGATCGCGTCTAGGCTGGCACCCAGCGCGGCCGCGATCCCGGCGATCGACTGTCCCTGGCGATAGCGGCGGTCGAGCATCTCGGCGGCGTCGCCACTGAGCCGTTCCAAGCAGGTGCGCAGCGCGCGCGAACGGCGCTCATCGAGTTCGGCGCTGGGGAGATCGTGCTCGGCCGCTGCGTATTCGAGTTCGGCCAATTCAGCCAGCGACCCCGCCTGACGCGCGGGGTCACGCCGCCGCAGTTTCAGTTCGGCCAGCAGTTCGCGTCGGGCGATGGTGCACAGCCAGGGCAGAATCGTGGCGCCGCTGAACCGCGCGAGTGAGCGGTACCCGGCGACGAATGCGCGCTGGGCGATGTCGTCGGGATCGATGCCCGCCGCGCACCAGCGAGCAACCCACGCGCGCAGCGCCCGTTGATGGGCGGCGACGACCACCCCGTAGGCCTCGACATCCCCCGCCTGCACCCGACGGATGGCCTCGGTGACGGCGGCGGGATCAGAGGGAGACGCTGCGGACATATCGCCAGTGAATGGACGGAATGAGCGAGAGGTGAGACGGGACCTGCACACAGTGTGGCGGTCGTGAGTCACACGCGGGTTAATCGTGTACGCTGTTGGACAGAGGGAACC
>JBBQCI010000023.1:0-43313 GCA_038318565.1 Planctomycetota bacterium
GTGCGCATCGTGCCGATCGCCGGCACGCGCACGGTACTCGGTGGAAACGACCTGACTGACGGCCCGGCGACCCCGGAACGCCTCGCTGAAACCATGGCCCGCGTCCGCGCCCGCGGCTTCGCCACGACCTGACCTCATGAAAATTCCCCGCAGCACCTACGCCGCCCTGTACGGCCCCACCACTGGCGACCGGGTCAGACTCGGCGACACCGCCCTGTGGATCGAAGTCGAACGTGACCTCGCCCATTACGGTGACGAATGCACCTTCGGCGGCGGCAAAGTGCTGCGAGACGGCATGGGGCAGTGCGCCCGGGTCGGCGAGGCCGAAGCCCTCGACCTAGTCATCACCAACGCCCTGATCATCGATTGGAGCGGCATCTACAAGGCCGACATCGGTGTGAAGTCGGGAATGATCGCGGCGATCGGCAAGGCTGGCAATCCCGACATCATGGCTGGGGTGACGCCCGGCATGATCGTCGGCACCACTACTGAGGTGATCGCCGGCGAAGGTCTGATCATCACCGCTGGCGGATTCGACAGCCACATCCACTTCATCTGCCCGCAGCAGGCCGAGGTCGCCATTGCCAGCGGGGTTACCAGCTTCATCGGCGGCGGCACCGGCCCGGCCACCGGCACCAATGCCACGACCTGCACACCTGGCTCGCATCATCTCAAGCTAATGCTGCAGGCGACCGACAGCATCCCGCTGAACATCGGCCTGACCGGCAAGGGTAACGCCGCCCGGCCGATCGCCCTGCGCGAGCAGATCCTTGGTGGCGCCTGCGGCCTCAAGCTGCACGAGGACTGGGGCACCACGCCAGCCGCCATCGACCGTTGCCTGGCGGTGTGCGACGAGCTCGACGTCCAGTGCACCATCCATACCGACACGCTCAACGAGAGTGGCGCCTGCGAGCATTCGATTGCCGCGTTCAAGGGCCGCACGATTCATACCTATCACTCTGAAGGTGCTGGCGGCGGCCACGCCCCCGATATCCTGCGTGTCTGCGGCGAAGCAAACGTGCTGCCCAGCAGCACCAACCCGACGCGGCCGTTCACGGTCAACACGATCGACGAGCACCTCGACATGTTGATGGTCTGCCACCACCTCGACCCGTCGATCCCTGAAGACGTAGCCTTCGCCGAGAGCCGCATCCGCGGCGAAACGATCGCCGCCGAGGACATCCTGCACGACCTTGGCGCGATCAGCATGATCTCGTCGGATTCGCAGGCGATGGGCCGGGTCGGCGAAGTTATCTGCCGGACCTGGCAGACGGCGCACAAGATGCGCCAGCAGCGCGGCAAGTTGCCTGGCGATCCTGAAGGCCACGACAATGCGCGGGTGAAGCGCTACATCGCCAAATACACCATCAATCCGGCGATTGCGCATGGTGTCGGCCACGTCGTAGGTTCCGTCGAAGTTGGCAAACTCGCGGATCTGGTGCTGTGGCGCCCGGCGATGTTCGGAGCCAAACCTGAAATGGTGCTCAAAGGCGGCTTCATCGCCTGGGCTCAGATGGGCGACGCCAACGCCAGCATCCCGACCCCGCAGCCGGTGCGCATGCGTCCGATGTTCGGCGCCCTTGGCGCGGCGGTCGGCGCAACCAGTCTGGCCTTCATCTCGGCCGCCTCTCAGGAGCGCCTCGCCGGGTACGGCCTGCGCAAGGGTCTCTCCGTGGTGCGCGACTGCCGCAGTATCGGTAAATCGGCGATGAAGTTGAATGCAGCGATCCCGCGGATCACGGTCGACGCCGAAACCTATACCGTCACCGCTGATGGCATCGAACTGCGCTGCCAGCCTGCCGACAAGCTGCCGCTGGCGCAGCGTTATCATCTGTTCTGAGAGGACGGACGGCTTGCTCAATTCCCTCCCCGCCCCAGCAGCAGGATCCGATGTAGGACCGTGGCTGCTCTTGCAGCTCGCTGATTCGGCGTTCCCGGCCGGTGGCTTGGCCCACGCCGGTGGACTTGAAGCAGCCCGCAGTTTCGGCCAGGCCAAGGGACGCGAAGGACTGGCCAGCTGGATCGGGCGCAGTCTTGACGCCGCCGCCGAATTGGCCTTGCCGCTGTGCGCTGCGGCCTGGGACAATCCAGGGCGATGGAGCGAACTCGACCTGCTGGCCGACGCCCTGATCACTGGTCAAGTCGCCAACCGCGCCAGTCGCTCCCAGGGTCAGGGATTCCTTGCCGCAGCCGCCGGCGCCTTCGGCGACGAGCGTATTCGACTGATGCGTATCGCCGCTCTGCATGAACGCCGGCCTGCCCACTTCGCCCCGGCCTTTGGCACTATCGGCCAGCGCCTGGGACTGGCTCGGGAAGCAGTGCTGCAGCTGCAGGTCCACAACCTCCTGCGCTCGCTGATCAGTGCTGCGGTACGACTGAATGCGGTCGGTCCGCTGGAAGGTCAGGCGCTGCATCGCAGCCTGGCCGCGCGCGCCGAGGCGGCGGTCCGACGTGGCGCCGTGCTGCCTGTCGAGGATGCGGCTTCCGTCGACCCCATCCTCGACATCGTCCAAGGCAATCAGGATCGACTCTATTCACGCCTGTTCACGAGCTGAACCATGAGCCACGACCACGACCACGACCACGGCCACACCCACGAGCAGCTCGATCATCCGGGCCACTACCACGAACGTGAAATCCCGCTGCATCGCGACTTCAGCCACCGCGCCTATACGGTGGGTATCGGCGGGCCGGTCGGCTCCGGCAAGACTGCGTTGATGCTGCAGTTGTGCCGAGCCCTGCGCGAACGCATGTCGGTGGCGGCGGTGACCAATGACATCTTCACCCGTGAGGACGGCGAGTTCCTGATGCGCCACGACGCCCTACCGCACGACCGCATCCGCGCGGTCGAGACCGGAGGATGTCCACATGCTGCCATCCGCGAAGACATCACGGCGAACCTCGTTGCGCTGGAAGAACTCCACGCCCAGCACCATCCCGACATTCTACTGATCGAAAGCGGTGGCGACAACTTGGCCGCCAACTACAGCCGCGAACTGGCCGACTACATCATCTACGTCATTGATGTGGCTGGTGGCGACAAAGTGCCGCGCAAGGGTGGTCCAGGCATTACCCAGAGCGATCTGCTGGTGATCAATAAGACCGATCTCGCCACCGCGGTAGGTGCCGATTTGGCGGTGATGGACCGCGACGCCAAGAAGATGCGTGGCTCTGGTCCAACCGTCTTCGCTCAGGTCAAGCATGGCGGTGGTGTCCCAGAGATCGTAGATCACATCCTGCATGGCTGGCAGCACGCTTCGGGGGTCGGTCACCAGCATTGATCCTGGACCGCCAGCGGTAACCCTGGGACATGCTGACCAAGCCGGAGTTCCTCGCCGCCCTCAAGCGCGAGACCAAAATCCTCTCCCACCTCGCTGGCCAACTGGAGCCGAAGCATCTCGACTTCCGCCTCACTTCGGCGCAGCGCTCGACGCGCGAGTTGCTGCAGTACCTGACCATCAATGCCCAGGCCAGCACCACCTATTACCTGTCCGGCACCTGGGATCACTGGGACGCCCTGGCTGCCGGCGCCACGGCGATCGACTTGGCCACTTTTTCTGGAGCCCTGAAAAGTCAGGAACGCGCTGTCGTCCGCTTGCTGGCTCCGATCTCGGACAAGGCCTGGCGCACCCGGATGGTCAAGCCGATGTCAGGCAAAGGCAGCAAGCTGGCGCTCGATGTCGCGTTATTCGAAACCACCCTGAGCATGTGCATCGGCTATCGCATGCAGTTGTTCCTCCAGGCCAAGGCAGCAGGTCTTGCGCAACTGGCTTCCAAGGACCTGTGGGCGGGCAAAGCCTGAGATGTCTGAGTCCGGCACCCATTGGCTGCACCGACAATACCGTTGGCTGATACCGGTCGCCGGACTGATTGTGCTGGTGGTGCTGCCGGCCCTCGCCTTCGTCATTGGTTCGAATCTCCAGCGGTCGTCGGTGGGCAGCTATGGGCCCAACAATCTGGCTGCCGCGATCCCCTGGATCCTGGGCGTCTCCGCACTCGCCATTGGCTTCCTCGGGTTTGTAGTCCTGATCGCGTTCCAGCGTCGACAGGAGCGCGCCGTCCGCATCGCATTGCAGATGACGGCAGAACTGCGCCAGGCCCAGGCCGAGCAGCGCGCGGTACTCGCACGGGTCCAGGAGGCGGCGAAAACCAAGGACGACTTCCTGGCAGTGATGAGCCACGAACTGCGTACGCCACTTAATGGCATCATCGGCATGACCACGCTGCTGATCGAGAGCGACCTCGATGCGCAGTCCCGCGACTTTGCCGAGACGGCACGCAACTGCGCCAACGGCCTGCTCGACGTGATCAACGACATTCTCGACTATTCGAAATTGGAGTCCGGCCGTATCGAATTAGACGATCTCGCCTTCGATCCCCGCGATCTGGTCGAGGAGGCGCTGCAGATCGTCGCCGACAAGGCTCAGCAGAAGGGTATTGAACTGGTTGGCGACATCGACCCGCAGCTAGGCACGCGACTGCGTGGCGACCCATCCCGACTGCGACAGCTGCTGCTGAACTTGGTATCCAATGCAGTAAAGTTCACCGATCGCGGTTCCGTCACCGTATCCATGCGATCGCTCGACGACCGGTTGCCGCGAACCCAGGTCCGGCTCGCAGTGGTCGACACTGGAATTGGGATCGCAGCCGCCGATGTGCCACGTCTGTTCACCCCCTTCACCCAGGCGGATGGTTCAATCAGCCGACGCTTCGGAGGAACCGGCCTGGGTCTTGCCATCTGCAAGAGCCTGACCGAGGCGATGGGCGGATCGATCACGGCCAGCAGCACGCTGGGCCACGGCAGTACCTTTCAAGCCGATGTGATGCTGCAACGCGAAGAGCCATCCTCGACCTCCTCCTTGCCACCTGAACTGGCCGGGCAGGTCATCCTGCTGGTCGACGATGACCCCACCGCGCGTTCATCCATCACCGCCATCCTTGGCGAATGCGGCTGCATCGTCGTGGGAGGTGCCAATCTCGCTGGCGCGATCGCTAGCCTGGGATCATCCAAAGCCGACCTGGCGGTACTCGACGCGGCGGCCATCACGGATGATCCGCAGGCGGTGGCCGCCGAGCTACGACGCGACTCGCGCTTCGCTGAGCTGCCCCTGGTGCTGCTGACCACATTTTCAACCCAGATCCGCCTGGATCTGCCCCGCACGTCCACGGTTAGCAAACCAGTCCGTCGCCGACACCTGCGCGAGGCCATGCAGCAAGTTCTAAGCCAGCGCCACAGACCCGGTACGGAAGCGATCGTACGGCGTTTCGCCCATCTCCCCGTGCTAGTGGCTGACCAGCGCCTAGTCACCATGCGAGCGATCGCCGGCCTGCTTACCGACTTGGGATGCAAGGTTGATCTCGCGGTCGACTGCGACGAGGCCTGCGCTGCCGTGCGCCGTGCGACGCCGGCAGCTGTACTGCTTGCTTCCGATCTGCCACCGCAGGGGGCAGCCTCAGCGGCTGCGCACCTGCGGAGCGCCGGCTATGATGGCCTGATCATCGCCACCGGTGGATCACGGCACGCTCCGGCAGGCTGCGATGCGGCGGTCACCTCGCCACCACGCGCCTCAGAGCTAGCCAAGTTGCTGGCCACCATCCCGGCATGACCGATGACGGCCTGCCCGTCCTGGCCCAACGTTTTCTCGATCATGCCCGGCTTGGTCTGGGACTCTCGCCGAACACGCTGCGCGACTATCGCACCGCCCTGCGCCACCTGCATACGGCGATGACCGCCGTCGAGGTAGCCTCACCCGATGCGCTCGGCCCGGACGAGGCGGCCGCCTGCCTGGGATGGCTGCGCGATCATGCCAACCTCGCTGCCGCCAGCTTGGCGTTATGCTTGGTGGCTTGGCGGATGTGGGCGCGCTTCCTGGTCGAGGAAGGCGCTCTGCAACACGACCGTTTAGCCCTGACGCCCTCGCCGAAGTTGTGGCGATCAGTGCCAGAGGTGCTGACTCCCGAAGAGGTCGAACGTCTGATGGGCAGTCCGCCGGAAGGTCCCCTACGAGCCCGCGACAAGGCCGCATTGGAGCTGCTGTATGCCCTCGGCGGGCGGGCCTCGGAGGTCATCGGCCTGGGCATGACCGATTTCAAGGAAAGCGGCAGGCTCGCCCTGTTGCGCGGCAAGGGGTCGAAGGAGCGGCTCGTCCCGGTTGGCGAGCGCGCACGCCGTGCCGTCGCCGCCTATCGCGACGGGCTGCGCCGCGAGTTGGATCCGCGCGGACGTCAAGAGCACTTGCTGCTTGGCGCGCGCGGAGGTCCTTGGAACCGCCAGGGTCTGTGGCAGATGGTCCAGCAATCAGCCATCCTGGCTGGCATCACCAAGCCAGTTTGGCCGCACCTGCTCCGCCACAGCTTCGCCACCCATTTGCTGCACGGCGGGGCAGACCTGCGCGCTGTCCAGGCACTGCTTGGCCACGCCAGCCTGACGACCACCGAGCGCTACACGCATGTCGATGCCGCGCGCCTGCGCGACATTCACAAGCGCTTCCACCCGCGGGCCTAGGCTTTACTTCGCCTTTTTTTGGACCCCTTTGCGTGGCACCACTCGCGGGGGTTTCTTGTCATCCGAAGTTGGCTTGGCGTCGACCAGGTGGAGGCGGGTCAATACGGCTTTGTCGAATCCATCGGACAGACCGGCGCCCAGTTCGAGGCAGCCGTGCGCCTGCTCGACCTGCACCGAAGCGCCCCAGCGCAGCCAATGGTCGCGACCTGGTCGCTCATTGGAAGGATACATCCACTCCCACGGAATTAGTACCTCCCACGACAGACTTGCACCATCGCAGGTGGCCCGCGCCTGGATCGCCGGTCGGGCCGGATCGTCGCCGACCAAGCGGTTGACCAGTCTGACGGTCGAAGCGCCTCCATTCCAATCCAACGCGAGCAGCAGCGGACGGGCATCACTGGAGAAATCGCCCCGCACCGAATCAACAGCCATGTAGGTGATAGCTGCCCGGTCGGGCGACAATGGGACGCTGAGTGCGGCGATGAAGGCTTCATCGCGCCAGGCTGCCCAGCCGATCAGCGGTTCTGTTGGGATGGCGCTCGGGGCCAAGCCCCTGGCAGCTTCGGCGGCCGGCTGCTCCCAGCTGGCCTGATCGTCCCACTCGTCAATACGGCCGTCGACGACCACGGGCTTCGTCATGCGCCAAATCGGCTCGTGCGACTCGCCCAAAGCGCGACCAGGCAGCGCGGTCGTCGCCCCCGCAACCGGTACTAGAGCGATCAGGCCACGGGTCGTGCCTATCAGGATGTCGCTGCCGACGACCTGTGGTTGCACCCGCCAAGCGCTGGACATGCCGAGGGTCGATTCCACCTCGATCTTGCCGGCTTGGGGGTCGACGATCTGAGCCCGCAGCCAGCCATCACGGTCGTTGCAGAAGGCGACGGCGTAGCGGCCCCATGGCACCAGTCCGGAATAGCCGCGCCGCCATTCTTCACGGGTCGGCAGCCAGAACGCCTCGGCCCCGTCGGCCTTCCAGCCGATGATGCCGGCCTGCCCATTGCGGTTGTTGACGGCACGCACGCGCATGTCGCCAACGTAGCGGGCAGCCCACGGCAGCCGGTCAGCAGCATCACCGAGGTGCATGAATTCATCCTGGGTGATCAACTTGCCCGAGGGATCGATGGTCGCGGTGCGATGACGCCAGCCTTCGGCCCCATTGCCGACGATGGTAATACGGTCCCCATCGCGCCAGACAGTATGGAATGAGCGCATGCCGAGGTCGAAGCGGACCGCTTCGCGCTTGCCCGAGCGCCACAGCACACCACCGGCTGGGCCGCCGATGATCAAGTCGTCGTTGGGCAGGGCGTGGACCGATGCAGTGCCCGATCCCTCGAGGCCAAGAGACGCTTCAAGCACGCGAACCCCGTCGGAGAGCCGGCGGATCTCAATCCTGGCCACGTTACCACGGATGACGACGAGATGCAGATCGCTGCCGACCACATGCATGCCGAAGATGGCACCGTCGGCCCTGCCCTTGGACTGGGGCCGGCCGTCACGTGCATCAATCACGTTGTACCACGCATCGTTCCAACCGAAGCGCAGGACCCGATCGCCGTCGAGTTGGGTAACTTCCCGCCAACGTTCGTCCCGACGCATGATTATGGCTGGGTCGCGGTCGAGTACGTCCTGCCAGCGCAAGCGACCCGTGACGCGATCATGAACGCTGAAGGCAGCCTCGCCAATCAACAGCACGCTGGTGCCATCAACCTCCATCGAGCGTAACCGTTCCGGCGGAGCGGGCACCGTCCACGACACCGCAGCCTTGGCGGTGTCGATGCGTCGCAGGGCGCCAGCCGCGATGACATAGGCCTCCTCGGTCGAGCCGCGCGGCACGCAGAGGGATTCGACATATCCGACCGGCATCTCCCAACGCGCTGCCAGGGCGACCGGTTTGGCTTCGCCGGCAGGAACTGCAAGGCCGACGATGACGCGGGTGCGCAAGGCGATTTCTGCTGTCGCCAGCTTGGCCGTCCCGCCCGTCAACACGGCTACGAGGCCGTCCGCCAGGGCGAGCACGCGACCGCCGATCGCGTACAGTTCATTCGGCCGCGCCTCACCACACCCCAGTGCCGACCACTGCGGGCCAGCGGTGGCGGCGCCATCCGCTAGGGCCAAGCGAGTTATCCCATCGACTGTCGGGATCCACGCAGCATCGCCAACCACCGCCGGTCGCCCTGGCCGTCCTGAAGCAGGCCGCCAACGCCACCGCTCGGCACCAGTGGCTGGCGTATGAATGGTCACGGCACTGCCGATCGACAGCAGACCTGACGGGGTCAGAGCGCACAGTTCACCCGCATCTGACAGTTCATTGGCCCAGGCCACGGATCCATCGCTGCGACGCAAGGCGAGCAGACCGAGGGTATCGCGAGGAGCCACGTAGACCCGATCCGCATCTGCGAGCACGACACCGCGGCCACGCGCCAGCAATCGGCGCAAGGCCATCCGTGAACTATCTGCGTTGATCGTCGTCCGCGGATAGGCCTGCAGCCAGAGCAGCCGGCCGTCAACTGCATCATAGGCGCCAACCTGACCGGCATCGCTGCTGACGAACAGCTCGCGCCCGCTGAGCAGCGGTGCCGGCGCGTCACCAGCCGCGATATAGTCCACGCCACCCATCGGCTGCCGGGTCAAGCCACCGGCCAGGGTACTGCGCCACAGCACCCTGCCACGAACCGCATCCAGGCAGACGACCACCCCGCGACTGTCTTCGACAAACCACGCCCACACTCGACCCCCAGCCATAGTTGGGGCCGAGGCCAGCGCGGCATTGACCAGCTCAGGCAGGTCAGCGCTATTCCACAGCGGCCTGCCGTTAGCGGCATCGACGGCAATCAAACGCCGCCCACCGTTACGCATCAGGCCGGCAACAGCGATACCGCCATCAACTGCGAGCGCCGCGGACGACTGCTGGCGTAAAGATTGCGGAACGGTGCCGGCCATCATCCGGTCATCGTCAGCTCGCCAGCGCAGGGCGCCGTCAGCAGCAAATGCGGCGATTTCGCTGGGCGTCGACACGATCAGCAGGTCGCCCGCAAAGGCCAAGGCTGGCACGGGCGGTCGGGCATCGGCACGCAGCTCGCGAGGGATGGCGTCGGCATAGCGCGGAAGCCTGACGACCAGCGAGGCTGATTTCGGTTCGGCCGAGGCCGCAGCCGGGAGCAGGCCGCGCATTGCCGTCGCGAACCGGTCAGGCGCCAGCTGCGCACCATCCCAGGTCACCGGGCCACCCGCCTTGGTGATGCGGGCGAGGACGCCGTCGAGTATCGCAACGTCGCCAAGGTGCGCGGCAGCCTCGGCGGCCCGGGCAAGCAGCTCTGCATTGCCTGCCGCCTGGGCTAAACCGCGTTGGGCCGTGCCAAGGGACAATTGCCAGCCACCTGCCATCGCCCACAAACCGGCCTCGCGGCGGAGGGCCTCACCAGCGGCCGGAGCGAGCGACCAGCGACTGCTGATCGCTGCCAGAGCTTGAAGATCGTCACCGTCAGTGCGGGCCAGAGCAGCTGCAGCCCGCTCATCCTGTCGCTCGTGCCATGGGGTAGTGACGGCCGCGTCAGCACGAGCGAGGCGCTCTGCCGCGTAGGCGGCGGCACCGCGCAGGCGGCCATCCGGCAGTTGCACGGCAAGGTCGCGACCGCTCTCAATCGCCTGCTGCAGATCGCTGGCGGCGCGGGGCGGATCACTGCCCAAGGCGCGCTCGGCGGTGCGCAGCAGAGTCGCCATCTCGAACGGGGCCGCGATCGCCACCACGTCACCCTTGCGTACGCGGATCGCGCGACGGCGGCCATCGATCCAGCGGTCGACTTCCTCGTCGCCAGGAGCCGCATCGCGGGCACGCTGCACTGCAACCACGGCTTGGCGCGGATAGCCCATGGTCAGCCACAGGTCGGCCTCCCAGAGGAAGGCCGCCGCTACCGCCTTCGGCTCCAGTTCGTTGAGCTGGGCCCGCCGCAGGCGGTTGAGTGCGCGATCGATCAACCCAGAGGCGACCAACAGGTTGGGCACATTGCCGGCCACCCAACGGCGCGTCTCGGCGTCATCCCAGCGGCGATCAGCCAGGGCTGCGTCGAACCAGGCAACCAGTTCGGCCAGGGCGACCGGCGACAGCTTCCATTGTGGCTGGGTTATGACCGCGCCGGCGACGTTGCGGATCAGGTCGGTCCGTTCCGGCCAGCAAGCGATGACTGCGCGGGCCAGGGCCCAGGCCTCGTCTGTACGATCCGATGCAGCCAATGTAGTGGCGAGGTCGGCAAGAATCTGAGCTGACTGCGCACGATCGCCAGCCAACGCCGCAGCGATGTCGCTGGCAGGCCAGGGCTCGCGCCGCATGCGATACTGGAAGGCGGACGAACCGCCTCCGTTCTGCACCGAACAGACGAGCACATTGACACCTTTGCGCAGCGGAAGCGCCACCACGATTGAATCGGGAGTCAAGCCCCGCTGGGCGCGATCGGAATACAGCCGCTCGCCATTGAGCCACACGGTCAATGCGTCATCCGCCCCGAGGCTGACATTGGCAGTACGCTCGGCATCACTACCAATCGTGGTCGTCAGATAGTATACGACATTATCGCCACCGCCGATCCGGCCGATGTCGAGCATGCCGCCACCCCAGGCATCTGCTGGAATGTCGCGCCATTCTTTACCTGCCACCGGCCCGGCGGCAGTTCCCTTGGCGACGTCGAAGAGCGACTTCTCGTGCGGAGACCAATCGCCCAGCGGATGCGGCCCACTGGTCTTCCACACCGTCGGCTGGGCGGCCGCAGTTGGTATCTTCGCCGCACCGACGAGCAGAGCGGCACCGGCGGCGCGTTCGCCCAGCACAGCCCGGATCAGGGCCTGGCGTGCCGACGCCAAGTTGGGGGCAGCGGGCAGGTTGCGACGGGTCAGTTCCTGCAAGTAGTACTTCAGCGCGCCGGCCTCGTCCTTGGCGGCGGCAAGATCCTCGGCCAGCTCGATTGCCGGCAGGGCCAACGGTGTACCAGGCAGACCAGCAGCCAAGCGACGGGCGGCAAGACGGGCCGGCTCGTCCTTGCGCGCTGCCTGCACCCCGGCGATCAGCCGAGCACGCTGGGCATCGGTGGCCAGTTTGCCCAGTTCATCCACCGACACCTTGGCTGTCGGGTCTAGCCGGGCAGCCAGACTGTAGAGATCGAACCGCACCGGATCGGCAGGCAACAACAGAGCAGCAGCCGCCTGCAGCTCGCTGGCCGTTCCTGGCGCATCGCCCAGGGCATTTCGCAGACGGGCTCGATCGACCGCTAGACCGCTGCGGGTCTGGGTATCGAGATTGGGCAGCTTCAAGGCTTCTCCGAGAATACCCAAGGCGCGCTCGGGCACGTCGAGTCGCTGCCACAAGCGGGCGGTGCGCCTCGCCGCCGACACCGGGTCAGCCGCGCTCCCCTCCCACAGCTTCTGCAGGGCGGCGGTTTCGCTGGTGGCGCCTGCTTCGTCGCCTACCTGATGCAGCAGCCGGGCCCGCTCGGCCAGGGCCCGTTCGGTGGCATCGGCGTCACCAGCCGCTGCGACCTCGGCCAAGGCGGCGACCGCTTCGCGCGCAAACCCGAGGCCTTCCCACAGCCTGGCGATCTCGAAGGGTGCATCGATCAGCTGCTCGTCGCCGGTGAAGTCGATGTTTAGGCGGCGCAGCAGGGCGATGCGGGCCCGTGGGTCGCCAGGTTCCGAGCGCAGCGTGGCCGAGGCGCGGCCATCGCCACCGCGCACCGCCAGGACGACCTGATGCGTGCCGGCCGGTAGCCACACCGAGGCGGATTGACGATCGATCTCAGCCTCGTTGGTCTCGCGATCGGGGGCGCTCAGCAACTGGTTGGCGACCCACAGCCAGCAGCGTTTGGTGCCATCAAAGCGGAAGCGGACCAGTCCGGCCTCCGCGACCACCACCTCGGTGGTCGCCCAACGCACCTGCTCGCCGCCACCTGGCATCACCTTGCCGAGTTGCAGGATGCGCCCGGTCTCACCGAGATCGAGCGGCTTCCACCCATCGCCAGCGGTGAACCCCTCGGGCAAGCGCACCGGCAACTCGGTCTTCTTGCCGTCATCGGGTCCGCGCACGCGCCACTGCCGCGGCATGCCCGCAGCCGAGAACTCCTCGACCGTATCCGATAGCGAGTCTTTCTTAGCGTAGGTCCGCAGCAGGGCTGCTGGCACATCGGCGGAACCTTGCTCGACCCGCAGCTCAGCGATGCGGTAGGTGCAGGGCTTGCCCTTGGCATCACCCGGCGGGTCGGCAGCCAGGCCGGTAGCGCCCGGACGCAGTTGGCCGCGCCCGACGACCACGCGGGCCGGTGCGCCGCTCGCACCGATGCGGTCGCGAGCGATGCCGGCGATGCGACCCCATACCCAGCCATCACGCGAACCGTAGGCCACCAGCTCGCGGGTGGTCAGCACGATGCGCAGATGAGCCGGACTGGCGCCGGCACCCAGTTCCGTCTCGCCGTGGTCATTTCCATCGACGCCGCGGCCGTTCCACAACGCCCAGGCCCGCCGGTCATCACGTTTGGTGTGCGGATCATCGCCCAGTCCAACGGCGAAGACCGCTCCACCACCCCATTCTAAAGCGAGTACCAACGGGTACTCGTCGACTGGTTTCGCACCCCAGGCAGAAAGCTGAGCAGATAGACGCATCGGCCGGTCGTCGCTGCCATCCGGAAGCTCGGTGGCCGCCACCGCCAGGGCCTGACGGCCGCTTGGCGCGGTGATCTCAATCGCGCGCTGCTGGAAGACGATGCTGGTCTCGGCTCCGGCCAGTAGGGTCCATCCGGCCGGCGGCTTGTCGCCGGGAGCTCCGGCCCAGGTGATATCGGCAGCCTGCGCGAAGCAGGCGAGGGCGAGCAGGGTCGGAACGCAGCGCAGATTCATCACTTCACCAGGGTCGGGTGGCACCAGACCACAGTACAGCGTGCCAGGGCCCCATTGACGCCGTCACACCTGAAGACGATCTCAGTCACGCCCTGCACCGGTAGTGCGAATGGGGTGGCCGGAGCGCCAGGACGCAGAGTCTGTTCCCAGGATACTTTGCCGTCGCACACGACGCGAGCGACAGCATCGACCCCGAAGGCCGGAGCTACGGCCCAACCAACCAGGTTGGCAGCGCCAGCAGTTCGCCAGGCGATTTCCCCGCGTGCCGGCAATACCACGCCACGTTGGGCGGACAGGCCGCCATAGCTGCCCGGAAACCCAACCTCTGGCAACGCAAGGGCGACACCCAAACGGTCGGTTGCCGATGCCCGCAGCGATCCCGCACGTTCCAAGGCTTGCACGCGACTGCTGCTGCTCGTCACGCCGGACAATCCGACCAGCGTAACGGTCGCCGTGCCGAGCGGCCCGGTGATGGCCAATCCTTCAACGCTGACGGTGACGCTGCGTGCCAGGAGTCGATCTCCAGAGACCGTATGGAACCAGACGTGCGCGTCGGCGCCTGGTGGAGCCGCGGTGGTAACCACGACGGTAGCAACCCGGGCGCGTGGCACCTGGGCCGTACGCCGACCGGTGTCAATGCCGACGGCTTCCGCATTGATGAACATGAGCTTGCCGGCGACCCGCTCACCGTTGATCAGTACCGCCCCGGATGGTCCGGTCAGCATGTTGGCCAACTGGTCCAGACTGATCGGCGCCAACACCACGGCAGCGACCTGCCCGAGGGGCACGCTCAGCTGTCCATACAGATCACAGCTGAAACTGATCGCCTCCTTGTCGAGCGATGCCGGAACACCGCGCAGCACCTCGCCCACGACCGTCACCAGGCCGGAGTCCATGCGGGTGGCCGGCTGGGCCGGCAGGGCGACGACGGCCAGGTCGCTCCAGGCGAGTACCGTCCCGCCCAGGCTCAGGCCTGTGCTGACCGTAGTTGCAGCAGCGCTATTCACGGTCCCGCGCAGGGTCAGGGCAAGACTCGATGGCACAGGCTCGCCACCTGCAAGTAAGGCACAGAAACACAGGGTCAGGATGGTACGGGACATTGGGTATGGGTGATTGTGCGGATCAAGTCCGGTTCAGCAACGTCGCGTCGGCCCATTCGTGACTGTAGTACACGTCCAGCACTGGACATGCATGGCCTGCCCGGTTGGTGCAACTCACTGATGCGCCCAAAAATGGACAGAGGGGGAGATTACCATCCCTGTCCCCCACATCACCGGACGTACGTCTGATCGCATCCGACAGTTTCACCCTTGGTTGAGCGCCGCGAGACGTGCCAGCTAGCGTGCAGAGAAACGTTCACTTCCTGCACGCGAGACGCGCCAAGCACACAACACCACAGCGCAGGCTACGCCTGCGCTGTGGTGCATCAGCTATCATCGGACTGGCAGGCCGTCTGCCTGCGTCCCGAGTCAGTGCTTCTGGTTCGCAACCTGGGCGTAGCGGTAGTACACTTCCAGACTCAAGGTGTTGTAGGCCGTTGATAGGACACGACCCACGTTGTTGCCGTGGAATACTGTGCCTTCCCAGTTCCAACTGCCATCTAGGCAACCGTTGCCCTTGATCTGGGCGTTGACCAACATGTCGCGGACGACTGAGTTCCAGGTCTTCCACTTGTCGCCACCCAGTTGGAACACACCCAGGGTGTTATAGTACATGTAGTAGGTGTTGCAGGGATAAGCGGTCGGAGTCTGGTACTTCATCACGTAGTTGGCCAGGGTTTCCAGCATCGGATCGCCGGCACGGTGGCCGAGGAACACAGCCAGGACCATGCCGACCGGGGCCATGTCGTGATCCGTACCCATCGGCTTCTTAGCGGCTGCATCCCAGCCGGCGATCTCGACCGGCTTGGCGTTGCCCGTGGTCCAGATGTAGGGGTAGCGACTGATATCCTTGTACGGATCCAGCTTGGTGTAGTCCTCACACCAGGGCTGCTTGGTGTTGGTGTCCTGCCAGCTCTTCTCAAGGAACTTCTTCGCACCCTCCATGCTATTGCCGATATTCAAGCCGCCGGCATAGGCACTCTTGAGCGCCATGACGTTCCAGCCGGAAACGGACGTGTCGTTACGCTCATTGGGCCCGACGTAGTCCCAGCCGAGACCGGCATAGGCCCCGCCAGCCTTGTCCTGATTTTGACGTTTGATGATCACGTCAATCGCCGTCTGGGCCGGTTTGCGCAGATCTGGGTCCGAGGTCATAGCGTAGGCTTCAGCCAGGGCCATGGCAGCGACCGGATGCTCGTAGTTACGGGCGCCAAGCAGACCGTCCGGCTTCTGGATCGAGAGGAGGTAGTCGATACCCTTCTTGACCGTCGGCTTGAATTTATTCGGGGTCTTGTGGTCATAGCCGGCACCCAGGAAGCAGAGCAGGGCGTAACCGGTCATAGCCGGGTTGACTTCGTCGGCTCCGTGGCCGGCCAACGAACCAGGTTCGCACTTCGGATCCTCGGTGCAGTTCTGGAAGTACTTCTCGGCGTCCCACATGCCGTTGGGCGACTGATGCTTCTTGAACCAGCGGAGCGCAGCGTCAACCGCGCTCTCGGAGCCCTTCGAACCACCGCCGCGGCCAACCGCGCGCTTGCGGCCACCGCCGCTGCGGCTGCCGAACATGCCGGCACTGCTACCACCCGCACCGATGGCCATGAACGCACCAGAGCCGCCCATCTCGGCGTCGGCGACCGCTTCTTCACGGCCCTTGGCTACCGGGTTGTTGTTCTCCTCTTCGCGTTGCGAGTCTTCCTCGGGCAGGTCGAGCTGAGTGATCGGACTCGGCTTGTCGGACTTGGTCTCGATGTCGAGTTGGACCTTCGGGTCGAGCAGTTCGCGTTCGAGTTTCGGTTTCTCTTCCTTCTTCGCGGGCGGAGGAGGAATGCTTTGGACGCGAACCGGCGGGATCTCCTGCTCCGGCTCCTTGGCCAGGATGTAGATCGCTCCCAGCAACATGATCGCTGTTGCGTGCAAAGCACCGGAGACCACCCAAGAGACGAGACCGGCGTATTTTCCGCGGCCCTCCTCTTCCTGCTGGCCCTCTTCGATCGGGTTGCCGTTCTCATCAAGCAGCTGCTCTGGCTGCTCTTGGTCGTCAAACTGCTGATCATTCTGGCTCATGGAAGGCTCCTGCACTCGGTCTAACGCGACCAGTTGGTCGCGGTTCAACGCATCTTGGTGATGTGAGGACGATAGGCGGGATGCCTGGACAGCATCATCCGTCAAGGACGCAAGCCGTGTGGGGGGATGAGACACGGCGTGGGTCTGTACGGATCCTTCGCTCAGCAGCACGCAGCACCGGACAAAGACCTACTTCTGGTAGAGCGGCAAATACCTGTAGGGAATGGTCAAGACCAGCACGCCCATGGCGGTGTCGTAGGCTTCCCAGTTGCCCTTCCAGTGACCGTCCGCTTCCTGGCGATCGCACAAATCCCGCACAGCAGCAGGATACCACGTGTTCCACCACCGTTTGCCCTGGGCGCCCAGGCTTTGCGCCTGATACATGCCCATGGCGGTGTAATAGAGTCCGTAGTGGTACCACTCGCCATGGTCCGATTTCTTGTCGGTCAACGGCTGGAAGGCCATCAGGTACTCGATGCCTTCAACCACTTCGGAGGCACGGTAATCGCCAGCCACCTGTAGCGAAGTCACACCAGCCGCCGAACGGGCGAATCCACTGCCGCCTCCTGGGGTGTAGCCAAAGCCGCCGTCTTTGCCCTGGCCCTTGGGGTTGTGGCAGGACTTCACGTATTCGATGCCGGCGTCGATAACCTCTTTGGGCACATCCATGCCGGCATCGCGCGCAGCGCGCAACGCCATCAACTGCATGACGGTGACCGATAGATCGTCGTCCGAGATCTTCGGCTGGTAGCGCCAACCGCCCTTCTGATTCTGACAGGAACAGATCAGATCGATCGCCTTCCGTAGCGTTTCGCGGATGCGACGGTCGCCGGTCTGCCCCCACACTTCGGCCAAGGCCAAGGCGGCGAGACCATGGAAGTACATCGGACCATGACCTCCCATCCAACCCTGATAGAGCAACCCATCAGGCTGGGCCGTATCGAGGATGAACTTGATCGCTTTGGCGGTCTGCACCCCGTACTCGCCGGTGCCGGGCAGGTGGCCTTGCGACATCAGAGCGATGGCCACGGCTCCGGTTACGCCGGACGAGTTTCCGTGCCCACCAGGAAACGTACCATCTGGACGTTGGTTGTTGGCCAACCACGCAACCGCCTTTTTCACTGCAGCAGCAGCCTGGGGCGACAGCTGCTCGGTACTCTCAAGCGCAGCGAGTTGTTGCCAACCACCGGCGATCAACAGCCAGCAACTGGCGGCAAGCAGCCAGCGGCCAGCGTTCACTTGTCGTTCTCGCCTGCCAGGGCGCGGTAATACTGCACCAGGGCCTGCTCGTAGCGGGCCGGGAACTCATCCGCCTTCACTTGTGAGAGGACTTCGCGGTCACCCGGGTCCATTGAGACGTTCCAGCCGCTGCGCTGCGTACCCTTGCGATCGCCATCTTCGATCTCGGTCGCGCCCTTGCGCTCTTCCGCAGCCTGCGAGTCCTTGGCCGGAGGCGGTTTGGCCATCGCCTGCATCTTCTGTTTGGTCTTCTGCATCTGTTGGGCGAGTTGGGACTGGGCCTGCTGCATGGCCTGCAGGGCCTGCTGCATCTGTTGCTGAGCCTGCTGCTGATTCTGCTGGTCCAGCGACTGTTTGGCCTGCTGGGCGCTTTGCTGCGCCTGCTGCTGCTGGGCCTGTTGCATCTGATTGGCAATGCTTTGTTGCTGCTGCGCCATCTGCTGCGACTCGGACTTGGACTGCTGACCCTGCTGCTTCTGAAGCTGGTCGAGCAGAGACTGCTGCTGCTGAGCAGCCTGGGCCAGGGCTTGAGCCTGCTGCTCCATCTTATCAAGTTGAGCCTGGTCAGACTGCTGGCGGGCAGCGTCCTGGGCTGCCTGAGCCTGGGCCATTTCCTGCTGCATCTGCTGCTGGGCGGCGTTCATGTCCTTGAGCGCCTGCTCCATGTTCTTTTCGGCGTTGGCCTTGTCCTGTTGCTGCAGGGACTGCTTGGCCTGTTCAGCACTCTGCTGGGCCTGCTGCATTTGCTTCTGGTCCGGGGACGACTGGCTTTGCTGATCCTTCTGCGACTGAGCGTCCTGCTGTGCTTGTGGACTCTGCTGTGCTTGTGGACTCTGTTGCGCTTGTGGACTCTGTTGCGCTTGCGCATCTTTCTGCGACTGCGCGTCAGGCTTGGCCATATCCTGCAGTTCGCGGGCGATATCCTGCTGCTTGGCGGCAAGGCGGTCGGCCTCTGCCTTGGACAGTTCTTTCTCGGAGCGGGTCTCGTCGAGCAGCTTCTGCTGATCGCGCTTGGTCTCCTCAAGGCGCTGCATCTTACGATCGAGTTCAGCGAGCGGATCACGGGTTGCGCCAGCGGCCTTGCGCTCGGCCTCCTCAAGACCTTTCAAGGCCTTGTCCTGGGCTTCCTGGGCTTCGGCCAGACGGTTCTCCTGAAGCGCTTCTGCAGCCTTGGCTGCATCCTTGGCGACCTGGCCCTTGTCCAGCTCGTCAGCAGCAGCATTCAGGTTCTTTTTGTCGCGTTCGTTCTCGGCTGACTTGGCCTGTTCGCGCAGGGACTTCGCCGCCTCGTCCAAGGCCTTGTCGAGGTTCTGCTGCTGCTTGGCCAAGCGCCCGAGGTCCGACTTCTCACTGGTCGACAGTTCAGCCTTCTCTTTGCCAAGAGTCTGATCGGACAGCTTGCCGGTCTCTTCTTGCAGACGGCGCTGCGCATCAATCGCAGCGCGCAGGTCGTTGAGGCCGTCGGCGCCAGCCAGCTTACCAGCCGCACCCTTGGTGATTCGTTCGAGGTGTCCGACCAAGTCATGCTGAGCCGCGGCTGCGCTCGCCAGTTCGGACGTCTCGCCACGCCGGGCCCGGGCCAGCTTGTCGACCACGTAGGTCATGGTCTTGGCATCGGCCTCAGGCGAGCGGACCAAGCCTTTGAGCTCGGTAGCCAGCTGGTCGAGGCGGTCGGCGTCGGCCTCATCGCCAACACGGTTGAAACGCAGGTTGTCGGCCAGCTGATCTGCCTTGGTTGCGGTCTGCTCGGCCTGGCTTGCGACCCCGCGCTGGACGCCTTCCTGGGCCCGCACAACGCGATCAAGGCCACCATCAGCCGCCGAGGCGACGATCGAGGCGGCGAGGAGCAGCAGGGTCGGGGCGATGCGGATCATGGGGTCCATCCTCTAGGGTTTGCCGTCTTCAGCGGCTTTGCGGGCACCATCGACGCCGTCCTGGGCGTCACGCTGGCGATCGCGGATCGTCTTGATGCTGTTCAAAAGATCAGCCCGTTCACGGGCCATACGTTCGCGCATTTCGGCCGGGTCTAGTATATTGAACGTTCCACGTTGGCTGGCTGTGACATTGGCCTCAGGAGTCCGGGCGTCACGAGCCTCTAACCACCAGATAACGCGGGATCCCACCTCAGGGTTCAACGGAGCCAGATCAAATTGAGTTTCGCCCTGGGCCAATTCAGACCCACTCGTGCGTACTCCGGAGATCTCCAGGCTGGCCGGCTGACCGGTCGACGCGTCGAGGTCGACGCCAGGAGCTAAGACCTGCCAGCGCAGCTTCACCCCAGCGACCCCGTGGTCGTCGCGGATAGTGAAGCGGATTGGCCAACGAGCGAAGCGTGTCGCGTCCTTGTCACGTGATGGGAACGTGGCGGTCACAACCGGCGGCTTGTCCGGGATGGCCGTGATCGTCCAGCGGGACGGATCCGCACTGTCCAGTCCATCGGAGGCACGCAGTGAGATCGACCAGCTGCCGTCCTCGGCGGCGGTGAATCGGCCGCTGGCCGTCATGCCATCGGCAGACATGGTCATCGGCTGGGACACCGGATCGCCAAGGCCTGCCACCAGGGTCAAGGTGGCCGTGCTGACCGCCCGGCTGACCGCTGCCTCGACCACCACCACAGTGCCGGCCGGCACCTGCAGGTCGCCGACCGAGGACTTTTCATCGGGCAGGGCGAGATACTCCGGGTGGACTAGGCGCAGCGACAGCTGTTTGACGGTGGGACGGGGTATGACCCGCACTGGCAGCCAGGTTTCCCAGCGATGGTCACCGGCGATCGGCCGGATTGCGATGTCCTCGATCGCCTGCTTGAGTGTCCCGCGAAACAGCGGTTTGGGCTGGTCGATGACCCGATCGAGGCGCAGAGTTGAGCTGCGACCATCAGCGCCTCGTACGGTGGCGGTGCATTGGGTCGGCACCACCGATGTCGGATCGAGTTCGATCTCGACCGTCACCGGATCGCCACGACCGACCAGTTCAGGGACATGCACCGCGACGATGCTGGTCGCAGTCGGGTAGTGCGCCGACATGAAGGCCAGGCGGCGCAGGAAAGCCCCGGCGATGTCCGGACGCCACGCCGCCAGACTGATGCCCATCAGGAGCAGCACACTACCAAGCAGCACCGCCCGTTTGGCGGAACGCAGCTGCCAGGCCTGGCGGTGGTCGACGGTGGAGGCCCGTTCCTCGGTGTCCTCGGCCAACGCCTGGACCAGACCAGGGGAGGCGACTCCCGGATCGCCCGCTTCGAGGGCACGCAGCAACTGGACGGTGGAGATCAGGCGTCCAGCCAAGGCGGGATGGGCGTCCTCAAGACGCATCGCGAGCTCATCGTCTCCACGAGTGCGACGCAGTTCTGCGAACAGGCCGGCGCGCGCTTCGCGACCAGCCAGCCAGCATAACGTGCCGGTCATCCCCAGCCTGGCGGCGATGTCCCACCAGCCCCCGCCGAATACCACGCTAACAAACCAATAGTCGATGGCCAACCAGCCCAGCAGGGCGACGACCAGCACGGCAGCGAGTCGCCCTGCACCGCGCGCCGTTTCAGCACCACGGGCACGACTGCGCAGTAGGTCGATGCGGGTGCGGATGACATCAGACATGGGCTTGGCCTTTGCCTGGGTCTGGGGTCCGGGGTCCGGAGTCCGCGGTGAACGGTGGGGCGGGCTTGGTCGACATCACAGCATGTCCCAGCGTTTGCGGTACCACCACTCGATGCCCAGCAACAGGACGAGCAGGACCATGATGCCCGGCGCGTTCCACAGGGTGATCTCTTCGCGCTTCTGCACGCCCTGGCGCTGACGGGCCTGGATCAGTCCGGCGATCTCGGATGAGCGGTGCAGCGGAACGAAGGCGCCGGCGCTGGCCTTGGCGATCTGGGCGAGGAGGTCCTCGCGCATACCGCCGTCGTCGAGCTCGAGCTGCGGCTCTATCACCGTGACAACTCGGTCCGCGACCGCTTCCGCAGCATCGATTCCGGCCACCCCGGCGTCGCTGATGTCCAACACCACACGCTGGCGACCGGTGGTGCCCGGTATCCATTCACCGGCGAAGACGCCAGGCTGGTCGCGACGCGCTGCCAGTACGACCTGTTCTTTGGCGAGGTCGCGTTCAATTGTCACGGTCACGCTGTCGGCACGTAGCGGATTGAAGTCGCTGTCAAGCACGCGGGCGATCAACTGGGCGTGATCACCGACCGCATATTCACTGCGATCGGTCTCAATCTGCACCCTACTGGCGTGACCCAAGAGGTGGGCCATGCCCAGTGACGAGGTCAGCTGGCCCCACAGCCGGCGGTGCTGGGCAACGCCCGGGCGGAAGCGCCAGCGCCAGGTCTCATCGGAACCGACCCAGGCGACCTGGCCACGGCCGTAGCGCTGCACCGCCAGGATCGGCATCGGGTCGTCTCCCGAGCGCTTGGTCGGGTGGGCGAGCAGCACGGTCGCGCCGCTCTTCGCCCGTTTCACCGGATAGACCCAGCGCAGCGGCTCTGACTCGCGCCATTTGATCTCGTTCTCGCCGGGATCGGCGGCGAAGCGTAAGGCGGCCCAGCGGCCACCCTCGTTGGTCACCACCGGACGGATCGCCTCGGCGTCCTTGATCGTGCGGGTTAGCTCGTCGTTGACGGTCAACGGCGGCAGATTGTCCGGTTCCACCGGCAGCAACTGGTCGAGCAGTGTGCCCCCCCACTGCACCGGCATGGCCCGACGTCCGGCAACCACGATGAGGCCGCCACCGTCGACGCGGATCCATTCCTCGATGCGTTTCAATTCTTCTCCGGTGAAGAAGTCGGGGGCGATGTCGCCAAGCACCAGACAGTCTATCTCTTTGAAGACCTTGGGATCGGTCGGCATTGAGCGCAACAGCTTGGCGCTACGGCCATCTCCGAGCTTGTCGCCCTGACGCAGGATGAAGGTCGGCAGGACGCGCTGGCGATCGGCCTCCAGGATACCGCGGAGGAAGCGGAAATCCCAGCGCGGCGCATCGTCGACCGACATGATGCGCAGCTTCTTGTCGACCACCTGGATGTTGGTCCGTGCCTTGCGGTTGTTGACCGTGTTGGCCTCTTCGGGCTGCGGGGTGAGCTCGGCGGAGAACGAGAAGAGGCCCTCCTTGTCCGGGACCAGCTCGACGGTGTGGACAAATTCGCGATCTTCGCCGAGGCTCAACTGCTCCTCCTTGAGCACTTCCTCGACGCCGGCCTCATTGGTACGACGGATGACCAGCGGCACGGTACGGCCGCTGAAGCCGCGCTGGCGGATGCGCACGTCGAGAACGAAGCGGTCGTTCTTGAACACCACATCTTCTGAGAAAATGAACGGGATCTCGAGATCCTTGGACTGCGGCGAACCCACGCCCAAAGTGATCACCGGGGCGCCAAGCAAGCGGGCAACCTCGACCGGATCCTCGCCGCGGTTCCAGCCGCCGTCAGTGGCGAGGATCACGGCGTCGAGACGTCGACCGCGGGCCCGACGGGCGCTGTCGGAGAGGGCGGCACCGATCTGGGTGGCGCGCTCCTCCGGTGGCTTGGCCCCGTTGAGCACGCCGCCGGTGCCGGCAGGCAGGGCGGACAGCCCGGATCCCTCGCCAAAGCCATAGACCTCGACCTTGAAGCGGCCTTCGAGCGCTCGGATCGGATCGCGGCTGGCATCGGCGAAGACCGCCGTCAGCAAATCGGTGCGGGTGGCGGTGGCGGCCTTGCCGGCGCCAATGATCTCAGTGGCGTGCTGGGCCGCTTCGCCCTCACGACGATCGACCAGCGTCATCGACTGAGAACGGTCGACCAATACCATCACTGTGCCGGTGCCTTCGAACTTGCGCACCGCTTCCAAGAAGGCGCCAGTTGCGATGAACAGGATCACCGCCAACGCTCCAGAGCGCAGGGCAGCTAGCGCCAGCTTGCGGCGTGGCGGCACCCAGCCGACATCGCGGCGGTAGCCCCAGCGGATGAGCAGGGCGCCACCGATCATCAGGACCAGGAAGGTGACGATTTCTCCAGGCGTGTCGCAGCGCGGCAGACGCAATGCCTCGATCACCCCGCCGTCGCCGGTGACGTTACGCCAAAGCAGGAGCTTGAGCAGGAAGTCCATCATGCGTCCTTCGGAGCCCACTTGACCACCAGGATGCTCTCGGCGACCAGGCAGCCGACGGCGAGAGCGAAGAGGATCCACCAGATCTCAAATCCGGCGCGGGCGCGGTCGAGGCTGGCCCCAGCGTCCTGGCCAGAACCGATCCAGGCGAGCCGGACGCCCGGCATGCGCAGGGCGATCTCCTCCTGGTTGAGGGTGCGCAGATCGCTTTCTTCTGCTGGCGGATTGGCGGCGAAACGCCATGGACGATCGGCCCCGGTCAGGCTGTAGAAACCGGCGTAGGGCGTGTCGGCAAGCTCGACCCGGGCTGCGCCGTCAGCGCCAGGCTCGGGATTGAGCACACTGCGACCACCACGCGGATCAGTCGCCTCGATACTCAATCCAGCCAGGCGAGCCGGTACGGTCAGGCGCAGCGGATCGTGCACCCGCACGGTCAGGCGCGGACGATTGCCCAGCGCGGCATGCTGGACCATGCGCCGGGCGAGCATCAGGAAGGCTGGGCGCAACGGCAGGTCGCTCCAGGTCTTGTCGGTCGGGAAGGCCGCCATCAGCACGCTGCCACGGCCGACGGTGCGCTCGACCAGGGCAGGCTTGCCGTCGGCGAAACTCAGTACGACGGTCGAATCGGCGACCGGAGCGAGACCATGCGCCTTCCAGAAGCGCGGCTGGGACAGGAACGGCTGGGTGGCGGGCGCAGCGAAGAACGACACCACCGGATGGACCAAGCCAGTGGTGGTCAGGCCCTGGCCCTTGGCACCCTTGTCGTCGACCAGGTCGCGCGGCTCGCCCTCGATTAGAGCCGGGGAGATCGGGGCGAGGACAGTGTTCCAGGCCGGGATGCTGGCGCGCGCACCGGGCAGCAGCAGCAGGCCGCGACCGCCGGCCAACCACGCGCGCAACGCCTCGCCGAGACCAGGCAGCGGACTGGCCGGATCATTGAGCACAACCGCCTGGTACGAAGCGAGATCGACTTGCGCCAGCGCCGACGGTGCGACCACCTCGACGCGGAAGAGATCAGACGGCCCAGCGTCGGCCTCTGCTGGGGCGCCAGGAGCGGTCGGAGCCGCCATCGCGGCTAGCGGCGAGAGGGCTGCACGGATGAATTCCGAACCGCCACCCCGCTGACCCTCGGCCCCATCAACGACCAGGACGCGGACCTTGTCGACCGCCTCGACCACCACTTGGCGCACGTCATCGGCGGGCAGTTGATCGGGCGAGATACGTAGCTGGACACGGCGCAGCCCGGCGGTCAGACGCGCTTCGAGACGCACCTCGTTGACCGTCTCCAGGCGGTCAATGACGGTGCCGGCGGCCTTGCGCAGCTGGCCATCCTCGCCATCGGCCCACAGCTCGACCTGCACTCCATTGGCCGGAGCACCGCCCCGGTTGCGGATCACCGCGGTGAACGAGGTCGGCGCCTCGGTGGTGACCAGTTCGTCGTCGGCGGCGAAACGCTCGACTTGAACGTTGTCGCGGGGAGCTTCGCCACCGGTGTCGGCAATGAATAGGGTCGGAGCGCCCGGCTTAGCCAGTTCGTCGGCGATCGACTTCCAGGCACGGTCGTCAGGTGCCGGCCAGCCGCGTTCCTGCATGTCGCCAACTAGATGGATCTCGCGCCGGCCGCTGGCGTCACGCAGGATCTCAGCCGCGCGGGCGATGCCGGCAGTGACACTGGTGCCGCCGTCGCCCTGCGGCGCAGCCTCGATGGCCTGAGCGACATAGGCGAGGTCTTGGCTCGGCTCTGCTAGCTCGGCCTGGGCGGTGTCGGACATCAGCACCAGGGCCGCCGAGGAGCCGCGCGGCAGCTTGGCGACCAGTTCCTGGGCGCGCGCCTTGGCGGCATCCAATCGGGTGCCGTTGCCGTCGCGCGTGGCCATCGACAGGCTGTGGTCGAGGACGATCACCGCTGAAACGCCGCCGCGCAGGCCGAGTAGCTCGAAGCCGCCGCTGGCGATCGAGGGCCGGGCCAGGGCGAGGGCCATCAGGACCACCGCCAGAGTGCGCAGGATGAGCAGCAGCAGTTCGCGGATCTGCAGCCGACGTGAGCTTTTCTGCAGGGTCTTGAGCAGGAATTCGAGGGCCGGCCAACGCACCACCTTGAAGCGGTTGCGGTTGAGCAGCCAGATGATCAGCGGTACGGCTGCAAGCGCGGTCAGGCCGGCAAGTAGGGGCGCCAGAAAGGTCATGATCCCTTCCCAGAGCTTTCACCCCTACGGCCCTGTGCGGACATGGCGACCCAGCTCATCGACCAATCGCCCCGCGCGTGCCAGCCGTCGACATGGCGGAGCGCTTGTTGAAATAGGCCGACAACACGACGTCGACCGGCGACGACGTGCTGGCCATGATGTGATCGACCCCACTGCCGCGGCAGGCCGCGTCGATCGCAGTGATGTGCTTCTCCAACTCAGCGAGATAGGCAGCCTTGATCTGGCGCGGATTGAGCAGGATCTTCTGGTCGAGTTCCAGGCCGTGGAACTGGATCTGGCCCTCGAAGGGGAATTGCAGCTCGTCGTCGTCCAGCACGTGGATAACCAGCACATCGTGGCCATCATGGCGCAGCCGGGCGAGTCCCTTGACTAGGTCGTCGGTCTCAACGAACAGGTCGCTGATCAGCACGACGATGCCGCGAGAACGGATGCGCTCAGCGGCCTGGCGGATGACCGGGCCAATGGCAGTACGCGGCTCGCCGTGGGCGCGCACCAGCGCATCGCACATCCGGCCGAGGTGGTCCTTGCGCGACGAACGCGGGACGAATTCCTGAACGTCGCCGGCGAAGGTACACAGGCCGACTGCGTCGCTCTGCAACAGGACCATCCACGAGATGGCCGCTGCGGCCAGCCGGGCCCACTCCAGCTTGGTCTGGCCCTTGGCGGCCTTGCTGCCGGCGTATTCCATCGAAGCACTGCAATCGACCAGCACCCAGGCGACCAGGTTGGTCTCGGCGCGGTACTGACGAATATAATAGCGTTCGTTCTTGCCCCACACCTTCCAGTCGAGGTGCTTGATGTCGTCGCCAGGCACGTAGCCGCGATGCTGGGCAAACTCTACCGAGCTGCCGAGGTACGGGCTGCGGTGCATGCCCGACAGGAAGCCTTCGACAAGACCGCGCGCCTTGAGGTCGAGGCGACCGATCTTGGCAAGGGTCTCGGGGTCCGGAACATAGCCGGGACCCTTCGTTTTCGGAGCCAGCGCCACCTGCTCAGCCCTTCTGCACCGTCTCCAGGAGCTGCGCGACCACCTTCTCGGTGGTCACCCCCTCGGCGGTAGCGGTGTAGCTGCAGGCGATACGATGGCGCAGGACAGGCACCGCGACGGCGGCGATGTCGTCGAAGCCGACTGCGAACTTACCCAGCAGGACAGCGCGGCTCTTGGCCGCCAGGATCAGGTTGATCGAGGCGCGCGGGCCGGCGCCCCAGCTGATCCATCGCTTAATGAATTCCGGCGATTCCGGCTGATCGGGGCGGGACGAACGGACCAGATTCTTGGCATACTGCAGGATCTGCTCGGCGACCGGCACCCGCATGACCAGCTTTTGGACGCCGATCACCTGCTGTGCCGTCATCACCTTCTGGATCGCTTTTTCGGCCTCGGCCATGAGTGGACTGGCCACCCGGCGCATGATCTCCAGCTCTTCCTCGTCGCTCGGGTAGCCGACCGAGATTTTAAAGATGAAGCGGTCGAGCTGGGCCTCGGGGAGCGGATAGGTGCCTTCCTGATCCAGCGGGTTCTGGGTCGCGAGGACGAAGAAGGGCGCTTCAAGGACGTGCGTCTCGCCACCAGCAGTGACGCGCTTCTCCTGCATGGCCTCCAGCAGGGCGGCCTGGGTCTTGGGCGGGGTACGGTTGATCTCGTCGGCCAGCACGATGTTGGCGAAAATCGGGCCCTTCATGAACTTGAACATGCGCTGCTTGGTCACCGGATCCTCTTGCAGGATTTCGGTGCCGACAATGTCGGACGGCATCAAGTCGGGAGTGAACTGCACGCGCTTGAAGGACATGTCGAGGGTCTTCGACAGCGAACTGATCAGCAGGGTCTTGGCCAGGCCAGGCACACCTTCGAGCAGGCAATGGCCCTTGGCGAAGATCGCCACCAGCAGCTGTTCGACCACCTCGTCCTGTCCGACGATCACCTTGCCCAACTCGCTGCGGACCTGGCCCGAGACCTGCCTCAGCCAGGCTACCGCCTGCTTGTCCTGGGCGGCTTTGTCGACCGGCTTGTCGACCGACTTCTCGGCCGGCTTTTCGGCAGCAGGCTGGGCGGGCTGGGCGGGCTGGGCGGCGGTATCCGACATGTCGTCATCTCCAGGTATATGGCGCGGAATGTGTCGGCGGTTGGCCGTCGCGCCACGATAATGCGGAGTAAGAACGCGCAGCGTCTGTTTCCGTGACTGATCGGGGGTACCCGTAATCACCCTGGCAGAGAAGCCGCTCGACACTGGCAGGCGCCGTCCGGGCCGCCATCATGGGCAGGGAGGTATCCCGATGACGGCTTCTGATCATATCGCGGCTGCGACCATCCTGGTGGTCGAAGACAAGCCGGCGCTGCGTGACCACTTTGCCGAGACCCTGCGCGACCTTGGGCCGCAGGTCACCGTCGAGACCGCCAGCGATGGCCGCGAGGCCCTCGACCGGATCAATGACGCCACCCGCCCAGTCGATCTGGTGATCAGCGACATCATCATGCCGCGGATGGACGGCGAGGCCCTGCTGGAGGAGTTGCACCGGCGCAGCCACCCCGGTGCCGTGATCATGCTGACCGCCCTCGGCCACGACGACGTGGTCATGCGCTGCCTCAAGCGCGGCGCCTGCGACTACCTGGTCAAGCCGGTCTCAATCGACGACCTGATCGTCTCGGCGGCCAACGCCCTGCAGCACCGGCCACTGGTCGGCGAGGCAATGAAGGTCGAATACGATCCGCTCGGCTGGTTCGAAGTCACCGGCGCAACCAGCGAATCGATCCTGTTCAAGTATCGCAAGTTCCTTGGCCTGCTCGAACGCTTCCGCATCCCCGAACCGGTTGCCAGCGAGGTCCGTCTCGCGCTCGACGAATTCGGTCGCAACGCCATCGAATGGGGCAACCGCTTCGACAAGGACAAGAAGGTGGTGTTCGGCTGCCGCATTCTGCCCGGCAAGGTGATGGTCTACATCGAAGACGAAGGCCCCGGCTTCGACCCGGTCAAGCTGCCCGATCCCAGCGCCGACCCGATCGGTCACATCGAACGCCGCCAGACCGAAGGTAAGCGCCTAGGCGGCTATGGCGTCCACCTGATCAAGAACCTGATGGATAAGGTTATCTACAACGCCAAGGGCAACCGCGTCGTGGCGATCAAGTATTTGCGCTAGACCCGCGTTTCCTCGCTCTCTTGGGCCGTTCGTAAACGCATCGTAACATCTCAGGGGCTCCGCCCCCGCGGCCCTGCGGGCCTGCCCCCACGGGCTTTGTCGCGGCTCGGTTTCGTCGCACGGCTCCGAAACCGTGGGCGGATGGGCTTCGCCCATTCTATCCGCCCAGCGCCACTCGGCGCCCGCCCCATCGCTGCGCGACGGGGCCCCGGCTGAGTAGTTACAACGCATCTTCGTCTACGATGCTACAGCGGCAGGACCGAGTTGCCGTCGCCACGTAAGCGGGCTGTTACCGATATGCCCGCGGAACACCGCCGAGAAATGCGCCGGAGAAGCGAACCCGCAGGCGCGGGCGACCGCGGCGATCCGGACCTCTGGTTCCAATAGTAGGACCCGAGCATGAGCAAGTCGCTGACGCGTCAGCCAAGCCGCAGGCCCTTCGCCGGCCTGACGGGCGAACAGGCGGGTCAGATGTTCACGGGTCATGCCGTGCGCGGCTGCGCACTCGGCGATCGACACCTGACGGCACAGGCGGGTTCGCAGCCAGGTCATCGCCGCGTCCACCAGCGGATCGACAGTACCCGCGACCGATTCGGCTAGGGCAATCAGCAGGCCACTTGCCAATCGGGCGGATTCGGCGGCCGGCATTGTACGATGCGCCAGGGGCATAGACGGCAGCAATTTGGCGCAGACTCGGACGGCCGGATGGGATGCCATCAGCGGGACAACATGTCCGCGCACGTTGACGATGTCCGCGATACAACTGCGCGCAGACTCGCCATCGAGATCGGCGTAAAGGAATTCCCACATGCCGCCCGCCGGCAGTCCGTAGACCAGCGAGCGATGCATCTGGGTGTGAAAGACCATCGCCGAACCCACTGGCACGCGATGCTCTGGGCCGTCGCCGACTCGGCACCAGCCGCAACCGTCCAGGGTGATCTGCAATATGCCGTTGCTACGCGCACGTCGCAGCACGTCACGGCGATAGCCCGGACCGGCGCGCTCGATAGCAACACGGCCGAGCAGTCCGTATCCTGGGAGATGCCCCAGAGGCGTGATGTCCAAGGCTCGATTGATGATCACATATACGATGATCGCTCACAAGTAGATGATTGCCAGAGATGATAAGTAGGCTGATGATCGCAGTATGACCACTGTAACGCTACGTCATGCCCAGCTATCCGTGATCGGATCCCCCACCAAGCTCATCACGTATACGATGCCTGGGCAACCGTCGCTGGCCATCGCGCCACCCAGGTGGTCGCTGGATGGACGGGACGTTATCGGTGCCGTGGACTCCTGGCAGGCCGGCCCACGCCGCGAACTGCCCAACGGCTGTTCGGAAGCAAGCTGGAGCGGCACGCTGGTCCAGGCTGCGGATCATCGTCTGGAGCTGATGCTGCGCTACGCTGCCGATGATCCGGTCGTGCGGCTGCGCATCGCGCTGCATGGCCCTGGCCGACTGACCAAGCCCAACGGTCGCGACCAACTGCACTTCCTCGACTGCGATTTCGGACCTGAGGCCGAGATGCAACTGGTCGAACTGTCTGCCTTCAATGAGCTGACCCACAGCTACCTGCCGCAAGAACGGGAACTAGCCGATGGCGCGGTAGAAATGGGTCCGATCGTCACTATCCAGCGAAGCAACCAGGCGATTCTGCTCGCCTATGAACATGGCTCGCAATCGAACGAGGCGTTCCTCGCGTTTAGCCGCTCTGAGGGTCGGATATCGCTTGATGCGGTGAAGGGTACCTACTGCCAAGGCGACGACCTGCCGTGGGTCTCACCGTGGCTGGAAGTCGCAGCGGTGGCAGGCGGACAGGACGATCTGGCCCACGCCTATCGACGCTTCGTCCTCGACCATCTCGCGCTGCGTCCGGCAACCCGCCGGCCGCTGATGTGCTACAACACTTGGAACCGCCAAGAGCGCGCCAAGCACTGGGAGGGCAAGCCCTACCTCGCCGACATGAACGAGGCGCGCATCCTGTTGGAGATCGACATCGCTGCACGCATGGGCCTCAATGTGTTCGTCCTCGACACCGGCTGGTACGAGAAGACCGGCGATTGGCGCACGTCGACCGAGCGCTTTCCGCGCGGACTTGAACCGATACGGGCGGCGCTTGATGCGCATGGCATGCGCCTTGGACTCTGGTTCGGACCGCTGCACGCCGCCATCAGCTCGCAGGCCCGCGCCGACCACGAGGACTGCCTGATGTGCAACCAGGGCAAACCGGGCGGCGCGCATCCGGTCTGGGAGACAGAAGCGAGCCAGAACCTCTGCCTGGTGTCGCGCTGGGCCGAGGCGTTCGCCGATGAGTTGATCCGTCTGCATCGCGAGACCGGTGTCACCGTCTTCAAATGGGACGCGATTGGGCAGTGGGGCTGTGATGCGCTTGGACACCGTCATGGCGGCGCTGAGGCAAGCGAGGAAGAGCGGGCCGCGCGTTATGCCTACCTCTTGCCGCTGGCCATGGCCGAGGTGGTCGAGCGGCTGGCGGCGGCAGTGCCCGAGGCGATCGTCGATTTCGATGTCACCGAAGACGGACGAGCCGTCGGCCTAGCCTTCCTCGCCAGTGGCCGGTACTTCCTGGTCAACAACGGACCCTACTTCGCCAATTACGACCTGCCCAATGCGGTCGACGGCAATTCCAACATGTTCCTCGGCCCTGGCTCGACCCGGGCGATGGTCTGCCGCCAAAGCTACGCCTACGACCGCTGGCTGCCGGCCAATCTGACCCTGGTCCATTACCTGCCCGACGATCGCCAGATCGGCGAGCGTTCGTGGACCACCCCCAATGCTGCGGTCGACATCCTTGAGGTGACACTCGCCTCAGTGGTGATCGGCCACAACGGCTTCTGGGGCGACCTAGCAGCCGTTTCTGCGGCCGGGGTGGCGCGCATTCGCAGCGTCATCGAACGCTGGCGCAACGTGCGCGATGCTGTCACCCGCGCCCAACCCCGCCGCATCGGATCTCCGGGCATGGCGCCGGAAATCCACGAGAAGCTGCATGCTGGTCGCGGTCTGGTAGCTATTTTCGCCGCCCAGACCGGCACCTGGGAACACGTCACCGCGACGCCCGTCGATCCCCTCGCCTGGTCGATGCCGTGCGTTGGCGGCGAGGCGACCGTCGAGCGTCTGGACGACGGACGGGCGCGCATTCGGGCCACTTTCCGTACAGCGGGCGCCAGGCTGGTCCTGTTCGGCGCTTGATGCGCCACCGGCCGACCGGCACCAGTCGCAAGGTCCCCAAGCTGCCCCCTTCCGCCCCAGCACCGCTCACGTAGCGTCCACAGCATGACCAAGCTCCACCGCTCCGACGACGACGATGACATGACCGGCGGGGCCGAGCCCGAGCCGAAGGTGATCGTCACCAAGGATGGCAAACAGACGTTGATGGACATCCCCACCCGTCTGCTGTCCGAACGCATCGTGTGGTTTGGCGAGGAGGTCAACAACCGCAGCGCCAACCGCTGCGTGCGCCAGCTGACCTACCTCGGCCTCGAAGACGCCAAGAAGCCGATCACCCTGTGGCTGAATTCGCCAGGCGGCTCGATCGTCGACGGCATGGCAATCTATGATGTGATCAAGCGCTCGCCCGCGCCGGTCCACTGCATCGTCAGCGGCATGGCCGCCTCGATGGGCGCGATCATCCTGTCGGGCTGCGCCAAAGGCCACCGCAAGATCCTCAAGCACGGCGAAGTGCTGCTGCACCAGCCGCTCGGCGGTGCCCGCGGCCAGGCCACTGACGTCGAGATCTCAGCCAAGCGCATCCTGAAGATGAAGGAAATGCTGCTGCGGATCCTGGCCGAGAACTGCAATCAGCCGTTCGAGAAGGTCTCCGAAGACTGCGATCGCGATTACTGGCTGGACGCCGAAGCGGCCAAGGCCTACGGCATCGTCGACGAGATCATCTAGCCCGGCAGCGATCACGATCTGCTGAAGCTACGCGTTTTCGCGGCACACCTTGCACGCCAAATTGCGCGCAACGTTTCTCGTCTCCTGAGCAAGTCGGGCTGAATGCGTGATGCGTCACGCCAACTAAGTCGGCGGCAGCCAGCCCAGTCGACGGAGGGCGGCATCGATCTCGCTCCAGGGCACGGCGTGCGCGGCTTCACCGCGCAGGGCGGCGACGGCAGCGCCGGCGCCGGCAGCCTGCCCCAGGGCGGCGGCGTCGCCGGTGACCCGGTAGCTGCTATGAGCGATGAAGTCGCCGCTGATGCAGCGACCGCCCATAAGCAGGTTGTCGAAGCCATGTGCGATCAGGGCGCGCATCGGGATGTCGTATGGCTGGCTCTTCACCCCGGTCTTCTCGAAGTCACGGCTGCCACTGTGGGACAGAGCGTGAACGTCGACACCGAAGGCGCAGCGCGTGACCGCATCGGGGAAGCGCGCACCGCGTACCAGGTCGTCGGTGCCGACGACGTAGCGGCCGCGGATGCGTCGGCCCTCGCGCACGCCGATGTGCGCGCCAGTGGCAACTAGACGCAACCGCGACCAGCCGCCGCCGCTGGCACGCAGAGCGGCGACGATGCGCTGATACTCGGCGCGGGCCTGCACCGTGGCGATGGTGACCCCGTCGGCCTCGTCGCAACGCACGCCGTACTGGTGGTTGGCCATCATGCCGTACAGCCCGTCGGCGATGCGGAAGATGATCGGCTTACCATAGGTCGGCACCACGCCCTGGCTGGCGAGCCGCTCCAGCAGACGTTGCGTGTCCTGCCAACCGTCGTTGCTGTCGCTGCGCACGTATTCGCCGATGCCGGCATCGTCGATCCCGGCGAGCAGGGCAATGAGCGACAATGGCTGGCATTTCCCATCCTCGGACCGTCCAACCTCATAGGCGCAGCCGGCGTATGCCGCCAGATCACCGTCGCCGGTGCAGTCGACGAATTGCAGCGCAGTCCAGGCCTCGCGGCCGGCGCGGCTCTCGGTGATGGCGGCGGTCAGGCGGTCGCCGTCGCGCAGCGTGGCCACCACGCGGGTATGGTAGCGCAGCCGGATGCCGGCGGCGGAAGCCAGTTCCTCCAGCAGCAGCTTGAGCCCCTCGACATCGCAGGCGATGCCGCGCGAGCGCGACATCGCCGGTTCGGCAAGTCCACGCGCGGTCAGCGTCGCGATCAATTCGCCAAGAATACCACCCTTATCGCGATGGTCGAGGATCCACGAAAGCAGTCCGCTGGTCCAGATGCCGCCGAGGCGGCCTTGCGCCTCCAGCAGCGTGGTCCGAGCGCCGCCGCGCGCTGCTGCAAGAGCGGCGCAGAAGCCAGCCGGACCGCCGCCGGCGACAAGCACGTCGCAGTCGGCGACTATGACGGTGGAACGGGCAGGTTCGGTGCAGGTTTGCATGCCTGCAGTCTAGCGCGACAGGTCCGGGCGACGAGTGTCGGCTTCGTCCAGCGAGGTGGACTTTTCAGCCGATCGCGCGCGCCCGCCAGACTCCGGGCGTGCATGCATAGGCGCGCTGGAACAGGCGGGCGAGGTAGCGGTGGTCTCGCAGGCCGCAGCGCCTGGCCACCTCACCGACCTCCAGATCGGTGAGGGCGAGTAACCGACGGGCGCGCTCCAGGCGCACAGCGGTAAGCAGCTGCGGCCAAGTCGTGCTGCAGACCCGCCGGACCAGCCGCGAGGCGCTGCGCTCGGACATGCCAAGATGGGCCGCCACATCAGCGAGCGAGCAGTCGAGGCTGAGATGCTGGGCAGCGAAGGCTCGGATACGCTGCGCCTCGTCCTGGCGCTCTAGCGGACCAGCCAGCAGCCGCTCGCAGTGCGAGGCCAGCAGTTGGGCAAGTAACAGAGTGTCCTCCAGCCGCTGCGGATCGTCGAGGCTGGGTGGGTCCGGGGCGCGGGCCGGGCGGGTAGCGGACTGGGGATCCTGCTGCACCTCCGGCGGCACGGCGCGGCCGGTCCAGCGCCAGGGGCCGAGGAACACCGCCCCAGTCTGGCCATCGGCGTCCCGGATCGGCACATAGGCCTCGATCACCCCGGCATGACAGCGTTTGAGGAAACCCTCGGCCAGACGTGTGGCAGTGGCTTGGCAGAAGTCGGCTTCGCAGCGCGTGCAGGCCCCCGATGTCTGCGCCTTCTGCCGGACGCAGAAGGGCGTGCGGTGCTGGATCCGGGCACTGCCGACCAGCGCCTCCAGACGACCAGAGTAGTCATGAAAGCACACCGTTCCCCGGGTGGCGCGCTCGACGGCAGCGATACGGCAGGCCAGATCCATGCTGCCATGGAGAATACAACGGGCGACAGGTGGTCGTCCAGGGTAAAATAACCCAGGTCGTCAAGGTAAGGTTGATGCAGCGCCCATTTCTGGAATCGACGAGGTTTTCAGGCCACAGCAGAAACGGCCTGAATGCGGATTGCCAAGAAGTCATTGTGATGAAAAGGCTGAATACGAGATATGCCCGATCCTGAGAAGATTCACCAGCGTTCCGCTCTTGGACAATGCGGCGCTGAGCCTTCGTGCCCTATGTCGATGTGATTCCGGGTCGCATGATGCGAGGATCCGGCGGGGTAGCCGGGAGCAACCGGGCTTCATGCCATGCCAAGCCAGTCATCGGCTTACCCCGGGCTGATTAGCGGGATCCGCAACCGATGTCCGCTGTTCGACAAGCCTGGTCGTCGCGCACCCAACTGGCACGCCGTGTGCGCTAGATCCGAATATGGCGGATCTCCGCTCACTGTTGTCGTTTTCCTGCTCATGGCCGATCGCCGGGGTGCTCCTCGTGTCGGCCTCGGGCTGCACTACACATCGTACTGAGCAGCAGGAACTTACAGATCGGACTCAGCGTGCGATTGATGATCTCGAACGACTCAAGCCGCGACTGGCCAAATCCGGGACGCCGAATGCCGAAGCGCTGGCGGAGCGTCTGACTGCAGTCCGTGAAGGTCTCGCCACTCTGCCACCGCCTGCCCCAGCGACCGTGGCAAACTTTGAACCCCCAGCAGAACCAGAGCCGCCTCCACCACCGGCCGCCGTCCGCTGCCCCAACGCCGGTTGTTGGCGTCTGAGCGGACAACTCGAAGTCTCAGTCTGGCGACTCCGCCTCGATGGTCCGGGCACCAACATCGATGACACGGGTCCGGTGGCTCTTGGTCTGGCCGTAGGGCTGGAACACAGCAAACCGATCGACCATCTCCTGGAGTGGAGCTGGGGTGGCGAGGCGGTGATCACCCGTCAGGACCGGACCGGGGGCCAATACGTCAGCATGATCGGATTGCGGCCCTTCGTGCGAGCAGCCCTGGCCATCAATGATCGCTGGGCCTTGACCGTCCGTCCGCTGGCTGAGGTCGGGCAGGCGGACCTGCGCCTGGGGGCAGAGCCTGGCGCGGTCGTCGATCAGAGCGGCCTGTATGCCGGCCTCGGTCTGCGCGGCGGTATCCGCGGACGCCTGGCCGGCGGCGATCTGGTTGCTGAAGTTGGTTGGCGCTCGCTCTGGCTCAACTCCTATAGCGGCGAGGATTCCTATCAGGTCAGCATCGACAGCCCGGAATGCGCGATCGGCTGGAGCGGGCGGTTCTGATGTTCCGACTGCTCTTGCTGCTCGCCTGCATAGTTGGGTTGTCGGCCGCCGTGAGCATCGACGGGCCGAGCACCGCCCGCGCCATCGTCGGGGTGCCGTTCACCTGCGCGATCCTCACGAGCGGATCGGTGACGGCGTACACCGCTTCCGGCTTGCCGGCCGGCCTGACTCTCGACAGCGCCAGCGGCCGCATCACTGGTACGCCGACCACCGCGACTGGCAGCCCATTCACCATCAACCTCGGTGCCACCGGGGCGACCGGCATACCCCTGACCCTAACGGTCGATGTCGCCGGCACCGGCTCGGTCAGCAATGCCGGCTACGTCTCCATCACCGAAAATGCTCCGTCTTCAATCCAACTGCTCAGCGCGACTGCCGCGCCGACGTTCAGCGAGATCGGACTGCCTAGTGGCCTGAGTATCGACGCCGTAGGACTGATCACCGGCGCACCAGGTTTGGTTGGCACCTACAATGTTGAGATTTCGGCTGATAGCGGGACGACGGCTACGACCATGGTGATCGGCGTGACGATCCGCAGCAGCGGAGTTCCGGTCCTCGCCTTACCAGTGCAGCCGCAGGCCACCGCAGGAGCCCCGTTCGCCTGCTGGATCCACGCGACGGATGCGACCAACTTCAGTGCCACCGGGCAACCTGGCTGGTTGATTCTGGATGCCGCCACCGGTCTGCTGTCCGGAACCCCGACCAGCGGGCTGGGCGGGGTGAATGTCAGCGTCGCCGCCAGCAACGCCTTCGGCACCTGCACGGGAATAATCGCCATCCCCATCACGACCCCTGGCGCTAGCGACCCGGTCTTTCGCTCGCCTGCTGTGCTGTTGGCAACCGAAGGCAGCGGCGTGGTCTGGCGCGCAATCGCCACCCAGAATGCGACGTGGAGTGCCGGTTCGGTTCCTGCGGCATTGACCTTGGATATCAGCAGCGGCGAACTGACCGGCATCCCGGCGATCGGCGGCACCGCCGGTCTCTACAACATGCTCCTGAGTGCGATCAATCCCACCACCCTGTCCACATTCAACACCACCTTGGCGCTGCGGGTGCTGCCGGCCGTCATGCTAGCTCCAACCATCACCGCAATCGCCCCGCCGCCGCTGACGGTCAGCGTGCCAGCGGTGATCGCCATGCAGACTGCCGATGGTGTGCCCACTTCGTATAGCCTGGTCGACAGCAGCGGAACCTTCACGGTCGATAGCACCGGTCTGATCAGCGGCACGCCAACGATAGCCGGCATCGTCACGTTGCAGCTGACCGCCAGGAACAGCGCCGGCAGTGCGACCACCCCCCTGCAGACGATGGTCCTCGCCGCGACCACGGGCGCGCCGCTGCCAATCGCTCCTTTGCAATGGACGGTGACAAATGGCTCAGCCTTCGCCGCTTCACTGCTGGCCACCGGCACGTTGACCGGCTGGAGTATCAACGGTCTGCCCACCGACGTCGATCCGGATCTGACCACCGGACGGCTGATCGGCCGGCCGACGACAACCGGGCGTTCAAATGTGCTGCTTAGCGCCAGCAATGGCGCGGCCAGCAACCAGACACACGCCGTCCTGACCGTGACTGACAATCCCGCCGGCATGCCGCAAATCCGCGATGCCGGTCCGTGGTTCCTTACCGTCGGGCAGGCCGCCACCCTGGTGCTAATTGATAACTCCGGCACCAGCCGCTGGAGCGCTACCAGCCTGCCAGCCGGACTTTCCCTAGGATCCAACGGCGTGATCCGCGGTACACCCACCGCCGCGGCACTTGCCCAACCCATTCTGCGCGCCACGCGCAGCGGCAAGACCGCCCAGACCACCGCGTTGATGTCGCTGACCACAGCGATCAGCGGAGCCCCGGTGATCACTGGGCCCGGCAGCCTGACGGCCACGGCTGATCAGGCATTCACTGCCACCCTGATCGCCACCGGCAGTCCAGTGGGTTGGACGGTGACAGGTCGGCCGATTTGGCTGAGTCTGGATCCGGCGACAGGCACATTGAGCGGCACGCCGACCACGACCGATGTCGCAACGACCGTGCTGCAGGTAGCCGCGTTCAATGCCAGTGGCACCTCAAACACCACCATGGTGCTGAGCTTCGGCCCTCTTGGTGGCGGCGGCGGCGGCGGCACGACCACCGATGGCGTTTCGGGCGTCAGCGGCGGAGGCTGCGGCGCCGGAGCCGCCGGACTCGTGGTACTCGGCCTACTCGGCTGGCGACGCCGCAGGCTTCCGTAGCGCCTAACGGTGCACTGAGTCTATCGGAGCGCCTGGGCGAGATCAGCTTCCAGGTCGTCGGCGTCCTCAATACCAACCGAGATGCGGATCAGATCCTCGGTGATGCCGACCCGGCGACGTACGTCCTCGGGCATCGATAGGTGGGTCATCGTCCACGGATGCTCAATCAGTGACTCGACCCCGCCGAGACTTTCGGCGAGGACAAACAGCTTGGTCGAGGTCAGCAGTCGGCGGGCCGCTTCGTTGCCGCCTTTCAAGCGGAAGCTGAAGGTGCCGCCGCCGCCGGTCATCTGGCGCTTGGCCAGAGCGTGCTGCGGGTGGCTCTCCAGCCACGGGTGGTGCACCGCCGACACTGCCGGATGACGTTCCAGCCAGCGCGCCAGGCGCACCGCGTTGTCATGATGGGTCTTCATGCGCAGCGGCAGGGTCTTCAAGCCACGCATCACCAAATAGCAGTCATGCGGAGCCTGCGGGACGCCCAGGGCGTTCTGCAGAAAGCCGAGACGCTCGGCCAGAGCAGCGTCCTTGACCACCAGACCGCCACCGACCACGTCGCTGTGGCCGTTGATGTACTTGGTGGTCGAGTGCAGGGCGATGTCGATGCCGAGGTCGAGTGGACGTTGGAAGAACGGCGACAAGAACGTGTTGTCGCACACGCTGATCACGCCCTTGGCGCGGCAGATCGTGGCCAGCGCGGCGAGGTCGAGCAGGTTCATCAGCGGATTGGTCGGCGATTCCAGCCACACCATCTTGGTATTCGGCTTGAGCGCCCAGTTCAAGGCGGTCGGATCGCGCAGGTCGGCAAAGTCGACCTGTACGCCCATGCGGGTAGTCACGCTGGTGATCAGGCGGTAGGTGCCGCCATAGAGATCGTCATGCACCACTAGATGGTCGCCTGCCGAGAGCAGAGCGAGCGTACAGCTTTCGGCGGCCATACCGGAGGCGACGGCAAATCCGCGCGTGCCGCCTTCAAGGGCGGCGAGCGCGTCCTCCAGCGCCTGGCGGGTCGGATTGCCGCTGCGACTGTAGTCGAATCGCCGCGGTTTGTTGAAATCAGCAAAGCTGTAGGTGCTGCTGAGGTACAGCGGCGGCATCACCGCGCCGTGTTCGGCATCCGGCTGGACGCCAGCGTGGACGCACAGGGTGGCGAACTTCACGCGCCGACGCCCTCGAACAGCACCGTTGACATATAGCGCTCGCCGGCATCCGGCAGAATGGTGACGATGGTCTTGCCGGCGAATTCGGGGAGCTTGGCCAACCGGACAGCAGCGAAGGCGGCTGCTCCGCAGCTGATGCCGCAGATGATGCCTTCTTCTTTGGCTAGGCGCCTGGCCATGGTGATCGCCTCGTCATCGGTCACGGGCTCAATCCGGTCGATCAGCGAGAGATCGACGATATCGGGGATGAAGTTGGCGCCGATGCCCTGGATCTTGTGACGGCCAGGAGTCAATGGTTCGCCCGCCTTCTTCTGACTGAGGATCGGGTTGGTGGCTGGTTCGACCGCGACGGACAGTAGCGGCGTACCCTTGGTCTGCTTCCAGAAGCGGCTGACGCCGGTGATGGTGCCGCCGGTGCCGACGCCGGCCACGAACACGTCCATCTTGCCTTCGGTGTCCTCCCAGATCTCGGGACCGGTGGTGTCGTGGTGGATCTGCGGGTTGGCCGGATTCTTGAACTGCTGCGGCATGTAGAAGCGGGCGCTGTCAGTGGCGACGATCTCCTCGGCCTTGCGCACGGCTCCGGCCATGCCTTCGCCGCCAGGAGTCAGCACCAGCTTGGCACCGAATGCCGCGAGCACGCGGCGGCGCTCGATCGACATGGTCTCGGGCATGGTCAGGGTGATCGGGTAGCCGCGCGCTGCGGCGACGAAGGCCAAGGCGATGCCGGTATTGCCCGAGGTCGGCTCGACGATCTCCATGCCCTGCTTCAGCACGCCGCGCTTCTCGGCGTCCCAGATCATTGCAGCGCCGATGCGGCACTTGATCGAATACGCCGGATTACGGCCTTCGATCTTTGCCAACACAATGCCTTTGGCTCCATCGGTGACGCGGTTGAGTTTGACCAGCGGGGTCTTACCGATGGAAAGGGAATTGTCGGCGTAGATGGGCATGGCTGTAGTCCTAGTGGCTTGGGGGGGAAATCATCTGCCAGTTCGCTGGGCGTTCAGATGGCGTAGTCATCCGACGATGCTCCCGGCACAGTGCCGGCGGCATAGGTGCGGAACTCGCTGAAACCGAGGAATACCTGCTGCCCGGGCTGCAGCTGCAGCTCGCGCTGGCGGGCATGGGTGACCAGCGCCTCGACCCGACCACCAGCCTCGCGCTCGAGGTCGTAGCGCACCAGCGCCCCGGCGATACCGACCTGTTTGACGGTGGCGGCCAGAGGATGCGTCTCGTCGCGCACCTTCGACACCGCCACATCATGTGGCCGCACGAAGGTGACGTCGGCCTCGCCAACTGCGGCCATGCCATCGTGGATGCGGCCATGGAAGACGTTGACGGTGCCGAGGAAGTGGTGGACGAACGGCGAAGCCGGATTGGCGTAGACGTCGTCGGGGGCGCCGGCCTGCTCGATGCGCCCTTGATTGATGATCACCACGCGGTCGGCCACTTCGAGCGCCTCCTCCTGGTCATGGGTGACGAACACCGTGGTGACCCCGGTCTGGTCGTGCAATTCGCGCAGCCAGCGGCGCAGCTCAGCGCGGACCTTGGCATCGAGGGCGCCAAAGGGTTCGTCGAGCAGCAGCACCTTGGGCTCGACCGCGAGGGCGCGGGCAAGCGCGATGCGCTGACGTTGGCCGCCTGAAAGCTGGGCCGGCAGCCGGTCGGCAGTCCAGTCGAGCTGGACCATCTTCAACAGATGCATGACCTTGCGCTGGATCTCGGCGACCGGCGGGCGGGTCGCCCGAGGCCGCACGGTCAGGCCGAAAGCGACGTTCTCGGCCACCGACATGTGGCGAAACAGTGCGTAGTGCTGGAAGACGAAGCCGACGCCGCGGTCCTTGGCGCCGACGCCGGTCTGGTCGTGGCCAGTGAACAGCACGCGGCCCTGGTCGGCGGACTCCAGTCCAGCGATGATGCGCAGCAGGGTCGTCTTGCCCGAGCCAGACGGCCCCAGCAGGGCGACCAGCTCGCCGCTGGCGATCTCCAGCGACAGGTTGTTGAGCGCAGTAAACGTCCCGAAGCGCTTGGTGACGTTGTCGATCGTTATGCTCATGCGTGGATTCCGTCACCGCGTTGTTTGCGCTCAACCCGCCACTCGACCACCGCCTTGGCGATCAGCGTCACCAGGGCCATGAGGGTGAGGACCGAGGCGCAGGCGAAGGCGGCGTTGTACTGGTAGGCACCGCTCTGGTCATTGTAGAGCAGCTCGATGTGCAGCGGCATGGTCGCGGTCTTGCCCGGGATGTGGCCGGAGACGATCGACACGGCACCGAACTCGCCGATGGCGCGAGCGCTGCATAGGATGAGTCCGTAGAGCAGGCCCCACTTCACGTTCGGCAAGGTGATGCGCCAGAGGATGTGCCAGCCACGCGCGCCCAGCACGCGGGCGGCCTCCTCCTCTTCGGAGCCGACCGCCTGCATCACCGGCACCAGTTCGCGAACGACGAACGGGAAGGTGATGAAGAGGGTGGCGAGGACGATGGCCGGCACCGCATACAGTACCGGGATGCCCTGCGCTTTGAACCACGGCCCGAACCAGCCGCTGCTGCCGAAGAGCAGCACGAACAACAGGCCGACGACGACCGGTGAGATCGAGAACGGTACATCGATCAAGGTGATCAACAGGCTGCGTCCACGAAACTGGAACCGCGCGATCGCCCAGGCAGCGGCGACGCCGGCAACGCCGTTGATGCCCAAACTGATAAGCATGGCGAAGATGGTCAGCCAGATGGCATGCAGCGCATCCGGGTCGGAGATGGCGTCCCAGTAGACCTGGACGCCGGCAGCGAAGCCCTCCCAGAACACCGCCACCAGCGGCACGACGAGAAAGAGGCCGACGAAGCCGAGCGCCACCGTGATCAGCAGATTGCGCACCCAGCGCGGTTCGGTGCGGGCGCTCATGCCGCGGCCCTCCGCTGCGCCCAGCGCTGGGTCACATTGATCGCCAGCAACAAAATGAACGAGACCAGCAGCATCAACACCGCGATGGCGGTGGCGTCGCCGACTTTGAACTGGTCGAGCTTACCGACGATGACCTGGGGCAGGATCTCAGTCTTGTTGGGCAGGTTGCCACTGATGAACACCACCGAACCGTATTCGCCCACGCCGCGCGCCAGGGCCAGGGCGAAGCCGGTTGCCAAGGCCGGTACCAATTCGGGCAGGATGACGCGCCGGAAGACCTGCCAACGGCCG